>JAYTTV010000159.1:0-23660 GCA_043745075.1 Sphingomonadaceae bacterium
AAGCCGGAGACGATCATCAGGCCGCCGAGCTTCTCAGCGGTTGCGACCTCGGTCGCCGGACCCGAGCCGAGCGAGTTGCCGATGGCGACAATGTCGCCCGAGGCGACGCCCTGCCGGCGAAGGAACGCGGTCGCCGCTCGGCCGTCAGCGTAAAGGCCGCTTTCGCTGGGCGATCCCGGATTGCCGCCGTAGCCACGGTATTCGGGTAACAGGACACCATAGCCGGCCGCGGCGATCGCCTGCGTCGCGATGAGCGATCCACGCAGACTGTCGCCGTTTCCGTGAAAGAACACGACGGTCCGGCGTCGGTGTCCAGGCCGGTAAAGCGCGCCGAGGTCTAGGCCATCCGCCGTGTGCAAGACGACCTGGTTGAAGCCGGGGGCTGATATTTCTCCGGTCGCTCGCGGCGCTGGATAAATGAAGCGACGTTGTGCGACGACCACGACGACGAGGAACGCGACGGCTAGCCCGACGACGACTGCGCCGATGGTTATCCCGATCCTCAATCCCCCGTAACCGGCACCGGTGTCACCGCGCTCGCCATCTCCAACATCCGGTCGAGCGGCAGCTTAGCCCGCACCCGGATCGCCTCGGGGACCTCGATCACCGGGGTCAGGTCGCGGAGGCAGAGGTACAATTTCTCGAGCGTGTTCATCGCCATGAACGGGCACATGTTGCAGCCGCAATTGCCGTCGGCCCCCGGCGCGCCGATGAACACCTTGTGCGGCGCGCGGAGCTGCATCTGGTGGATGATGTTGGGTTCAGTGGCGACGATCAGCGTCGGCTCGGGCGACCTGAGCGCGTAATCGAGGATGCCGCTCGTCGCGCCGACATAATCGGCGAGGTCGAGGATCGCCGCCGGGCATTCGGGGTGGGCGAGCACCGGCGCGGCGGGGTTGAGCGCCTTCAACTTGAGCAATTCGGTCACCGAGAAGCGCTCGTGGACGATGCACGTCCCGTCCCACAGCAGCATGTCGCGCCCGGTTTTGCGGTTGAGCCACGCACCGAGGTGCTTGTCGGGAGCGAACAGGATTTTCTGGTCGCGCGGCAACTGGTTGATGATCTTCTCGGCCGATGACGACGTCACGATGATGTCGCTGTGCGCTTTCACCGCCGCCGAGCAGTTGATGTACGTCAGGCTAATATGGTCGGGATGCGCCGCGCGGAATGCACCGAACTCGTCGGGCGGGCACGAATCCTCGAGGCTGCACCCGGCCTTGAGGTCGGGGAGGACGACGGTCTTCTGCGGCGACAGGATTTTCGCCACCTCGGCCATGAACTTGACCCCGCAAAAGGCGATGACATCGGCGTCGGTCGCGGCAGCCTTGCGGCTGAGGTCGAGGCTGTCGCCGACGAAATCGGCGAGGTCCTGCAGGATCGGGTCCTGATAATAATGCGCGAGGATGACGGCGTTGCGCTCCTTCCGCAGCCGCGCAATCTCGGCGTGAAGGTCAATGCCGGGAGGGACCGACTGGCCGAACAGGTTGAGGCGGGCGTCCATGCGCGGACTCCTTAGGGGAAACGAACTACGACGGCGGCGTCGAGACCGGCGGCGGCGAGCGGCAGCTTGAAGGTGCGCGCGACGGCCGCGCGGGTCGCGTCGCTCGCCATCTGGACGAGCAGCGGCGCCTTCGCCTCGTCGAGGAGCGCCGACTGGACACGCGCGCGGTTGGCGGTGTCGAGCGTCGCCTCGGCATCGGTCAGTGCGAGCAGCAGCGCACCGTCCTTGAACTCGCGGATGCGCGTCAGATCAATCTCGGGACCGGCGATCGCGGGGCGCGGGATCGTCACCGTCAGTCTCTTCGTCGCGGCGTTCCAGTCGAGGTCGCGGCGCGTCACTTGCTTCCAATCAAGCTCGTAGCGGACGGTGCCGGGAACGATCAGCGTTTTGGTCGCATGGAACAGCCCGAGCCGCGTTTGCTGCGAGGTCACCGCGACGGTGAAGCGCGCGGCAAAGGCGGTCAGCTTGTTTTGCGCCTGGACCGCATTGAGCGAGACGTCGGCGATCGACACCGGGTCGGGACCGCGCAGCAGCAGCGCGGCGAGCGGCGCGCGGAAGACCCCGACCAATGCGGCGCTGAACAACAGCCCGGTGAGCAGGCCCCAAAGGACGGCGTAGCGCTTCACGCGACGAGCGCCCACGCGTCGCCGTCGTTCCCGACGATGCCCCGGGCGCGCAGGTCGATCAGATGCGCCGTCACCGACAGGCCCGCCGCCGGATGCAGCCGCGGATCGATGCTCGCATACATCGTCGCGACCATCGCCGGGACCGATTTCGGCCCGTCGCCGAGGGTCTTGATGATCTGGTTCTCGCGCTGCTTGCGGTGGGTGATCAGGCCGCGCACCAGCCGCTGCGGCTCGATCACCGGCGCGCCATGGGTCGGGTAATAGACCACGTCGTCGCGGTCGAGCAGCAGGCGAAGGCTCGCCATATACGCCGCCATGTCGCCGTCGGGCGGCGCGACGACGGTCGTCGACCAGCCCATGACGTGATCGCCGCTGAACAAGGAGCGCTCCTCAGCGAGCGCGAAGCACAGGTGATTCGACGTGTGGCCGGGGGTGTGGAGCGCGGTCAGGGTCCAGTCGGGACCGCTCACGCTGTCGCCATCGCCGAGCACGGCATCGGGGTCGTAAGTCCGGTCGAACCCGGCGTCGGCGCGCGGACCGGCATCGTCGAGCACCAGCCGGGCGCACCCGACGACGATCGCCCCGGTCGCCGCCTTGACCGCGGGCGCGGCGGGAGAATGGTCGCGGTGGGTGTGGGTGATGACGATGTGGCTGACCGTCTCGCCCGCGACCGCGTCGAGCAATGCAGCGATATGCTCGGCGTCGTCGGGGCCCGGATCGATGATCGCGACGGTGCCGCTTCCGACGATGTACGTCCCCGTGCCGGTGTAGGTGAACGGCGACGGATTCCGCGCGAGCACCCGGCGCACGAGCGGCGACACGGCTTCGACACGCCCGTAGGGAGCCGCGGCGACAAGTTCGGCAGGATCGCTCATCGCTGCTCATGTGGCAGCGCGGTGCGGCGATGTGAAGGGGGCGACGCGCGACCGCCGATCCCGTAGCTTATCGCAAAACCGGTTTGGGGGACGGCAAGATGCTGCGCCAATTGATCTACACCTCGCAGCCGTTCGGCTACGACGCGGCGACGCTCGCGAATATCCTCGTCGCCGCGCGGCGCAACAACCGGCGCGATGGCGTGACTGGCGCGCTGATCTGCCGCCACGACATCTATCTGCAGCTGATCGAGGGGCCGGACGACGCGATCGCTGCCGCTTTCGAGCGGATCGTTGCCGACGACCGCCACCTCGATATCAACGCGTTGCGATCGACCGAGGTCGCGACGCGGATGTTCCCGCGATGGGACATGCTCGACGATCCGGCGCGGTCGTGGCTATGGTCGCCCGCCGAGGTTGCCGGTGGCGCGGTCGCGGCAGCCGGTGCCGACGGCGTCACCGCGGTGTTCGCGCGCGTCGCCGCCGAACTCGCGGGCGCGACCACGGCTTGCCCGGACGCCCCGAACGCCTAGACTGGCTGGCGAAGCTCTGGGGAGGGCTCGCATCATGGCCGATAATTTCGACTTCATCATCGTCGGCGCGGGATCGGCGGGGTGCGTCCTCGCCAATCGGCTGTCGGCCGACCCGGCGACGCGCGTCCTGCTGCTCGAAGCCGGGGGGCGCGACAACGGGACGATGATCAACATGCCCGGCGGGATCGCGCAGATCATTCCGCCCGACAAGGACAGCCCGCACGACTGGGGCTTCTGGACCGTCCCGCAGGCCGAGCTCAACGACCGCAGGCTCTACTGGCCGCGCGGGCGCGTGCTGGGCGGGTCGTCGTCGATCAACGGCATGGTCTATATCCGCGGGCATGCGAGCGATTACGACCGCTGGGCGCAGCTCGGCCTGACCGGCTGGGGGTGGAGCGACGTGCTGCCGTACTTCCGCCGGTCCGAGGACAGCGAGCGCGGCGGCGACGACTTCCACGGCGCGGGCGGCCCGCTCCATACGAGCACGCGCTGCCTGCCGCATGTCCTCAACGACGCGTTCGTCGATGCCGCGGTGCAGGCGGGCTACCCGCGCACCGACGACTTCAACGGGCCGCAGTTCGAAGGCGCTGGACGCTACGACTGCACGATCAAGAACGGCAGCCGCTGGTCGGCGGCGCGCGCGTATCTGACGCCGGTGATGAAGCGGCGGAACCTCGAGGTCCGCACCAACGTCCAGGTCGAGCGCGTTACCTTCACCGGAACCCGCGCGACCGGCATCGCCTATGTCCGCGACGGCAAGGCGACGACGGTGACCGCGCGCGAGGTGATCCTGTGCGGCGGCACGGTCAACTCGCCGCAACTGCTGATGCTGTCGGGGGTCGGTCCGGCGGAGCATCTGCGCGCGACGGGGATCGCGGTCGTCGCCGACCGCGCCGACGTCGGCGGCAATCTCCAGGACCATCTCGACCTGATCGTGCAATGGGCGTGTACCCAGCCGGTGACGCTCAACGCCAACGCGGCGACGTTCAACAAGGTCAAGGCGCTGGCGTCGTGGCTGTTCGCGAAATCGGGACCGGGAAGCTACATCCCGACTCCGACCGGCGCGTTCGTGTCGACTCGCGAGGGGCTGGCGGCACCCGATATCCAGATCCATTTCATGCCGTTGCGCGGCAATGCCCATGGCCGCGGGACGATGTCGCCCGAGCATGGCTACCAGATGCACGTCTGCCAGCTCCGCCCCGAAAGCCGCGGGACGATCCGCCTCGCCGGCCCCGACCCGCTCGCGCATCCGCTGATCGACCCGCGCTATCTGACCGCGCATGAGGATATCGACACGCTCGTCGCCGGGGTCGCGATCGCCCGCAAGATCGGCGCGGCGCCGGCGTTCGACGCGTATCGCGGGGCCGAGACTTGGCCCGGGGCGGCGGTGCAGTCACGCGACGCGCTTGTCGCGTCGATGCGCAACTGGGGCGAGACGATCTACCACCCCGTCGGGACCTGCCGGATGGGGGCGGATGACGCCTCGGTCGTCGACGGGTCGCTGCGTGTTCGCGGAGTCGAGGGGCTGCGCGTCGTCGATGCGTCGGTGATGCCGTATCTCGTCTCCGGCAACACCAACGCCCCGACCATTATGATCGCCGAAAAGGCCGCCGACCTGATCACCGCGACGACCAAGCAGAGGCTCGCGGCATGAGCGCGATCGAGCCGTTCACCCTGCCCGTCAACCCCGATGAGGTCGCATGGATTCGCGACCGCGTCGCGTCCTACCGCTCCTTCGAGGAGCCCACCGACGCCAAATGGGACTACGGGGCGAATCGCGCATATATGGTTCGGCTGCGCGACTATTGGCTCGACGATTTCGACTGGCCGGCGGCGGTCGCGGGCCTCAATCGCCACCCGCATTTTCGCGTCGAGGTCGAGCCCGGGCTAAAGCTTCACTGTATTCACCGGCGCTCGTCGCGCCCGGATGCGCGCCCGCTGTTGATCGCCCATGGCTGGCCGGGATCGATCGTCGAGTTCGACGCGATCATCGATCGCCTTGCCGAACCTGAGGTGGAGGATGGGCCTGCCTTCCATGTGATCGCTCCTTCGCTGGCGGGGTATGCGTGGTCGGACAAGCCGACGTCGCCGATCGGGCCGCGCGCGATGGCGGGGCTGTACGACCGGCTGATGTCGGTGCTCGGCTACGACCGGTATCTGTATCAGGGCGGCGACTGGGGTTGCGTCATCGGCGGCTGGATCGGGCTCGACAGCAAGTCGGTCGAGGCGATCCATTTGAGCGGCTACGGGCTGCGCTCGGCCGACATGCACCCCGACACGCCCGCCGAGGTCGCGTGGCTGATGAAAGCGCAGAAGGTCCGCGACCGCGAAACCGCCTATCTGCAGCTCCAGGGAACCAAGCCGCAGAGCCTCGGCTTCGCAATGATGGATTCGCCGATGGGGATTGCGGCGTGGTTCGCCGAGAAGTTCGTCGGTTGGTCGGATACCGGCGGCGGCCGCGACGGTTATGTCGACCCGCCGTTCAGCTTCGACCAGATGCTGACCAACATCATGATCTACCTGACGACCCGCAGCTTCAACACCGCGACGTGGATCTACAAGGGCATGTTCGACGAGGGCGGCGCGGCGATTCCCGCTGGACGGCGGATCGAGGTGCCGACCGCAGTCGCGGCCTTCCCGAAGGACCTGCTCGCCTTCCCGCCGCGCGCGATGGTCGAGCGCGGCTATAACGTCGTCCGCTACACCGAGATGCCGCGCGGCGGCCATTTCGCTAGTCTCGAGGAGCCCGAGCTGTTCCTCGCCGATGTTCGCGCATTCGCGGCGTCGCTGTGAGCGAGGGTTGACCGGCGGCATTGACTGGCGCGTCGAACCGGGGCTGCTCGACTATGCCGAGGCGGTCGCGGCGATGGAGGCGCGCGTCGCGGCGATCCGGGCGGGCACCGCGCGCGAGCTGATCTGGCTCGTCGAACATCCGCCGCTCTACACCGCCGGCACCAGCGCCGACGCCGCCGACGTCCTCGACGCGCGTTTTCCGGTTCACGTCACCGGGCGCGGCGGGCGGCACACCTATCACGGACCCGGCCAGCGCGTGGTCTATGTCATGCTCGACCTCGACGCGCGCGGCCGCGACGTCCGCCGCTTCATCACCGCGCTCGAGGCATGGGCAACCGACGCGCTGGCCCGCGAGGGAGTCGCCGCATTCACCGATCCGGCGCGTGTTGGGGTATGGGTTCACGAGGCTGGCCACGACGCAAAGATCGCGGCGATCGGCGTCCGCATCCGCCGCTGGGTGACCTTTCACGGGGTCGCGCTCAATGTCGCGCCGAACCTCGCGCATTTTGACGGAATAGTCCCCTGCGGACTGGCGGATTCGGCGGTAACGAGCCTTGCGGCGCTCGGCAGGCCGTCGACGATGGCCTCGATCGATGCTGCATTGCACGCGGAACTGTCGCGGTTCATCTGTCGTTTAACCGTTACGGAGATGCGCAATGGCGCTTGAGGGCCGTGAAGTTTCTGTCTAATGTCTACTACGGTTAGGGGATAAGGGCTGAACCGAAACCGCCGCTATCATGCTCGCAAACGATGAACAGGAGTCCAAAGATGGGTGATCTCATGACGAAGATTAAGACGGTTACGCTCGTCGCCGGCCTCGCGCTGGCAGTCGTCGCTTGCGGCGAAAAGAAGGCCGACACGACGTCGACCACCACCACGACCGACACCACGACGCCTGCTTCGGCGCCGATGGCGACCGATACCACGACGACCGCTCCCGCTTCGGGCGCTGCCGACGCGATGGCGACCGCTCCCGCCGCTGGCGACGCGATGGCACCGGCTTCGGGCGGCACCACCACGACGACGACGGATTCGACGACCACCACCAAGCCGTAAGCTTCGGTCGTCAAACTCTCGGAAGGGCCGCCAGTCAAATGGCGGCCCTTCTTTTATGGCCGGTCGCGGTTTGCGGGACGTCATGTCATCGAGCGAAACCAATCGAAGCGAGCGGTGTTAGCGAAAATCACTGGTTTCGAGCGAAGCCATTGGGGAGAACTACGATGAGCCTTGAACAGATCACCGATGGCATGCGCACCCGCGTCGGCGCGAGTGCCGGGCTAAAGAAGTCGGTCAAGTTCGATTTCGGCGACGATGGCGTCGTCCGGATCGACGACACCGCCACGCCCGCAGTCGTCGACAACCAGAACGTCCCGACCGATTGCACCGTAAAGGTGTCGATGGCCGATTTCATGGACCTGGCGAGCGGCAAGCAGAACCCGCAGATGGCGTTCATGATGGGCAAGCTGAAAGTAGACGGTGATATGTCGGTCGCGCTGCAGCTCGGCAGCCTTCTCGGCTAGGCACACAACCAGCGGCGTCATCGCCCAGTGATGGCGCCGCTGCCGGGTGACGGGCACTGCGCCTTGCCGTGAGCGGTTCCGGCGATTGTCATTCGAGCTGAGCATGCCGCGCCACTGCCGAAACAGACTCTAGCGGCGCATGATCGAGGGCGGTAAGGCTGTTTGGCGCTGC
Organism: Sphingomonadaceae bacterium; assembly: GCA_043745075.1. Taxonomy (GTDB): domain Bacteria; phylum Pseudomonadota; class Alphaproteobacteria; order Sphingomonadales; family Sphingomonadaceae; genus Polymorphobacter_B. Next base: position 8,018 of record JAYTTV010000159.1, read on the forward strand.
GTTTTGCGCCGGAGGACAGCCGCAATATGCTTCGAAATGCCTTTATTTCGCTCTCCGTCCTGTGTGTCTGTGGTGTTCCGATCGCTGCTGTCGCCGCCGCCCCCGCGAAGAAAACTGCTCCTGCGATGAAGCCGGCCCGCGTAAAGGCGACGCAGGCCGACGCTGCCCCCACTGCACCGCTCCCGGGTGAAGAGGTCGTGACACGGGGCGTCGATGGCATGGTGACCCCTAATGCGGTCAAACTCCGCGCGACCACCCCGGCGGAAGAGCAGGCGAATGCGGTCTGGAGCGTTCGCGCGGCGCTTAATATCGCCGCGTTGCAATGCCAGTTCTCGAACTTTCTCGCGACCGTTCGTAATTATAACGACGTGCTGCGCCAGCATTCCGATGAACTCGATCGGGCACGGACGACGATGATCGCGCATTTCCGGCGGTACGATGGCGCCCAGGCGCAGAACAGCTTCGATCGCTACACAACGCAGACCTACAACAGTTATTCGACCCTCGACGCCCAATACTCGTTCTGCGAGCGGGCGGCGGTTGCCGGTCGTGCGGCACTGACGCTGCGCAAAGGCGAATTGGGGAAGCGCGCCGCGGAACTGCGCGATGATGTTCGGGCCGGGCTGACGCCGGTCTCGCACAAGGCGCTGTTGACGCCGGTCGAACTGACGGGCGAGACGCTGCCGCCGCTCTGACGCGCCTAGCGGTCCGAACCGCATCGTCGCCTGCACCATCATAATATTACTCGGCGAGCGCCGGGGTCCATGATCTCAAGCTCTCGAGGTCGTGACCCCGTCTTTCGCTGTGACTAATCGCGGCAAACCGCTTCTGCGCCGCCGAGCGACGCTTGGCTGCTTAGTCGGGGCCCCCCGGGTCGGCTCCCCCCACAAGCACAAAAAAAAGCCGCCCTTTCGGGCGGCCTTTCCTTTGTTCTCGGTCCGCTTACTGCGGGGTGCAGGGACCAGCTGACGCCGGAGCCGAAGCACCGCCGAAGGTGATCTCGACGCGGCGGTTCTGCGGTTCGCGCACACCATCGGCCGTATCGACCAGCGGGCGGCTCTCACCGAAGGCTTCGGTCGTGATGACACCGGCGGCGACACCCTTGCCGGTCATGTAAGCCTTGACCGCGTCAGCGCGGCGCTGCGACAGCGCAACGTTGTAGTCCGGCTTACCCGACTTGTCGGCGTGACCGGCAAGCGTAACGCTGGTCTGGCCCGTCGAGGCATACTGGTCGGCGGCGCGATCGAGGATCGCGGCGGCTTCCGGCGTGATGACCGAGCGATCCCAATCGAAGAAGACGAGGAACGGCCCAGGCGTAACGGCAGCCGGCGGGCACGGGGGCAGCGGAGCCGGCGGCGGCGGCGGGGGAGCCGGCGGCGGCGGCGGCGGCGGCGGGGGAGCCTCGCCACCGAAGTTGTACGTCAGGCCGACAAGCAGGCTGTGCGTGCGAACGCGCGTGTTCGCCTGGTTCCCGGTGAAGGTAAGCGTGTTGACGTTATCGACGTTGAAGTAACGATACTTCAGCGAGACGTCGACGTGGTCGGTCAGCGGCTTGTAGACGCCGGCGAGAAGCTGCCAGGCAACATGCGTGTCGCTGTCGTCGAGATACGGCGCACCGCCAGCAGCGAAGCCGTAGCCCTGCTGCTTGACGCGGGCGACGCCGACGCCGCCGCCGAGGTAACCGCCGATGTCACGACCCTTGCCGCCGAAGTCGACGAGGCCGTTGACCATGAACGAAAGGATGTTCTGGTTGCCCGGCGCACCATTGTAGTTGCCCAGCGCCGGAACGCCGGCAACGCCGTTCGCCAGCGTCAGCGGCGGAGTGCCGCCATTGACCTGAACGTAGTCGACGTTGTTACGCTTGTAGCCGACTTCGAATTCGGTGCGGAACATGCCGAAGTCGTATCCGAGGATACCATCGACATCGTAGCCGACGTTGTAGGTGTTGCGCAGCGGTGCCTTATAGGCGACGCCCGAGGTCGTCCGCAGGTCGAACGATGCAGCCTGGGAGATGATCCCGCCGCCTTCGATCCCGACATAGAACGAACCGTCTTTCGCCAGAGCCGGACCGGCAAGCGCGGTCGAAGCCAACGCTATTGCTACGGCAAGTTTCCGCATCATTATTCCCTTCACGGTTTCGATAGTCTTCTGAACTGCTCGAACGCTCTAACGCAGCAGTTATACCAGCGCAAGTCGAGATTCAGATGGTGTGTTGCATAGAAACAACAGCTTTTCCATGAAGTAACGTGCACCACTCGGTTCGCTTAGGCAACGAGTCCCATGACGCGCATCGCGGCTGTCAGCGTCGCCAGCGCCGCCCGCGCTTCGACGTCGATCACGGTGCCCCCGGCCACCCCGGCGAGCGCGACCGGCGCGACCGCGAGCATCGTCCGGCCGTTGACCGTCAACGCTTTCACCGGCCACGCATCGCCATGCCAGCTGCCGCCCGCCGACACCGCGAAGACGCCTTCGTCGCGAACGAAGGCGAGGCAACCATCGCGCGGAGCGACGAACGACCAGCCGCCGGCGTCGAGAAAGGCGATTTGCCCGGTGCGCCCGGCCCATGCGCCGGTGGCCGCGCCGGCGACGATCCAGCCGCCCGGAAACGACGCTGCAGCTGGTGGAGCCGCCAGCATCCGGCTCTCGACCGCAAGGTGGAGCAACGAATCGATCGCCGCGACCGCGCTGTTGTGGGTGACTTCCTTCTGCGCTTGCCCGCTCTGGAGCAGCGCCAAGGCGTAGCGCGCCGATGCTTCAGCCATGATCGTCCTTCCGAAAAAATGTGGGTTAACGCGAGATGGCGATCGTGCGCGTCGCCACTGCGCCCGGTCCGACCACCGCGCCGAGCTGCGCGACGGCGATGATCAGCGACCGCGCGGGGGCACCGCCGTCGGCGGCGAACGACGCAGCGGGATAGGTCCACGACGCGGTGCTGGCATCGACCGTGCGGACGACCACGCCGTCGACCGCGATGGCGACGCGATAGGCCTCGACCTCCTCGCCCAGCGGCGCGTCGGCGCCGTCGATCCACGCGAAGCCCGCTCGGCTGCGGCGGATCCACGTGATCGTGCGGTCGCCGTTGGCGAGCGTCGTGACGGTCAACGCGACTGGCGACAGCGGTCGCAAGGCCGCTGCCGTCTGAACCATGGCAACCGGGGGGACCGCGACGATGTCCTCCCCGGGGCCGACCGCCTTGAAGATCAGTGGCGACCCGATTGCGTCGAGCGGCGGATCGAACGCGGTGATGCCGCCCGCGTCGAGCATGACGAAGCGCTCACCCGCGACATGACTGAAGACCGCCGTTTCGGTTCCGCGCCGTCCGCGCAGCAGCACGCTCATGCGGTAGCGCCCCGGCGCGATCGCTTCGGCGCGGGCGAACTGGAACAGCTCGTCACCGGCGAGCGCAAGGTTCGCCCCGGCGAGAACCGCCGCCTCGCTCGCGCTGTCGAGCGTCATCGCATCCTCGAGCAGGTCGACGTCGATCGTCGACAGCCGGTCCCAGCAGTCGGTCGTGCCGGCGGGGAGCACGCTCGCCGCAACCCCGAGCGTCGCCGCGCCGTCGATCGTCGCGACTGTCGCATAACTCGCGCCGCCGTCGCGGCTGACGACAATATCGGCGCGCCGCCAGCCGCTGCTTGGTCCCGCCGCGGCGAGCAGCAGGCGGGGCGTCGTCGCGACGCCATCGAGCGACGGCAGGTCGAGCACGTGGAGCACGGTCGGGCCGTTCGGCGCGTCGCCCGGCGCATAGACGCGGCCCGAATCGGCGGTCGCCGACTGAGCCCCTGGCGGCGAGGCGATGCGTTCGACCTCGCACTCTATCACTGCGCCGGTAATCGTCGTTCGGCGGACCCGCCACGGATCGGGATCGCCCTCGACGAGCACGGTGTCGCCCGGGCGCTGCGCGGCGTAGCGCCACGACATCGCGAGGACCGCGGTCGAGCGCTTGGCGATCGCGCGGCGGAGGAGGCTTTCGGCGAGCTGCTTGGCCGCGGCTGCGGTCACGGCGACGGGGAGGTCATGCGCTTCGCTTCGCAGCACTGGGTTGCGCCGGACGGCGCGCTGCTGGCCCGGCTGGAAGTCGCGCGCGGGATCGCTGAAGCCGAGAACGAGCGCGTCGGGGATGCTGTCGCCAGCCTCACGGGTCGCGTGCCACGCCGGGACGGCCTTCGCCTCGCTCGCACCGAGGGCATCGGCGGGGATCGTCGTCGAGGTGCCGGGCCCGAGGACGAGCCCGGCGTCGCCGTCGCGAACGACGAGGTCGCCGATCTCGGCAAGCTGGGTCATCGTCGCGCGGATGCTGCCTGCGCGCGCGGCGGCAAAGCCGAGCAGCAGCGGTCCGGCGGTGTCGCCGCCGAGGCCGGGACCGGCGATGTCGCGGGCGATCGCGTCGACCGCGACGTCGGCGTCGTCGGCGACGACCTCGAAGGTCAGGTTCGGGATGCGGTTGCCATAGTCGGCGAGCGGCAGGTCCTCGAACACGACGTGCGCGCGGTCGCGGTAGGCGGGGGCGGCGCCGATGCCCTCGGCGGCGGCGATCAGCGGGTCGACGCTTTGCCCTTCGCCGCCGGTGTACGCGCGGATCGTTGCTGGGTAGATCAAAGTGCCATCGGTCGCGCGGAGCAGTTTGCCGTCGGCCCAGATGCGCTCGACGCGGACGATCGCGCGCGCCGCGACGATCACCGCGAACGACGCCGAATAGCTGTAGCTGCTCGTCGCTGTGCCGCGCTTGCCGTCCCCCGATGTCGACCGGCTTTCGACGATGCCTGCGGTCCAGACGAGCGCCCCGGCGACGCGCATCCGGCCGTAGATTCGCGGCAGCGGCTCGCCGTACGCCGCGCTCTGGACCGCGAGATTCGCGACGCGCGGCCCTTCGCGGGTCGTGCCGCTGCCGAAGATGCCGCGGTCGAGCGTGCTGCCGATGACGGTGCCGACGAGGCCGCCGAGCGGGCCGCCGAGCGCGCGCCCGACGGTGCCCAAGATCAATGTCGCCATCGGCTTACTCCTGTTCGGGCAGCCGCCATGCGGCGACGATGATCCAGCCGGGGTCGAGCGGCCCCTCGACGACGCGCCCGAGCCCGGCATGGGCGTGGACGATGCCGGTTCCGGTGACGACGGCGAGATGACGGCGGCCGGGCGACGGCGCGACGGCGAGCAGGTCGCCCGGCGCGGCGATGGCGACGCGGCGGCATCCGGCGGCAGCGATCAGGCCATCGAGCGTGGCTTCATGGTCGCCGCCGAGCGCGTAGGCGGGCGGCACGAACGCCACCCCGGCGGCTGCGGCGGCGACGAGCGCGACCCCGACGCAGTCGAGGCCGATCCCCGGCACCCTGCCCTGCGCGCGGAAGCGCGTGCCGACGCAGGCGCGCGCGGCGGCGACGATCGCGGCGCTGCGAGGATGCGCCATCATACGCCCGGGAACCGGGTGAGGACGTCGCCGCCGGGGACGTGCGGCTCGCCGCGGAAGTTGATCGCGTTGGCGAAGCGCGCGGCGCACGTCGCCAGCGTCTTGTCGCAACCCTCGCGGAGTTCGATGCGGGTTCCCGCCGCGACCGCGAACGGCAGTGCCTCGAACAGGAGCAGCGCGTCACCGTCGACCCCGGCGATCCGCGCGTCGAGCCCGGCGTTCGGCCCCTCGAGCGGGCGCACCCGCCCCCCGGCGAAGCGCTCGATCGCCGTCACGGCAACCCCGATCCGGTCGCGCGTCGAGGCGGTGGTGCGCGCGGTGGTCGTCAGCGGCGCGAGGTCGACGCGGCAGCGGCGGTCGCCGAGTTCGGCGCGGCAGTCGGGCGAGCAGGTCTCGATCGCGATCGCCTCGAACACGGCGGTCGGCCCGCGCACCGTCGCGGTGAAGCTGCCGCCACCCGGCCCGGTGCGCTGCTCGATCGCGCCGATCGTGCCGCCCGCGAGCCGCAGCGTGTCCGCTACCGAATCGTCCCAGTCGGCCATGAAGATCGTCAGCGCCGCACCGTCGTAGCGCCCCGCCGCGAGGTCTTCGCCGGTGATCGCCGCCGCCGACAACGCCCCGGCGAACTCCATCGTGTCGACCTCGAGCCCGTCGCCGAGGCTGATCGCCGAGGGCGTCATCCCCGGAGAGGCAGCGTAGCGCAGTCCGGCGATGTCGAGCGCACGGTCGTGCGTGGTGAAGCCGAGGACGACGCCGTCGGTTCGCGCCACGCGCCAGCACAGGGCGATCGTCGTCAGGTCGCGGGCGAGACTATCGGAGAAAGCCATGCTCAACCCTCGCGGATTTCGATGAGCGGGACCGACGCGGCATCGCCCGACAGCCAGCCGCCGGGCGAGACGTCGAGCCGGTCGTCGGCGAAGCGCACCGGCACGTCGAAGGCGAAGCCGGCAGTGACGATCGCTCCGGCAGGGGGGGCCGCGGCGAGGTCGACGAAGCCGCCATCGGCCAAAGCCCAGCCGGTGACGACGGCCCCGACGACCGCGACGACGACGCTGCCCGCGACCGGGCGGGTGATCCGGCGGTCGTGCGGGTCGTCGGTGGTGCCGTAGCGCTTGGTCAAGGCGAAGCGCGTCGCGACCCCGTCGCCGATGCCGATCGGCTGGTCGAGCGCGGTGACGCTGTCGCCGTCGCTCGACGAATGATCGAGCGGGTCGGTGAAGCGGAACCCGCTCGCCTGGCCACGGCGTGCGCGGAAGAAGGCGAGGAGCAACCGCAAATCGGCCTCCGAGCGTACCCCGACCCCGGCGTCATAATGCGGCCGCGCCTCGGCCCAGCTGCTGTTGCGCTGTTCATACCCCGAGCTCGACGTCGAGATCTGCGTCGAGAATTCGGGGCCGCCGCTCGCGCGCAGGCCGATCGCGAGCGGAAAGCAGACGTCGTCGAATGCGGCCACGGCCTCATCTCCCATGATGTCGAAAGCGACGAAGCCGTCGCGGGCCACTTCGGGCCATGCCCAGACGAAGACCTCCGCGATGCCGCGATCCTGCGCGGCGGCGGCGGCATCGGCGATCGCCGGCCACTGCCCGCGATCCTCGACCCGCGCGACGAAACCGGCGAAATAATGCTGCGCGGCGAACGGATAGCCGAGGCGGCTCGCGACGACCGCTCGCGCCGCTTCCTGCGCGGCGAAGTTGCCGCTGGTGACGAACTCATAGTCCTCGAGCTGGAGGACATCGAACGCGGGATACGCCCACGCCGCTGGCAGGTTGGCGCGAACGAGTTCCGGCGAACCGGCGAGCAAGACCTGCGGGGCGTAGAACAGCAGGTACGTCGTCACCGCCGGGGCCGCCGCTCGGACCGCGTCGCGCAACGCGAGCGTCGCCGCACCGAGCTTGACCCCGAGCCAGTCGGCGAACGCGCGGTTCCGCGCATCGAACGTCCCGCGCGCATCGAGCAGCAGCGGCGGTGGTGCCCCGCCCTCGCTGTGATATGCCGCAGTCGTCGCGGCGTCGTAGAAGCATGGGCGGTGGTCGGGCCCGACCCACCACCACGGCTCGCCGATCTGGAAATGCGGGGCGTGACCGGCAGTGACCGCAAGCGCGACGAACGACTGCGCCACCGCCTGCAACCATGCCATCGCCGGGGCGCTGCACGGCGACAGCAAGGTCGACGGCGGGGTGTAGCCGGTCAGCGCCGGTGCCCCCGTCGCGTCGCGCTGGTTCCACGTTGCGGGCGCATGCTGCGCGAGGAGTTCGAACGACTGCGACACGATTAGCGTCAGCCCCGCCGCGTTCGTCCGCGCGCCGAAATCGCGGTGCCATGCCGCCGCCGGGGCGCACAACTGCCGCGACGGATCGACCTCGTAGCGCGCTGACGCCGGATTCCACGCCACCTGGAAGAAGTGGCTCATCCCGACGTAATGGTTGAGCCACGTCGAATATCCGGTCGCGACGATACCGCGGAGCAGCCGCTCGGGGGTCAGGTTGTAGCTGTCGTCATACCCGGTCGCCATCCGCAGCCGGTGCTGCGGGACGACCGTATCCCCGATCGCGATCGTCGAGGTTGGCCCGTCGCAGGCGATCCCCGACAGCGTCACCGAAGCGTCGAGCGAAGCCGGCAGCGGGGCGTCGACCCCGGTATAGGCAGCGGGGACGAGCGAGATGAACAGCCGGTCGATATCCCCGGCGAACACCGGGTCAGCCTCGCCGGGGAGGAGGAAGCCGCCGCTCAGCGTGTCGAAGTCGAGCGTGACGACGGCGTCGGACGGGGTGCCGACGGCGTAGTTCCACAGCCGGATATACCAGCCGCGAAAGTTGCCCGCGGCGTCGCGCCCCTCGATCGTCAACACCGGGCCATTGACCGAGTCGAGCGGCATCACCCCGCTCGACTGCCAGCGGAAGCTGAGCGTCAGCCCGCGATAATCGCGGTCGGTGGCATAGCTGAGCAGCGGGTGGTCGAAGCGATCGGCCGACTCCCAGATCAGCCCGGCAAGGTCATTCGACCGCAGGAAATTAAGGTCGACCCGGACCGAGCGCGCCGCTGGCGTCGTCGCGGCGGCCATCATCGGGCGCGGGAAATCGACCGTCCAGAAGCGCGCGTCGAAGCGCTTGAGCCAGTCGCGGCGCTGCTGGTCGGCGGGGGTGGCGAGCCAGTGGCGCATCATCCGTCCGCCCGATCGAGTGCCTGGCGGACGGCGCGCGCGACCTGCGCCCCGGTCCGCTGCATCATTGCGGGAGCGGCGTCGCGCGGGGTGGCGACGTTGACGGTGATGCTGACCGGGCCCCCCTGCCCGCCGCCGGTGGCGATGCGCCCGGCGGCGGTGGGGACGAACAATTCGGGGCCGCGCTCGCCGACGACATACGCGCTGCCCCCCGTCACCGGTCCGCCGGTCGCGCGCCCGGGCGCGCCGCCGAACAGCGAACCCGCCGCGCTGGCGAGCGACGACAGGATACCGCCGCCGCCGCTCGACCCGCCGCCGAACAAGCCGGTGAGGTCGGTCTTGATCGCGCTCGCGGCGATCTCGGCGAGGGTCGACAGCGCGACCTTGCGGAGGTCGTCGAAGCCGAGGCTGCCGGTCTTGAGCGCTTTGGCCAGCGCGGATTCGATCGCCTTGCCGGCATGGTCGGCGCTGCTGGCGAGCGGCCCATCGAGCTGCTCCTTGATGCCCGCGACGTCGCGGGCGAAGCCGCTGGTGTCGGCGCGGATGCCGATCACGAGACTATCGAGCTGTTGATCCATCGGGGAAGGCCTCCATCAGGCGGGCAAGATCGGGAGCGGCGGCGGCGGACGCGACGAGGTCGAGGCCGAGCGCGGCGCGGCGCGGAGGTCGGCGGGGGTCGCCGACCAGAAAATGGCCGGGCTCCAGCCGAGCACCGCCGCGACCCGCGCCGCCGTGGTCGCGGCGGATGCGAAGGTCATCGCCCCTGCAAAACCTGCGTCAGCAGCGTCTTGAGCACCGGCGTGACCACCGCGAGCCCGACCTGCACCACGGCATCGGCGAACTGCTCGCGGGTCAGCGGCGGGCTGTCGGGGCTGAGCGTGTGCCACAGCAAAGCGACGAGTTCGTCGAGCTTGAGGTGCCCGGCGGCGGCGCGTTCGACCGCCGCGAACAGCGGCCCGATCTCGCCCTCGGCGGCGACGAGCGCGGCGAAGGTCGGGCGGAAGATGCGCTCGACTCCGCCCAGCACGAGCGAGGCTTCACCGCGCAACACATTGGCGACGCTCATGCCGTCACCACCAGCCCTGAGGATTCGAGCGCGACGGTGTAGCTGCGCTCGCCGTTGAAATCGCCGGCATAGTCGAGCCGGGTGACGAGGAACTTGCCCGTCATCCGCTCGCCGCTCTCGAAGCTGACCTGATAGTCGTCGAGGACGCCGCTGAGCGCGTTCGCCTTGATCCGCGCCTCGGCGGCCGAGCCGTTGAACACGCCTGCGCCCGACAGCGAGACCGAGCGGAAGCCCGCCCCCGACAACAGTTCGCGCCAGCCGCCCGAGCCCTTGTTGGTGATGACGACGGTGTCCGAATTGATCGTCAGCTGCGTCGTCCGCATCCCGGCGATCGTCGTGAAGACCGGCGGACTCGCGCCGTCGCCGACCTTCAACAGGAATGCGCTGCCCTTTTCGGCGGCCATGTTTTTTCTCCCTAAAATTGTTCGGTGCGGATGCGAAAGTCGATTGCCGCCTGCGTCCAGCCGCCGGGGTCCTTGACGAAGACAGTGCGGACGAAGGCGACCCCGGCGATGCGGGTGGCGTCGCGGCTGCCGGCCAGCGCGCGGACCGCGGTTTCGGCAGCGGCGGCGAGCGTCTTGACCCGCGCGGTGCCGGGAAGGTCGTCCCACAAAGCGAGGCGGACCTGGTGCTCGTGCCCGGTGCCGGTCTGGTGGCTCCAGTCGGACATGGTGTCGGCGCCGACGGTGAGGTACGGCGCGACGGCATCGGGGGCGACGCCGTCGAACACGCCGGTGAGCGGTTCGAGACCGGGAGCGCTCCGAAGCGCGGCGACGATCAGCGACTGGACGGATAGGCTCGCGCTCATCGGGTCCTCCGGGTGAACAAGGCCAGCCACGGGTCGCGCGCGGCGTGGCGGGTGCCCCACGCGCGGGCGAACAAATGCGGCGCGGTCAGGCGGATACCGTTCGGGTCGATCGAGGCGACGACGCCGGGGAACTCGCTCGCGGCGCGGTCGAGCAGGATCGCGCGGACCTGCGCCTCGGCAACCGCGACGAGCTGGTCGAGCAGCGTCGCGGCGATCATGTCCGGTCCTCGACCAACAGCGTCAGCCGGTCGGGGGTGCGCGGATCGGGCTCGACGCGGAGGACGACGAAGATGCGGTCGCGCCAGCGGAAACGGCTGGTCAGCCCCGCGCCAGACCCGCTGCGCAACGTCAGCCGGTAGCGCGAGCGGGTGATCCGGCGCTCGCCGACGACGCTGCTGGTGGCGACGACGTCGGTGGGCACGAGCGCGGCCCATGCCGAGCCGGCGGGGAGCCACGTTCCGGCGTCGCCGCCGCTGTCGTCGGGCGCGGTGATCCAGTGCTCGATCGCGACGCTGTCGCGGAGCGAGCCGGTGAATTCGGCGATCATGTCGGTCTCCTCAGCCGAGCCGGAGGCGGCGCCACGGCCGCCACAGGGCGGCGACGGCGGCGGGCGGGCCGCCCGCGTCGGGGGCGTCGCGGTGCGCGTGGAAGTGCGAGACGAGGCGGACGATCCCCAGCCGCAATGGCTCGGGGATGCCGTTCCAGTCGACGGCGAGCCCGGCGCGGTAGCGGACGGAGACGCGTGTCGCGCCGCGCGGGTCGATGATGCGGACCCAGCCGTTGCCCGACAGGTCGATGTCGCTCTCGTACGCCGGGCCCGGCGTTGCCCCGCCGAGCGCGTCCACTCCGGTGATCGCGACGCACGGTGCGGTCTTGAGGCGTTGCCATGTCGGCGTGACCAAAGCGGTCTCGGCGACGTCGCGGACGATCAGCGCCTGGCCGGTGAAGGCCTCGGCGAGCCCGGTCGCGGCGCGGATGAAGCCGGCGATCAGCGCGTCCTCGCTCGACCCGTCGACACGCAGGAACGCCTTCGCCTCGGCGACCGCGACGGGAGTGACGGCGGGGGGCAGGATGTCGCCCATCACCGGACCTCGATGCGGACGGCGAGCGCGCGTTCGTCGGCGCGGCCGTCGGTCAGCACGATGCGGTTGGCGATGCGGTAGACGTGCCCCGGTATCCCGGCGTCGAGCGTCGCGCCGGTGCGCGTCGGCGCGGTGACGGTGCTGCCGACGGTGACGCCGCCGGGCTCGTCGGGGGTGACGTACCAGTCGCTCGACGCGATCGTCGCGCCGCTCAGAACGTTGATCGACCAGTCGACGGCATAGTCGAGCCGCGCGGCCGGATCCTTCAGGAAGATCCCCACGGTCATGTCTCCTAAAAAGCTCCCCTCCCCTTCAGGGGAGGGGTTGGGGGTGTGCGGCGTTGCAATGCCGCGACTCCCCCACCCCCGGCCCCTCCGAGGGGGAGGGGAGCAGAAGAGGGGGGAGATCTTCGCGTCAGACCGGCTGGTTGATCTCGATCTGCCAGCTCGCGAGGCTCACCGTGCCGCCTGCAACGAGCGCCTGCGCCGGGCAGGTCGTGACATACAGAAGCGTCGCGCTGACCGGATCGAGCAGTGCGATATGGTCGGCGGTGCCCGGCGCGATGACCGACAGCCCCGACTTGGCGGCGATCGTCACCTTGCGCCCGGAGATGTCGCCGGCGGCGAGGGTGAAGTCGGCGGTGGTCAGCGCCGCTTCGGACAGGCGGCCGGTGTCGGCGGCGGCGTAGGTCGCCGGCTGGCCGCTGACCGCGACCATGCGGGTGGCGGTGCGGACGACGTTGAGCGCGCCGTCGAGAACCTGGGTGCTCGAGAATTTCATGCGGATTTCCTTTTGGCGAGGGGTGGGGAACTCAGTCGGTGGTGGCGATCTCGATGCGGAAGTCGCCGGTGACGACCAGCGTTCGGTCGGCCGGAGCGACGCTGCCCGGCAACAGGATCGGCAGTGTGCGGTCGGTGACGGCGTCGCGGCAGTTGCCGGGGGTAAGCGCGGCCGGGGCAACGACGCCGATAATGACGACACTGGCGGCGGTGGCGGTGCTGGCGTTGTCGGGCACGAGCAGCCCGGCCCAGGCGACAACGCTGCTTGCCGCGCGCGTCGCGATCGTCGCCGACGCCCCGCCGATCGCCGTCGTCCACCCCGCCACCGTCGCCGCCGCGCGCGTCGCCAGCGTTGCCGACGCCGCGAGCACGACCGCCGCCCAGCCGGTCGCCGACGGGCTCGCGCGCGTCGTGACGGCGGTGCTCGCCGGGACGACCGCGAGGCCGATGCCGAGTGCGGTCACCGACGCGAGGCTCGGGTCGCGCGCGGCGGCGGGAACCAGCGCGGCGGCGACTGGGACGTCGCTCTGGATCGCGCCGGTGGCGAAGGCGGCGGGCCGGGCGACGCCGCGCAGGTCGACGTCGATGTTCGCCGACAGCGACGAATGGCCGATCAGCGGCGAGCCGGCGAGCGGCTTGTAATCGCCGCCGCCGGTGTTCGCCGGGTCGTAGCGCGCTCCCGAAATGTCGGTCCCCGACTTGTCGAGGGTGAATTTCGGATCGGCCGCCGTCCCGGGGTCGATCGTATAGTTCGGCGAGTTGAGCCCCTCAAACTCGTGGAGGAATTCGGGGTTGGTGTTGCCGCGCAGGATCAAATTGTCGGCCATGCCGACGCCGTACAGCGCCGACCAGCCGCGCACCGCGTTGGGCCGGTAGCCGTGCTGGCGGACCTCGCTCGCGAACCACGCCCAATGGACCGTGCCGTCGGTGATGTTGGCGGTCGTCCCCGCCGGGCCGCCGGTGCTCGCGGTCGTTCCCGCGGTGATGCAATGATAGACGTTACCGCCGGTGGTCAGCTCGGCGCCGACCGCCTTCGCCTTCGAGCGCGAGGCGGTGAGGTCGAAGCCGTACAGCGACGTGCCGCCGCGCTGCGACTTGACGTAAGGGTCGTCGTAGAAGTCGTGCTTGATCGAGTGCTGGTCGACGACGTTGTTGGCGAACCGGTTGCACAGGACGATGTTGCTCTCGGTATCGTTCGCGGCAACCGTCGCGAGATTGAGGTCGTCGTACAGCCAGTTGACCCGGTCGCCGACGATCGTGTTGCCCTCGACGATCGAATAGGTCGCGACGACCGTCGTGTTCTCGCCGATGGCGATGAACATCGGGATCGACGTGCCATAGGTCTCGCAGCTGTTGTTGGCGAAGACCTGCCGGTTGAACACGTTGTACGTCGTGCCGAGTGCGCTCGCCCCGGCGTTGGCGTTGGTCGTCACGCCGGTCTGCCACGCGTTGTACGACTTGACGTAGCGGAGGTCGTTGCCCGCGATGACGATATCCTGCGTCGAGCCGAGCAGGTCGACGCTCGATCCGGGCGATCCGACCCCGGGCCCGACCGCGCTCGGCAGCCGGGCGCAGTTGAGCACGGCGATCCCGGTCATGCCGCCGGCCACCTCGCAGTTGCGATTGAGCTGGCCCTGGACGTAGCTGCCGAGCTTCCAATAACGCAGGTTGGTCCAGAAAGTGTTGGTCGCGGTGGCGTCGAACAGCGCGGTGGCGTTGGTCTCGAAGCCGGTCGCGCCGCGGATCTCGACATTGTCCGCCCAGCCGTAATTCGTCCGGTTGAACGCGACGGCGGCGGTCGCGCCGACGATCGTCATGTTGCGGAACTGGCAGCGGGTCGACCGCGAATTGCCCCCGGTCGCCTGCGCGACGACGATGTTGACGCGGGGGTTGGCGTCTGCCGGGTCGCCCTCGGCGATTTCCCACGTGTAGTTGGTCGTGATGCCGCTGCCGACGCTGTTGGTGCCGAGCCCGGCGTAGGTGCCCGCCTTGAAGCGGATCACCATCCCGTCGGTCGCGCCGCTCGCGCTCGCCGCCTGTCCATTGCGCGCGGCGACGATGCGGTTCTGGATCTTGAGCGCGTTGCGCGCGGCAATGTACGAATCGGCGCAGGTGCCGTTCGCGGCGGTCAGGGCGTTGGCGCTGACGGTGACGATATTGTTGTTCGCGTTACCGCCGCCGTTGAGCGTCGCGGTGCTCGCGGTGGTCTGCGAGACGCTGACGGTATAGGTGCCGGTGCCGGTGCCGGTGCCGAGCGCGACGATTTTCGTCCCCGCGACGATGCCGGTGCCGCTGATGATCGTCCCGGTCGTGAGCGCGCCGCTGGCGACGGCGGTGACGGTCAGCGTCGTGCCGCCGATCGCGCCGGTGCCGGTGAAGCTGTTCGGCGCGACATAGACGTACAGCGTCGGCAGCCACGTCCCGTTCGGATCATAGGCGACGACGAACGGGGTCTGCGCCGCCGGGGCCATGCCTACGGTCGTCAGGCTGACCATCGACGGGGTGCCGGTCGAGGCCACCGCCGCGAGCGCGGTATCGCTGGTATCGCTCGCGCGCGCCGCTCCGACCCACGGGAACGCCTTGAAATCGCAGCGGATCAGGCCTTCGCTCAAGGCTGCCGGGGTGGCGGTGCCGCCGTCGATCGTCGCCCGGTAAACCCGCACCGCGGCACCGGTCCCGCCCGACGCATATTTCGGCGAGGCGGTCAGCACGGTCGCCCAGCCGGTCGCGGTGTTGGTGCCGTCGGTCGCAGTGAACCGGACCGCGGCGACCGGCGCAAAGCCCTTGGGATGATGCGAGAAGGCGACGACCTCGAGGTCGATCGCGCGGCTGTTCAAGATATGCTGG
This sequence comes from Sphingomonadaceae bacterium, assembly GCA_043745075.1. GTDB lineage: Bacteria > Pseudomonadota > Alphaproteobacteria > Sphingomonadales > Sphingomonadaceae > Polymorphobacter_B. The sequence goes on from JAYTTV010000159.1 coordinate 23,164, forward strand.
TACGGCACGTCGGCCCAGCGGACGATCGGCGACGGCGCGGCGAGGGTCGAGTTGTTGGTCACCGCGATCGACGTGGCGCTTTCGTCGGTCCGCCACCGGGCCAGCGCGGTCAGGGTCAGCCCGGTATCGGTCGCGTAGACATGCTGCGACAGCGCGATGCGCACCGCGATCTGCCCGCCGCCGACACCGGCCTCGTCGGGAGTCTTGGGCGATCGCGCCCCCGCCGCAGTCGCCTGGACGGGCAGCCGCAGCGGCTTGGTCGCGATCAGGCTGCGCGCAGTCGACGCGGCGATGGCGACGCCGCCGCTAAGCGCGAAGCCCGGCGCGGCGGTCGCTACGACGAGCCGCGGCGTGCCGTTCGGATCGAGTAGATATTGCGAGAAATCACCCGCGGCGCTGAGGCCGCCGGTCAGCGTCACGAGCAGCACCCAGCCGTTCGCCTCGATCGAGGCGGAAATGATCGCCATCGGCACGGCTCCTCTCAATTTCTGGAATCA
>JAYTTV010000160.1:0-61760 GCA_043745075.1 Sphingomonadaceae bacterium
CGATGGCGGGACGATCGTCGTGCCGATGGCAGAGCGGATCGACACGGCGCTTGCGGGGAAACTTGCGGCGGTGATCGATGCAAGCGAGGTCGCGGTCGAGCGCGACGGGGTGAGTTCGCGGCTGCCGGCGCGGGTCAGGGTCGTGCTGCTCGACGAGGGGATCGACGACGAGGCGGTGTCCGCGGCGCTGGCGGAGCGGTGCGCGTTCTGGGTGGATTTGGCGGGCGTGCGGGCCCCCTCCATCACGCCTGAAGCGGCGCGGTCCCCCTGCCCCGCAAGCACGAGGGAGGATTTTTCAGGTCCTCTCCCGTCTTCGGGGGAGGGGGACCATCGCTCTTGCGATGGTGGAGGGGGCGTCGCGCTCACCGACTCCGCCCTCGAAACCCTCGCCGCGACCGCTCTCGCCTTCGGCGTCGGCTCCGCCCGAGCGACATTGTTCGCGGCGCGTGCGGCACGGGGCTGTGCCGCGCTCGACGGGCGTGCGGCGGTAACCGAGGACGACGTCATCGCTGCCGCCCGCCTCGTGCTGATGCCGCGCGCCACCCGCATGCCCGCCCCGCCGGAGGCTGAGGCCGAGGAACCGCCGCCGCCACAAGATACCGATCGCGACGACGGTGAAACCGACTCGCCCGACGACAACGAACTCACCGCCCAGACCGACATCGTCGTCGAGGCAGTCCGCGCCGCGCTCCCCCCCGGCCTCCTCGCCGCGCTGAGCGCGGGCACCGCCAGCGCGGGCAAACGCGGCGGGGCGGGGGCGAGGCGCAAGGCGGCGACGCGGGGGCGGCCGTCGGGGAGTCGCGCAGGAAGTTCCGGCGCGGGGCAGCGGCTCGCGCTGATCGACACGATCCGCGCCGCCGCCCCGTGGCAGAAGCTGCGTCGCGCGGCTGCCGACGGCTCGACCTGCGTCATCATCCGCCGCGACGACTTCCGCGTCCGCCGCTTTATCGAACGCGCCGAATCGACGACGATCTTCGCGGTCGACGCGAGCGGCTCGGCGGCGATCGCGCGGCTCGCCGATTCGAAGGGCGCGGTCGAACTCCTGCTCGCCGAGGCGTACGTCAAGCGCACGCAGGTCGCACTCGTCGCGTTTCGCGGCACCGTCGCCGAGGTCGTCTTGCCGCCGACGCGGTCGCTCGCGCGCGCCAAGCGCTGCCTCGCCGACATGGCGGGAGGGGGCGGCACCCCGCTGGCGGCCGGGCTCGACGCCGCGATCGGCCTCGCCCGCGCGGCGAAGAGGCGGGGGCGGACGCCGTTCGTCGTCGTCCTGACCGACGGCCGCGCCAACATCGCGCGCGACGGCACCGCCAGCCGCGAGCGCGCCGGGGCCGACGCGCTTACGGTCGCGCGCGGCTTCGTCACCGACCGTATCGCCGCGGCGTTCATCGACACCTCGCCGCGCCCGCGCCCCGAAGGCGCAGCGATCGCGGCGGCGATGGGCGCGCGCTACGCCCCGCTTCCCGCCGCGGGGGCGGCGGCGATGGCGGGTGTCGTCCGGGCGCTGGCGCAATGATGCCGCCGCCGCGCTGGCGGGTCGACGGTGGCGACTGGCCAAACCGCGAGGCGAGCCGCTTCGTCGTCGCAGGCGGCGTCCGCTGGCACGTCCAGGTCGCCGGGACGGGGCCGGTGATTCTCCTGCTCCACGGCACCGGCGCCGCGTCGCATAGCTGGCGCGATATTCTTCCCGACCTTGCGCGCGACTATACGGTCGTCGCGCCCGACCTGCCGGGGCACGGATTTTCGAGCGCGCTCGGGTCGCCGACCCTGCCCGCCATGGCGCGAGCGATGGCGGCGCTGCTGGCTGAGCTTGGCGTGTCGCCCGCGCTGATCGTCGGTCATTCGGCGGGATCTGCGATTGCGCTGCGGCTGGCGATCGACACCTATCCGGTGCCGGTGATCAGCTTCAATGGCGCTCTGCTGCCCTTCCCCGGCATCGCCGCGAAGCTGTTCCCGGCGATGGCGAAGCTGCTGTTCGTCAACCCGCTGGTGCCGGCGATTTTCGCGCTGCAGGCGCGGGGCAAGGGCGTCGTCGCGGGGTTCCTGCCGCGCGCGACGGGGTCGACGATCGATGCCCGCGGGGTCGCGCTGTACGAGCGGCTGTTCCGGCGCAGCGAGCATGTCGGGGGCGCGCTGGCGATGATGGCCAACTGGGATCTCGCGGCGTTCGCGGCCGATCTCGACCGGGTGCGGGCGCCGGTGCGGCTGGTGTTCGGCGATCGCGATGCCGCCGTCCCGCCGTCGGTCGCAGGTGATGTCGCCAAACGCATCGCGGGCGCGACGACCGTCGCGATGCCCGGCCTCGGGCACCTCGCGCACGAGGAAGACCCGGCGGCGGCGATCGCGATTATCCGCGACGCGCTCGCGGCAAGGCGCTGAGATCGTGGCGAATTACTATGGCGCGATCGAAGGCGGGATCTTCGCGGTGTTCGTCCTCGGCCTCGCCTTGTGGCAGCTGTGGTCGCTCAGGAAATAGCGCGCGGCATCCGGAACGGCAGCATCAGGCGGACGATCGGCGACCGGAAGCGGTCGAGCGACAGGCTCTCGTGGACTGCGTCGCACGCCTCGCCGAACAGGCGCGTGCGGAGCGCAGAGCGGACGTAGAACGGGCTGTCCTCCCACGTCCGCGCCACCGTCGCGGTGCCCCCCGCATCGACCCGCGTCCCGCGCGCCATCCGCCACCCGCTCGTCGGCAGGCGGAAGTGCTGCGGCGCGTCGACGTGCTCGACCGTGCCGTCGGGGGCGATTCGTAGGGCGAGCGCGAAGCTCGATCCGTCGCGCCGGACGCCGTCGTACAGCACGACCGTGTCGCGGCTGAGGTGCGCGCGCGACCAGTCCCAGTCGGCGAAGCCGTCCTCGAGCGCCTCGGTCCCGGCATTGCTGTCGAGGTAGCCGGTCCCCGACCACGACACGCCGGGGCGGTCCATCGTCACCTCGACGCGGGCGCGCGGGGCGATCGGGCGCCAGCGGTGGCGGCCGCCGGGATCGAGCGCGAAGCTGTCGGCGACGAGCGCCTGCGGGGTCAGCCGCACCGTTCCACGCACCCGCGACGGGATCGGCGCGGTGACCTCGTCGATCGTCGCGACGAGCGTATCGCCGTCCCAATGCAGTGAACTCGGGCCGATGCTCAGTGACCCGGCGTCGCGGGCGAGTGCGCTGCGGCCGCGCTCGGTCATCGTCCAACGCTTGGTGCCCGGGCCGTAGAGCGCAACGTTGACCGCGACGTGATTCGCCGGGTCGCCGCGCCCGCTCCCCGCGTAATAAGGTGAAAAAACGCTGCCGATGAAGGCGATCAGCGTCAGGCCGTGTCGCCCGTCGTCGGACAGCGCGTCGATGTACCACCAGCGGTAACCGCCCGGCGCTACCTCCCCGTCGAACCCCGGGCCGACGTCGTCATCCGCAGTGCGTGGTCGCGCAGCAGGGCCCGCGCCGCCAGCCGCCCTGACAGCGCCGCCATCGGCACCCCCGCGCCCGGATGCGTCGCTCCTCCCGCGAGGTAAAGCCCCGGGATCCGCGTCTTCGATCCCGTGCGCTGGAACGACGCCCGCCAGCCGTGCGACGCCCGCCCGTACAACGCGCCCCCCGTCGCCGGGAACATCGCGGCGAAGTCCGCCGGCGTCGTCCGTACCGTCGCGGCCGCCGTTCGTGCGACCCAAAGGCCGCTGCGTTCGAGCATCGCGAAGGTCGCCATTTCGCAAGCGTCGATCTCCCTGGTCGTCAGGCTCCGCGCGTCGGCGGTGGCGGGTGCGTTGACGATCATGTGCAGCCGTTCGCCCTTGTGTCCAGTCGGCTTGTCACCGCGGTCCTCGGCGCAGATGTACACACTCGGCGTCGCGGGGAGGCGCTGCTGGCCGAAGATTGCGTCGAACTCGGCGCGGTAATCGTCGGCGAAAAAGACGTTGTGGTGGCTCAGTTCGAAGCCCGAGGTTTCGGCGACGAGGGTCCATGTCAGCGCCGACAGCGACCGCGCGCGCGCGGGCATCTCGGCCACCGCGCGCGACGCCGCGGGTCCGAAGCGCCCGCTCGCCAGCGCCTGCGGGTCGGCGTTGACGACGACCGCCGCCGCGTCGATTCGTTCGCCCGAGGCTAGGACGACACCCTCCGCGCCACTGCGTCCGACGACGATTTCGGCGACCGGAGCAGCATAACGGAAGGTCGCGCCATGCCGGGTCGCGAGTGTTTCGAGCGCGCGCGCGATCCGGTGCATCCCGCCGTCGACCTGCCACACCCCGCTGTTCTCGACATGCGCGATCAGCATCAGCGTCGCCGGGGCGAGGTACGGCGATGCCCCCGAATAGGTCGCGTAGCGGCCGAACAGCTGGCGCAGCCGGGGGTCGTGGAAATAGCCGCCGAGCGCGCGCCACAGCGTCTCGAACGGGCGGATGCTGAGCAGGTCCCCGGGGCGCGACAGGCCGATCCGCGCGGTCAGGCCGAGCGGATTGGTCGCAGGCGCATCGAGGAAACTCGCCTCGAGCGTGGTGTACGTCCGCCGCGCCTCGGCGGTGAAGGCGCGGAAGCGCGTCGCCTCGGCAGCACCGGCAAAAACGCCGATCGCGTCCGCCGAGGCGTCGATATCGGCGAACAGATCGAGTCGCGCGTGGGCTCCCCACGCGTGGCGGGCGAGCGTCGTCACCGGGCGCAGCGTCAGGCAATCGTCGAGGCTCGCCCCCGCCGCGGCGAAGATCGCCTCGAACACCCAGCGCATCGTGAACACCGTCGGCCCGGCGTCGAGTTGGCGTCCGTCGATCGTCAGTTCGCGGAGCTTGCCCCCCGGGGTCGCCGCGGCCTCGCAAACGACGACGTCCTCGCCCGCCGCCGCGAGCAGCGCAGCTGCGGTCAGTCCGCCGACACCGGCTCCGATGATGACGATGGGGCGCATCGCGGAGGTCATACGGCGAAGCCGCGCAGCACCGCAAACCCCTGTCCTACACGCGACGATTCAGCCTAATCTCGTTGTTTCGAGTCGCCCGGCAGGCGGCGGAAGGGAGAAGGTCGTGTCGATAGCGGCTACCATAAATCTCGTTGGCGCACGATTATTACAATTCGCCCCGCCTTCCAGCACGATACAACATACGTTTCGTGTGGACTTAATGGACTTAGCCGATTTGGTGCCGGTTTGATCGTCCTCTCCAAGTGACCTCCGCGATGAGCCATTGGCGCGAGCGCTGGATCACTTGGCGCAACCGCCGCCTCGGCGATCCGGGGTTTCAGCGGTGGGCGGCGCGCTTCCCACTGACCCGCCAGGTTGCCCGGCGGCGGGCGCGGGCGCTGTTCGATATCGTCGCGGGCTTCACCTATTCACAGGTCGCCTATGCCGTGATCGAGGTCGGGCTGCTGCCCTTCGTTGTCGAGAAGCGCTCGCTCGCCGAAGTCGCGGCGCATACCGGCCTGCCGCCTGAGGGGACCGAGCGGTTGCTCAAGGCGGCGATCGCGCTCGATCTCGTCGAGGCGGCGGGCGGCGGGTATCTGCTCGGCAGCGCGGGGGCGGCGATGCTCGGCAACCCCGGCGTCCCCGAGATGATTGCGCACCACCGCTATCTCTATGCCGACCTCGCCGACCCGGTCGCGCTGCTCCGCGGCGGCGGCGGGTCGCTGGCGACATACTGGCCGTACGGCGCGGCGAGCGACGAGCGGACGGCGGGGTATTCGGCGCTGATGGCGGCGTCTCAGCCGATGCTTGCCGGGCAGATTCTCGATGCCTACCCGCTCGACAAGCATAAGCGCTTGCTCGACATCGGCGGAGGGGCAGGGGTGTTCCTTCGCGCCGCCGGCGCGCGATTTCCGGCGCTCGGCTTGACACTTTTCGACCTGCCGACGGTCGCGGCGCGGCTCGCTGACCCGGCGATCGAGGCGGTCGGCGGGAGCTTCATCGACGATCCGCTGCCTCCCGGAGCCGATGTCGTCAGCCTCGTCCGCGTCCTCCACGACCATGACGACGCGGTCGTCGCAGCGCTGCTCGCGAAAGTCCACGCCGCGCTGCCGCCCGGGGGAACGATCGTCATCGCCGAGCCGATGGCCGAGACGCGCGGGGCCGAACCGATCGGCGATGCCTATTTCGGCATGTACCTGCTCGCGATGGGATCGGGGCGTCCGCGATCGGCGGCCGTGATTCGGACGATGCTCGACGCGGCTGGATTCACCGCAGTGCGCGAGCACGCGACCGCCATCCCGATGCTCGTCAGGGTGCTGACCGCAACCCGATAAATCCTTGTTGACACTCTCGACCGTCAACCTAGACTGACACATATCGACTGTCAGGACAGACTGACAGTCAGCGGCGGTTAAGGGGATCATCCCGGCTGCCACGGGGTTGGTCGATGCAGACGATGGCAGTGGTCCTGGAGGCTCCCGAGCGGTTATCGCTCCGGCCCCTGACCTTGCGCCCGGTCGAGGCGCACGACGTCGTCGTCGAGGTCGACCATAGCGGGATTTCGACCGGGACCGAGCGGCTGCTCTACACCGGCAAGATGCCCGCCTTTCCCGGCATGGGCTATCCGCTCGTCCCCGGCTACGAGTCGGTCGGACGCGTCGTCGCCGCCGGGGCCGAGGTCCAAGACAGGATCGGCGACACCGTCTTCGTCCCTGGGGCGAACTGCTACACCGATGCCCGCGGCTTGTTCGGTGGCGCTGCCCGCCGCGTGATCCTGCCCGCCGCCAAGGCGCTGAGCGTCGACTCCTCACTCGGCAGCCAAGCCGCGCTGCTCGCGCTCGCCGCCACCGCCTATCACGCCCTTGCCGGGGGCCAGCCCGCCGAACTCATCGTCGGCCACGGCGTCCTCGGCCGCCTGCTCGCCCGCATCGCGGTCGCCCTCGGCGGCGCGCCGACGGTCTGGGAAAGCAACCCCGCTCGCGCCTCAGGAGCGACCGGCTACGACGTCACCGACAGCAGCGCCGACGACCGCCGCGACTATGCCGCGATCTACGACGTCAGCGGCGCCGCCGGCATGCTCGACCCGCTGATTGCCCGCTTGGCGAAGGGCGGAGAGGTCGTTCTCGCCGGCTTCTACGACCGGCTCGACTTCGCCTTCCCGGCCGCTTTCATGCGCGAGGCGACGATCCGCATCGCCGCCGAGTTCAAGCCCGCCGACCTCGCCGCGGTAACCGCGATGATCGCCGCTGGCTCACTCTCGCTCGATGGCCTCGTGACCCACGTCGTCCCCGCCGCCGCCGCGAACGACGCTTATGTCACCGCCTTCGGCGATGCGGCGTGTCTCAAAATGGTCCTCGACTGGAGTGACGTCGCATGAGTCTCGATGTGATGGAACTGCTGCGCGAAGAGGCGTCGATTGAGCCCGATCCCGTCCACACCGGCGAGGTCACCAAGGAAACGCAGATCATCGCAATCTACGGCAAGGGCGGCAGCGGCAAGTCGTTCGCGCTGTCGAACCTTAGCTACATGCTCGCCCAGCAGGGCAAGCGCGTCCTCCTGATCGGCTGCGATCCCAAGTCCGACACCACCAGCCTGCTCTTCGGCGGCAAGTCGTGCCCGACGATCATCGAGACCAGCGCCAAGAAGAAGCTCGCCGGGGAGGAGGTCCGCATCGAGGACGTCTGCTTCATGCGCGACGGCGTCTTCGCAATGGAATTGGGCGGCCCTGAGGTCGGTCGCGGCTGCGGCGGCCGCGGGATCATCCACGGCTTCGAACTGCTCGAGAAGCTTGGTTTCCACGATTGGGGCTTCGACTATGTCCTGCTCGACTTCCTCGGCGACGTCGTCTGCGGCGGCTTCGGCCTGCCGATCGCGCGCGACATGTGCCAGAAGGTCATCGTCGTCGGGTCGAACGACCTCCAGTCGCTTTACGTCGCCAACAACGTCTGCAAGGCGGTCGAATACTTCCGCAAGATGGGCGGCAACGTCGGCGTCGCGGGCATCCTGATCAACAAGGACGACGGCAGCGGCGAGGCGCAGGCGTTCGCCGAAGCGGTCGGTATCCCGGTCCTGATCTCGATCCCGGCGAACGAGGATATCCGTAAGAAGAGCGCCAACTACCAGATCATCGGCACCCCCGGCTCGCAGTGGGGCGGCCTGTTCGAGGAGCTCGCGGTCAACGTCGCGGAGGCCCCGCCGGTCCGCCCGACGCCGCTGACCGCCGACGGCCTGCTCGGGCTGTTCTCGCCGGAGGACACCGGTGCCAACGTCACGCTCCAGCCCGCGACCCAGGCGGCGATGCGCGGCGTCGCCTTCGTTCCCAAGGTCAGCCTCGAAGTGGTCTACGATGCTGTCTGAGGCCGCCTTGCCTCCGGTCGATGACGTCGGCTCGGCACCCGTCGAGGGTGGCTGTGCGTCGGGCAGCACGCTCGTCACCGCCGCTCGGGCTGCGGGCAAGTCGGAAGTCCTCGACCGCTATGCCGCCGACTATCCGCGTGGTCCGCACGACCAGCCGCAGTCGATGTGCCCGGCATTCGGCTCGCTCCGGGTCGGCCTGCGGATGCGCCGCACCGCGACCGTCCTCTCGGGCTCGGCGTGCTGCGTCTACGGCCTGACCTTCACCTCGCACTTCTACGGCGCCCGCCGGACCGTCGGCTATGTCCCGTTCAACTCGGAGACGCTCGTCACCGGCAAGCTGTTCGAGGACATTCGAGACGCTGTCTTCGACCTTGCCGACCCCGCGCTCTACGACACGATCGTCGTCACCAACCTGTGTGTTCCGACCGCGAGCGGGGTGCCGCTCCAGCTCCTGCCCAAGGAGATCAACGGCGTCCGCATCATCGGCATCGACGTCCCCGGCTTCGGCATCCCGACCCACGCCGAGGCGAAGGATGTGCTGGCCGGAGCGATGCTCGCCTATGCCCGCCGCGAAGCCGAGGCCGGCCCCGTCGCCGCACCCGCGTCGCGTCCCGACCTCCCCACCGTTACCCTGCTCGGCGAGATGTTCCCCGCCGACCCGATGTGCATCGGTGCGATGCTCGCACCCATGGGCCTCGCCGCCGGCCCCGTCGTCCCGACCCGTGAATGGCGCGAGCTGTATAGCGCGCTCGACTGCGCCGTCGTCGCCGCGATCCACCCCTTCTACACCGCCAGCGTCCGCGAATTCACTGCCGCCGGGCGCAGCGTCGTCGGCTCGGCCCCGGTCGGACGCGACGGCACCGCCGCGTGGCTCGACGCGATCGGCGCGGCGACGGGTACGGCGCAGCGCCTGACCGACACCGCCAAGAACAAGGTGTTGCCCGCAATCGGCGCGGCACTGGCAAACGCTCCGATCAAGGGCCGGATCACCGTCTCGGGCTATGAAGGCTCCGAGCTGCTCGTCGCCCGCCTGCTCGTCGAGAGCGGCGCCGACGTCCACTATGTCGGTACCGCCTGCCCGAAGACGCCGTGGTCCGAGCCCGATCGCGCGTGGCTCGACGCGCACGGTGTCCCGGTCAAGTATCGCGCCAGCCTCGCCGACGACCTCGCTGCGGTCGATGCGTTCAAGCCCGACCTCGCGATCGGCACGACCCCGGTCGTCCAGCACGCCAAGGAGCGCTCGATCCCGGCGCTGTATTTCACCAACCTGATCTCCGCCCGCCCGCTGATGGGCGTCGCTGGAGCGGGCTCGCTGGCCACCGTGATCAACGCCGCGCTCGGCAACCAGGCGCGCTTCGACAAGATGAGCGCCTTCTTCGAGGGCGTCGGCACCGGCGACACCGCCGGCGTCTGGGAAGACACCCCGCGCCTCCGCCCCGAGTTCAAGGCCAAGTACGCCGGCCAGCGCATCGCCGCGGCGAAGGCCGAGGAGTCGGTCGGATCATGACCCTCGTCCTCGATCATGACCGCGCCGGCGGATACTGGGGGGCGGTCTACGCCTTCACCGCGATCAAGGGCCTGCAGGTCATCATCGACGGTCCGGTCGGATGCGAGAACCTGCCGGTGACGTCGGTCCTCCATTACACCGACGCGCTGCCGCCGCACGAACTGCCGATCGTCGTCACAGGCCTCGGCGAGCAGGAACTCGGCCGCGACGGCACCGAGGGCGCGATGAAGCGCGCGTGGAAGACGCTCGATCCCGACCTGCCCGCAGTCGTCGTCACCGGCAGCATCTCCGAGATGATCGGCGGCGGCGTTACCCCCGAGGGCACCAACATCGCCCGCTTCCTCCCGCGGACGATCGACGAGGACCAGTGGCAGGCCGCCGACCGTGCGCTGACCTGGCTGTGGACCCAGTTCGGGGCGAAGAAGGTCGCTCCGCTGCGCCCGCTCAAGGAAGGGCAGAAGCCCAAGGTCAATATCATCGGCCCGCAATACGGCTGCTTCAACCTGCCGAGCGACCTCGCCGAGATCCGCCGCCTGATCGAGGGCATCGGCGCCGACGTCCACATGGTCTTCCCGCTCGGCAGCCACCTTGCCGACGTCAAGCGGCTGCCCGAGGCGGCGGTCAACGTCTGCATGTACCGCGAGTTCGGTCGCGGCCTGTGCGAGACGCTCGAGCGGCCGTACCTCCAAGCGCCGATCGGCCTCGAGTCGACCACGCTGTTCCTCCGCAAGCTCGGCGAACTGACCGGGCTCGATCCCGAGGCGTTCATCGAGCGCGAGAAGCACACCACGATCAAGCCGGTGTGGGACCTGTGGCGGTCGGTGACGCAGGACTTCTTCGGCACTGCGAGCTTCGCCGTCGTCGCCACCGAGACCTATGCCCGGGGCATCCGTGCGTTCCTCGAAACCGACCTCGGGCTGCCGTGCACCTTCGCCTTCAGCCGCACCGCCGGGGTCAAGCCCGACAATGCCGCGGTCCGCGAGGCGATCCGGACGACGCCGCCGCTGGTCCTGTTCGGCAGCTACAACGAGCGGATGTATCTCGCCGAGCTTGGTGGCCGGTCGATCTACGTCCCCGCAAGCTTTCCCGGCGCGGTCATCCGCCGCCACACCGGCACGCCGTTCATGGGCTATTCGGGTGCGACATTCATGGTCCAGGAAGTTTGCAACGCGCTGTTCGACGCGCTGTTCAACATCCTGCCGCTGTCGACCACTATGGACGCCGCACGCCCCGCGGCAGACGCGACACTGTCGCGGATTCACCAGGAACTGGCGTGGGACGACGATGCTCGCGCCGATCTCGATGCGCTCGTCGAGGCGCAGCCGGTGATCGTGCGGATATCGGCGGCGAAGCGCCTCCGCGATGCCGCCGAGCGCAGCGCCCGCGCCGCTGGCGAGACCGAGGTCACCCCCGCCCGCGTCGCTTATGCCGCGCGCCTCGAGGCGCAGGCAGCATGATCCTCGGGCTCACTCTTTCGGCCGATACGGCCAATCCATTCTTCGCGGCGGTTGGCGCCGCGACGAACTCCGCCTCGCCGGCTGGTCGGCGACCCTTTCAGGCGGGCATCAAGGAGGCGACGAATGATTGATAAAGACGACGGGATCGGGGTGCGGACATACCTCACCGCCGAGGAGGCGAAGGACTTCCACAAGCTGTTCATGATGAGCTTCATCATTTTCACGGTGATCGCGATCATCGCGCACTTCCTCGTGTGGCAATGGCGCCCGTGGCTGCCCGGCCCGAACGGCTACGCCACTCCGACGACCACCGCGAGCGCCGATGCGCCCGCTCCCGCAACGCATAGCTAAGGGGACCGACCATGTGGAGAATGTGGCAGACCTTCGACCCGCAGCGCGTCCTCGCCGCGCTCGGTATCTTCCTGTTCGTGCTGGCGCTGTTGATTCACTTCATCCTGCTCAGCACGAACCGGTTCAACTGGCTCGACGGTCCGAAGGCCGGTCCTGCGGCAATGGGTGTCGCGGCGCAGACCGATCCGGCTGCCGCGACCCCAGCCGCAGTCGTTGCCGCCGATCCGGCAGCTGCACCCGCGGCTGCCCCGGCGGCGGTCTCGCAGTAGTCGATCAAGCGCGACGGGTGGGGACGATCTGGTTCCCACCCGCCGCTTAACCCTGAAGGGGTTGGAGATCAGGCATGGCACTGCTCAGTTTCGAGCGGAAATATCGCGTCCGAGGCGGGACGCTCATTGGCGGCGATCTGTTCGACTTCTGGGTCGGACCGTTCTTCGTCGGTTTCTTCGGCGTGACGACGATCTTCTTCTCGATCCTCGGAACCGCCCTGATCTTTTACGGAGCGGCGATCGGGGGAACATGGAACCCCTGGCTGATCAATATCGCGCCGCCCGACCTGAAATACGGCATGGCACTGGCGCCGCTGACCGAGGGTGGCATCTGGCAGATCGTTACCGTCTGCGCGATCGGGGCATTCGTGTCGTGGGCGCTGCGTGAGGTCGAGATCTGCCGCAAACTGGGCATCGGCTACCATGTGCCATTCGCCTTTGCGGTTGCGATCTTCGCTTATGTCACCCTCGAGGTGATCCGGCCGATGTTGCTTGGCGCGTGGGGCTACGGCTTCCCATACGGCATCTTCAGCCACCTCGATTGGGTGTCGAACACCGGGTACCAGTACCTCCATTTCCACTATAATCCGGCGCACATGCTCGCAGTGAGCTTCTTTTTCACCACGACCCTCGCGCTTGGCCTCCACGGATCGCTGATCCTGTCCGCCGCCAACCCCAAAAAGGGTGAGGTGATGAAGGCTCCGGAGCATGAGGACACCTTCTTCCGCGACCTGATTGGTTACTCGGTTGGCACGCTCGGTATCCATCGGGTCGGCTTGTTCCTGGCGCTGTCCGCCGGCTTCTGGAGCGCGGTGTGCATCGTGATCAGTGGACCGTTCTGGTCACGCGGCTGGCCCGAATGGTGGACGTGGTGGCTCGATCTGCCGATCTGGCGCCAGTAGGAAGGACTGAGAAATGGGCTATCAGAATATCTTCACCCAGATTCAGGTCCGCGCCGTTCCCGAGAAGGGCGTGCCGCTGCCGAAGGGCGACTGGGCGCGCGACGGCAAGCCGGGCGAGTCCTACCTCATGGGCAAGCTCGGCGAGGCACAGATCGGCCCGTTCTATCTCGGGCGCCTCGGTCTCGCATCTCTGTTCCTCGGCTTTCTCGCCTTCGAAATCATCGGCTTGAACATGTGGGCGTCGGTCAACTGGGATCCGGTGCAGTTCCTGCGCCAGCTTCCCTGGCTTGCACTCGAACCGCCGTCGCCCAAGTACGGCCTCAAGATCATCCCGCCGCTCGCCGAGGGTGGCTGGTGGCTGATCGCCGGCTTCTGCATGACCGCATCGGTTATGTTGTGGTGGGCGCGGACGTTCATCCGGGCGCGTCGGCTCGGTCTCGGGACGCACACGGCGTGGGCTTTCGCCAGCGCGATCTTTCTGATGCTGTCGCTCGGCTTCATCCGGCCGGTGTTGATGGGGAGCTGGTCGGAGGCGGTGCCGTTCGGGATCTTCCCGCACCTCGACTGGACCGCGGCGTTTTCGATCCGCTACGGCAATCTGTTCTACAACCCGTTCCACTGCCTCTCCATCGTGTTCCTATACGGTTCGACATTGCTCTTCGCGATGCACGGCGCAACGATCCTTGCGGTCGGCCGCTACGGCGGCGAGCGCGAGCTCGAACAGATCACCGATCGCGGGACTGCGGCAGAACGCGCCGGGCTGTTCTGGCGCTGGACGATGGGTTTCAATGCGAGCTATGAGTCGATCCACCGCTGGGCATGGTGGTTCGCGGTGCTGACGACGCTGACCGGCGGCATCGGCATCCTGCTAACCGGAACGGTTGTCGACAACTGGTTCCTGTGGGCGCAGCAGCATGGCTATGCACCGCATTATCCGAGCACCGGGGTGATCGACCCTGCGACGCTTCCGGGGGCACCAAAATGAGCGCGACGAGTCTGAAGACTGTTGCAATAGGGTTTGCCGCCGGGGCAGCGGTCCTCGTCAGCGGGTGCGGCGAAGCCCCGCCGATGAAGGGCACCCAGCTCGGGTTTCGCGGAACCGGCCTCCAGCAGGTGTCGAACCCCCGGCTCGAGGCGGCGCTTCGCCCCGACAATCTGATCCCGGCGACGCCGTACGCGCTCGACCCCGACACCGGCGGCGAGCGCGCCGGCCACGCTTACCAGAACGTCCAGGTTCTCGGCGAGCTCAGCACCGACTCGTTCAACCATCTGATGGCGTCGATCACCCAATGGGTCGCGCCGCCGGCGCAGGGGTGCAATTACTGCCACAACCCCGAAAACATGGCGTCGGACGCGATCTACACCAAGGTCGTCGCGCGCAAGATGTTGCAGATGACGCGGAATATCAACGCGAACTGGACGACCCACGTCCAGCAGGTCGGTGTGACCTGCTATACCTGCCACCGTGGCAATGCCGTGCCCAAGTACGTCTGGAACGAAGACCCCAACGTCGTTCTCAACGCCGGGAGGCTTCGCGGCAACAGCCGCGGGATCGCGCGGGCGAGTCAGGCTTCGGTGCGCTTCGCGTCGCTGCCGTACGATCCGTTCACGCCGTATCTGCTCGGCTCCTACCCGATCCGCGTCGTGTCGAAGGTCGCCGATGGCGGTCCCGAGGTGCCGATCAAGGCGACCGAAGCGACGTACGGCCTGATGATGCATATGTCCGGGTCGCTCGGGGTCAACTGCACCTATTGCCATAACAGCCGGGCGTGGGCCGATTGGTCGCAAAGCCGGCCGCAGCGGGTCACCGCATGGTACGGCATCCGCATGGTCCGCAACATCAACAACGTTTATATCAACAAGGTCGCCTATGCGATGCCGGCGAACCGCAAAGGTCCGCTCGGTGACCCGTACAAGGTCAACTGCAACACCTGCCACCAGGGCGTGAACAAGCCGCTGTACGGTGTCAGCATGCGCAAGGAGCATCCGCAGCTTTGGGGTCCGGTACCGGCGGACAAGAGCCACCAGATGGCTCCCGGCGTGCCTACGACGGCAGTACCGACTCCGACTGGGACGGCGCCGAAGGTCGCTTCGGTAACCGCTCCGGCGAAGGGTGCGACCGCGGTGGCGGCTGCTCCGACGAATGGCAAGACCGCGTCGGCGCAGGGAGCGACTCCAGCGGGCTGAACGAAATCGGTACTATCGAGGCCGGTCCGCTGGTGAAGCGGGCCGGCCTTTTTGTGTCAGTCCGGAGGGTCTGCTAACCAAATAGTGCGACCAGACTTGGGGACCGGATGCTTATGGTTGCTCCGCATCGCGATTCTTCGCGCGCACACAGTCCGCACATGCACGCACATCGTCGCGCTCGGCCTGCTCCTGATAAGGCACAGTTCGCGCGCGGCGATCTGGGTTGGGGTCGGATTTGCAAACCAGCGAGGCGCTGTCGGAGAGACGCAAGGTGGCTTTCCGTGCTGGCCGCGAATTGGATTTGGTCCGGGCTTTTGCCGGGATAAGGAGTCTTAGAGGTTCGTGCGCGCTATTGCAGGGGGCGGTCTGTTGCGACCCTTATGGATAAGCTGCGAGCTCAGCAACACCCCCCCGGGTACAATGATCTTATCTTAGCCGTCATCCCCGCGAAGGCGGGGATCCATCACCCACACTGTTGGGGTGATGGGTCCCCGCCTTCGCGGGGGTGACGATTTGGAAATGACCGCCTTGTCGCGGTAGCGATGTACTAATTATTATCGGAAAGCGTATTCAATCAGCCGCGTCCGGCACTCACCCGCGTCCGGCCCGTCGCCGTCTTACGCAGCAGCAGCAACCCGTGCCAGCGCGCACTGGCTCCAGATTTCCGACAGCGCGCGGACGAGCTTGTCGATGTCGTCGTCGCTGTGGACCGGCGAGGGGGTGATGCGCAGGCGCTCGGTGCCCTTGGGGACGGTCGGATAGTTGATCGGCTGGACGTAGATGCCGTGGTTGTCGAGCAGCCAGTCGCTGATCATCTTGCAGTGGCGCGGGTCGCCGACCATCACCGGGATGATGTGGCTCGGATTGTCCATCACCGGGATGCCGATCGCGTTCAGGCGGCGGCGGACCTTGGCGACACGCTCCTGGTGGGCGGTGCGCTCGGCGGACGAGGCTTTGAGGTGGCGGACGCTCGCGGCGGCGCCGGCGGCGATCGCGGGGGGCAGCGCTGTAGTGAAGATAAAGCCGCTGGCGAAGCTGCGGACGAAATCGACCATCGGCTTCGACCCGGCGATATAGCCGCCCATCACGCCGAACGCCTTGCCGAGCGTTCCTTCGATCACCGTCACCCGGTCCATCAAGCCCTCGCGATCGGCGATGCCCCCGCCGCGCGGACCATAGAGGCCGACGCCGTGGACCTCGTCGAGATACGTCATCGCGCCGTGCATGTCGGCGACGTCGCACAGTTCCTTGATCGGGGCGATGTCGCCGTCCATCGAATACACGCTCTCGAAGGCGACGAGCTTGGGCAGCGATGGGTCGAGCCGCGACAGGCGGCGGTCGAGATCCTCGGGGCTGTTATGCGTGAAGACCTGGCGTTCGGCGCGGCTGTGGCGGATGCCCTCGATCATCGAGGCATGGTTGCCCGCGTCGGACAGGACGACGCAGCCGGGGAGGCGCGCGGCGATCGTGCCGAGCGCAGCCCAGTTCGAGACATAGCCGCTGGTGAACAGCAGCGCAGCGTCCTTGCCGTGGAGGTCGGCGAGCTCGTTCTCGAGCAGGACGTGGTGGTGGTTGGTGCCGCTGATGTTACGCGTCCCGCCGGCCCCGGCGCCGCACTGGTCGAGCGCCGCGTGCATCGCGTCAAGGACGATCGGCGATTGGCCCATGCCGAGATAGTCGTTCGAGCACCAGACGGTGACCTCCGACTGCTCGCCGTCGAGATGCCGTGTCGCGCGTGGAAACTGGCCGTTGCGTCGCTCGAGATCGGCGAACACCCGGTAGGCACCTTCGCCGCGGAGGGCGTCGAGCTGATCCTGGAATAGTGCGTCGTAGTTCATCGCAATCCCCATTCTTCTTCTTACTTGGCTTGTCCAGCCTTAGATGTCATCGCCCAACGCCAAAGTGCCGCATCGGGCAGCGGCAGCACCAAAAACCAGTGTTCGAGAATCGCCAGCGCGACAAGCGCGAATAGTAACGTCAGGCCGACGGCTTCGGCCCCGGCAGAGACCGCCCCGAACGCAGCTTCCGCCAGCCCAACGGCAACGATCGTCGAGGCGACGATCGACACCGGGAACAGCCAGTTGAAGCGCTTGGTGCGGAAATAGCTCTTCAAATAGCCGAGGTGGTCGGGCAGGAAATCGACCGTCAGGTTCGGCACGCCGATGAAGATGTTGAGCTTCGCCGACAGCCGCATGACGAACAGGATGGCGAAGGTCGCGGCGGCGGTCTGGTTGGGCTTGCCCCAGCTCAGCGCGATGAGTGCGGCGGCGGTTAGGGCGAGCGCGATCTCGTGGTAGATCAGAGTGGCCGCGGCGAGCTTGAAGCGCGCCCAGCCGGTCGCGTGCGGGGGGCAGGGGGCTTTGCGCGGCCCGGTGATGATCCCCATCAGGAAGCTCATCTCGTGCCAGCCCCAGACCGCGAGCGCGCAGGTGAAGCCGAGGTATGCGCCCATCGCGCTCGGGTCGACGGCGCTGCGGGCGACGCCAAACAGTGCGGCGACGGCGACGACGCTCGCGGCGGCGAAGCTCCAGCGGAAGGTGCGCTTCGGCAGCCCGTCGAGCCAGATGATGACCCCGGTACTGACGAACCAGATCAGCAACGCGTAGAGCACGGGAAGGCCGTCGCGAGCGACCATCAGTAGGCCGGCTGCAAGCGGATGGTGGCGGGGAGCGGGTTCTCGACGCTTCGCGAGGTCATCAGCCGGACGAAGGCTGATCCGGCGGCGAGCATCCACCTGGCGCGCTTCACCGCGCCGCCGATGCCGCCCTGCGCCTTGGCGCGGGCGAGGCCGTCCGACGCGCGGAGCATCGCGCTCAGCCCGGCGCGGAAGGCGGGGGCGTCGGCGTCGAGGGTGATCGGGAAGACCTGGCGGCTGATCTCGGACGTCACGCGGAACACCTTGAAATCATAGTCGTCGATGTCGACCCCGAGCGCCGTATGGAACGCCGTGCGACCGTGGTCGCGGACGTACATCGTCGCATAGACCGAGACGAGGAAGAAGCGGACCCAGAAGCGGTTGAACCCGGTCAGCAGCTTGGGGTCGGCGCGCATCAACAGCGCGAAGGCGTCGCCGTGGCGGAACTCGTCGTTGCACCACTGCTCGAAGAACTTGAAGATCGGGTGGAAGCGATGCTCGGGATGCGCCGCGAGGTGGCGGAAGATCGTGATATAGCGGGCGTAGCCGATCTTTTCCGACAGATAGACCGCGTAGAAGATGAACTTCGGCCGGAAGTAGGTGTATCTCTTGGTCTTCGTCAGGAAGCCGAGGTCGACGCCGATGCCGGCGTCCTTGAGCGTATCATTGAGGAAACCGGCGTGGCGGGCCTCGTCGCGGCTCATCAGCTTGAACAGGTTGCGGATGTCGGGGTTCGTCACGCGCTTGGCGATCTCGGCATAGAGGATGCAGCCGGAAAACTCGCTGGTCATCGACGAGACGAGGAAGTCGATGAATTCCTTGCGCAGCGCGGGCTCGAGATTGTCGAGGACGCCGTCGAATTCTGGGGTGCGGCGGAAGTGGCGCTTGTTGGTGTCGGTCCGCATCTCGGCGATCAGCGAATCCCATTCGGCGCGGACCGGCTCGACGTCGATGCGGTCCATCGCGGCGAAATCGGTCGTGTAGAAGCGCGGCGACAGGACGGTGTCCTCGGTCGCCATCCCAAAGGTGTCGGTGACGCGGCTGCCTTTGGCCAACGGACTGATCGCAGTGTGAGCGTTCACAGGCCCCTCCCGGTGAAGCTGACTTCGTAGAGCTCGCTCATGCCGAAATGGCCGGCGAAGCGTGTCCAGGCGCGGAGGAGCGCCCCGGCGCGGGTGAGCGTAGCGTTGCGGCGGACGACGATCTTCTCACCGAACGCGACGCGGATCGCCGCGCCGTGGACGAGCACCCGGTCGCCCGGGCCGATCGCCGGATTGCCGTCGAGCGCGACGTGGGCGTGGAGGCTTTCATTGCTGTGCTCGACCTCGACGGTGCACGCGATCGTCTCGGCGGTGCTGAACACACCCATCACAGGTTCACCTTGCCGAGCACTGCTTCCTTGCTCGCGACCGGGCGGTGGGTCAGCAGCAGGTCGGCGAACGACTGCTTGTTGGTCGGGCCGAACGAGCCGAGCTCGATGTTGCGCCCGGTCGACGGGTCAAACAGCGTCAGCGCGCCGTCGCTGAATAAAGTCAGGCGGAACGGCGGGGTCTTGCCGACGCCGCGGAGCAGCCGGTCGCGCGCCATGCCGCGCAGGGCTCCGCGGATGAAGCCGTTGTTGGTTCCGTGCGGCAGGATCGCGGCGACGGTGCCGCGCGTCGTGTCGTCGATCACCAGCGCCCCGTCGGCGCGGTCGGTGAAGCGCAGGTCGCGGGTCTCGACGACGCCGACGTGATGCGCCGCGCGCTCGGTCGTCGCGGTATGGATCGGCGGCAGATAGCCCAGCCGGGGGCCGGCGGCGAACAGGATCGTCACGCCGACAAGAAGCCCGGCGCCGATCAGCGGTGCCTTGGGAAACGGCTGGGAGTCGATCTCGCTCATGCCGCCAGCGAGCCCTTCGCAGCGGGCGCAAACACCTGCGCGGCGGTCGGCTCGGCGAAAGCGCCGCGGCGGCCGGGGACTGCAGCGGCAAGCGCCTCGCCGAGAATGCGGGCAACGGCGCGCGGTTCGGGGAGCGAGCGCATCATTGGCTCGGGCTTGCCGACCCGCCATGGCCGGACGTGTGGCCAGAGGTGAATATAGCCGAGGCGGGTTTCCTTGACCGCGAGTGGGAGGTCGCCGGTGCCGTCGCCATGCACCTCCAACCCGGCAGCAGAAATCTGCGTGAAGGGCAGGTTGACGCATTTCGGCAGCGCGATGCCGAAGCGGAGGACGACGCGCTTGTTGGTGATCGTGTAGACCGTCGCTCGCGCCGACAGCCAGCCGAGCAAAGTCAGCAGCGTGAACGCCGCCGCGCCGACGCCGAGGGTGATCTCGATACCCGGCAGCGCGCTGTCTAAGGTCTTGTGTCCGGTCGCGACGTTGACCAGGCTCCACGCGACCAGCGCCGCGAAGTAACCGCCGACGAGATAGGTGTGCATCGCCTTGCGTGCGAGCGACCGCCATGCCGGTGTGCCCTGCCAGACGATATGCTCGCCCGGCGGGAGCAGGCCCGGCAGGCCGCGGATCGGCTCGTTCTCGTACTCGCTCACAGGAACGGCTCGATGCGCGAGCGCTTGGCGTAGAGATAGCCGCCGCCGAAGTAACCGATCACGCGCTCCTCCTCGTTGAAGGTGATCTGACTGTTGCTGGCGAGCGCCGGGGCGGCGGCAAACTGGTCGGCTCTGATCGCATCGACCTTGACCGTGCCGCGCCGCGCATTGACCTGGCACATCGCCATCGGCGTGGTTACGGTCCGCCCGGCGCCACCGGCGTCGCCCATCAGCCGCACCTCGAGGTAGCGGATGACGCGCTCCATCTGGTCGACCCAGACGTTGCTGACGACCCCCGCCATGACATTATCGCAGCCGAACACCGGCATGCCGATCGGATTGCGGTCCTGCCGGGCGATCCAGAAGCCGTGGCTTTTATCGAGCGGCACGATCTTTGGGCTGCCGTCGAGCATGATGTCGGGGGCGTGCGCCCGCTCGACCCACGACGCCGGGCCAACGCCGTCGATCAACGGGTTGCCGGTCGGCTCGATCGGCGCGCCTTCGTACGGTGACATCCGCCGGGTCTTCGGATTGGGGGCCTCGAAGACCCGCTTGCCCGGAGCCCGGACGACCCCGCGGCCGTTCGACAGGATGAAGGTCTTGTCGTCGGGGCGGAACAGCCAGCCCGGATTTTCGAGCCGCCCGGTCACGTCGCTTTCGAGCGGATAGCCCTCGCGCCGGTCCTCGCGCCGCAGATAGACGATCAGCCCGATGAAAAACAGGAAGAAGGCCCAGAGCGCCAGTTCGGCCAAGTCGGTGTTTCCGACGAGATAATAGTTCACGGGCGTCTCCCCTCAGGCCGGACGTTCGGACAAGCCGAACGTCCTGTTTTCAGCAGTCTGCGACGCATAATTCGGCAACGCCAGCGGTCCGATCGCCGCAAGCGTCGCAAACAACAGAATAATCTCGATGCCGTAGAGCAGGCCATACGCGCTCCCCGGACCGGCCAGCGCGGTGCCGAGTTCACCGCGCGCCGCCATGCCGGTGACGATGTCGCGGAAGATGCCGGCGAGCGCGATCGCGACCCCGGCGCACGATGCCTGGACCGCGCCCCACGCGCCGATCGCCAGCCCCGACTGGCCGTTCGTCGACAGTGACATCGCCGCGGTCAGCGTGCCGACCGAGAACAGTCCGCCGCCGAGGCCGATCCCCGCGACGCCGATCCCGAGCAGCCACGGCGACCCGAGCGGACCCGACAAGGCGACCGCGGCGAAGGCGATCAGCCCGGGCACGACGCCGTAACCGGCGAGGCGGCTCGGGTCATACTGGCGGCCGAGGAGTCGCGCGGCGATGCCCAGCCCGACCAGCGTGCCGAACGCCCACAACGCGGTCAGCGCGGTCGTTTCGCCGACGGTCATGTGGAGGACCTCGCCGCCATAAGGTTCGAGCAGCACGTCCTGCATGTTGAACGCCGCCGCGCCGAGCCCGACCGCGACGAGCAGCCGGACGGTGCGCGGCTGCGCGATGAAGTCGGCCCATGCTCCGCCGAACGCCTGTGCCTCGCCGACCGTGTCAATGCGGGTCGCGGCGGGGTTTCGCGCCTCCTGCTTCCATAGCGCGATCAGGTTGACGACCATCGTCAGCGCGCCCGCGCCCTGGACGACCTTGACGAGCTTGAGCGCGTCGAAATGGTGGAGCAGCGCGCCGATCACGAGCCCCGAAATCAGCATGCCGATCAGCAGCATGACGTACATCAGCGCGACGACGCGCGGGCGTGAGTGCGCCGGAGCAAGGTCGGTGGCGAGCGCGAGGCCGGCGGTCTGGACGGTGTGCATGCCCGCGCCGGTCATCAGGAAGGCGAGCCCCGCGCCGATCTCGCCGACGACCGGTGAGCCGTGCGTGTCCCCCGACATGATCAGCAGCGAGAACGGCATGATCGCGAAGCCGCCGAATTGGAGCAGTGTCCCGAACCAGATGTACGGCACGCGTTTCCAGCCGAGGATCGAGCGGTGATTGTCCGACTTGTGCCCGATCAGCGCGCGCAGCGGGGCGAAGACGAGCGGGAGCGACACCATCATCGCCACCAGCCACGACGGGACGTGGAGCTCGACGATCATCACACGGTTCAACGTGCCGACGAGCATCACCGCCGCCATGCCGACGGTGATCTGGAACAGCGACAGGCGAAACAGGCGGGCGAGCGGCAGTTCCTCGGTCGCGGCGTCGGCGAAGGGCAGGAACTGTGTCCCCATCCGCTGCCAGAACTTGCCCTTCGCCGCGGTAGCCTCGCCGCCGAGCAACGCCATCGGGGGAATGCCGGGCAGGACAGAATGCGCGGTCATGGCCGCACCAGTTCGAGCGCCTGGCTCTTGTAGAAGCCGCCCGAGATGCGCTCGCACCGTGGCTGGCTCCAGCCCGGCAGGGCGGCGTCGAAGCGGCGGGCGAGATCATCGGCGCCTGCCGGGATGATTGCCGGCGCGCGGTCGGAGCGGGGTAGCAGCTTGCCGACGGTGTGCATGACGGTCAGCGCCCGGGTACGAGGGGCGAAGGTGAATTCGATCGACCGGCGCGTCCGGCTGGCGAGCGCCGCCACCGTCGCGACGATGTCGGCGACCGGATAATGGATCAGCGAGTCCATCGCGACGACATGGTCGAAGCTGCCGAGCGCGGGGTCGAGCATGTCGCCGACGCGGAAGTCGATGCTGCCTTCGCCAAGGTCGGCGGGTACGCGATCGCGGGCGATGCCGACGAGCTGTCCAGAGATATCGATCGCGGTGACGCGCGCGCCGCGAAGCGCCGCCTCGACCGCGAGCGCGCCGGTGCCGCAACCGGCATCGAGCAGGGTCAGCCCGGTCATATCGCCGGGGAGCCAGTCGAGGAGCATCGTCCGCATCGCGTCACGCCCGGCGCGGACGGTGGCGCGGATGCGGCTGACCGGCGCGTCGGTCGTCAGCGTCTTCCACGCGTCAAAGGCGGTGCGGTCGAAATATGTTTCGAGCCGACCGCGATAGCGGTCCCAATCGGCACGGGGACTGGCAGCGCGCGGTGCGGGGGCGAGGCTGGCCATGTCGCTCACTCGAATCCGAGGAACTCGAAGATGTCGCGGTCCTTCATCGGCATCGCGTCGAGCGGCTCGGTCCCGGCGTAGAGCGTCGCCGCGAGGCGCATATATTCGAGCTTCACCGCCTCAAGCTCGGGGGTCGAATCCATCTCGAACACCGTGCACTTCTTGAGGCGCGAGCGGCGGATCGCGTCGAGGTCGGGGAAATGCGCGAGGCGCTTCAAGCCCGTCGCGGCGTTGAAGCGATCGATCTCGTCGGTCGCGGCGCTGCGATTGGCGATCACGCCCGCCATGCGGACTTCGTAGTTCTTCGACTTCGCCTTGATCGCCGCGACGATGCGGTTCATCGCGAAGATGCTGTCGAAGTCGTTCGCCGCGACGACGACCGCGCGCTCGGCGTGCTGGAGCGGCGCGGCGAACCCGCCGCAGACGACGTCGCCGAGGACGTCGAAGATGACGACGTCGGTGTCTTCGAGCAGATGGTGCTGCTTGAGCAGCTTGACCGTCTGGCCGACGACATAACCGCCGCAGCCGGTCCCCGCCGGGGGGCCGCCCGCCTCGATGCACATCACGCCGTTGAAGCCTTCGAAGCAATAATCCTCGGGGCGCAGCTCCTCCGAATGGAAGTCGACGGTTTCGAGGATATCGATCACCGTCGGCATCAGCTTCTTGGTCAGCGTGAAGGTGCTGTCGTGCTTGGGATCGCAGCCGATCTGGAGGACGCGCTTGCCCATCAGCGACAGCGCCGCCGACAGGTTCGAGCTCGTCGTCGACTTGCCGATGCCGCCCTTGCCGTAGACCGCGAAGACCTTCGCCGCGCCGATCGTGTCGGCGGCATCCAGATGGACCTGGACACTGCCGTCGCCGTCTGCCCCGCGCATCGCCTTGAGCAGCGACGAGGAGACCGGGCGTTCGAGTTCGATGACTGCCATGATCTAATTCCTAAGCCGCGAGCGCGTGTGCTGGGGCGGCGGTGATGCCTTCGAGCCGGTCTTCGAGGTCGTCGCTCGCCGCGCGCAATGCCGCGAGGGTGGCGGCGTCGGGCGACCAGAAATTGCGGTCGCGGGCTTCGAGCAGCCGGTTGGCGACGCGCATCGCCGCCTTCGGATTGAGGTCGGCGAGCCGCTCGCGCATCGTGTCGTCGAGGACATAGGTCTCGCTGATCCGCTGGTAGACCCACGGCGCTACCTCGCCGGTCGTCGCCGACCAGCCCATCGTGTTGGTGACGTGGACCTCGATCTGGCGGACGCCTTCGAACCCCGACTTGAGCATGCCCTCGGTCCACAGCGGGTTTAGCATCCGCGTGCGGGTTTCGAGCGCGACCTGCTCGCCGAGCGTCCGGACCTTGCCCTCGCCCTGCGTCTGGTCGCCGATATAGACCGGCGCCGCCGACCCCTTGGCGCGCGCGATCGAGCGGCTGATCCCGCCGAGGCTGTCGACATACTGGTCGACCGAGGTCACGCCGAGCTCGACCGAGTCGAGGTTCTGGTACGTCAGGTCGACCGTCGACAGGGTGCTGCTGAGCATCTTCGCCTGCCGTACCGGCGCACCGCTGCGGCCATAAGCGAAGCCCTTGCGCGTCTCATAGGCGTCGGCGAGTTCGTTCTCGTCGTTCCACACCCCGGCGTCGATCATCAGGTTGACGTTGGCACCGTACGCGCCCTCGGCATTCGAGAAGACGCGGAGCGCGGCGGTGTCGAGGTCGCAGCCGAGCTTCGCCTGATGCGCGAGGCTGTGCTTGCGGATGAAATTCATGTCCTCGGGCTCGTCGGCCATCGTCGCGAGATAGGCGGCCTCGGCGATCATCCGCGTCTGCATCGGCAGCAGGTCGCGGAAGATGCCCGACAGCGTGACGACGACGTCGATCCGCGCGCGGCCGAGCTCGACGAGCGGGATAAGTTCGGCCCCGCACAGGCGGCCGTAACCGTCGAAGCGCGGGCGCGCCCCCATCAGCGCCATGACCTGCGCGATCTGCTGGCCCTCGGTCTTGAGGTTGTCGGTGCCCCACAGGACCATCGCGATCGACTCGGGCGCGTCGGCACCGTCTGCCATGTGGCGGTCGATCAGCCGCTGCGCCTGTTGCGCGCCGTCGCGGCAGGCGAAGGCGCTCGGGATGCGGAACGGGTCGAAGCCGTGAATATTGCGGCCGGTCGGCAGGACGGCGGGGGTCCGCAGCACGTCGCCGCCGGGGGCGGGCATGATGTAGCGGCCGTCGAGTGCGCGGACGATGGCGTCAAGTTCTGTATCGACCGCGAGCAGTGCATCGGTCGCGGCGAGGTCGGCGAAGAAGGTGTCGCCGATCGCGTCGTCGGGGATGTGCCCGGCGACGAGGCTTTCGATCTGGTCGCGGTAGACAATCCGCCCCTTGGCGTCGGCGATCGCGAGGAGGAGGTCGACGCGCTCGGCGGCGGTGCAGCCGCGCCCGACGACGTGGAGGCCGTGCGGGATGAGGGTCTGTTCGAGCTCATAAATCCGGCCGGCGAGCGCCAGGACCTCGGAGCTGGCGTCTCCCTCCCACGTCGGGTCGGCGGCGACGAGATCGAGGCCGGCGGCCTGCTCCTGGATCAGCAACGCAAGCATCGCGCGCTCGTTGAGCGCGTCGGGGGCGGTCGCGCGGAAGCGCTCGATCGAGGCGTTGAGGTCGAGCAAGCCCTTGTAAAGCCCCGACTGTGCGATCGGCGGGGTCATGTAGCTGATTAGCGTCGCGTTCGACCGGCGTTTGGCGATCGTGCCCTCGCTCGGGTTGTTCGAGGCGTAGAGGTAGAAGTTCGGCAGGTCGCCGATCAGCCGGTCGGGCCAGCATTTCGCCGACAGTCCGGCCTGCTTGCCCGGCATGAATTCGAGCGCGCCGTGGGTGCCGAAGTGGAGCGCGGCGTGGGCACCGAAGTCCTCGCGGATCCAGCGGTAGAAGGCGCTGAAGGCGTGGGTGGGCGAGAACGTGCCGTCGAACAACAGCCGCATCGGGTCGCCCTCGTAGCCGAACGGCGGCTGGATGCCGACGAAAACGTTGCCGAAAATGCCCCCGAGGACATTGATGCCATGGCCGTTGGCGAGGCTGCGGCCCGGCGCTGGCCCCCATTGCGCTTCGATCTCGGCGAGATACGGCTCGCGGCGGACGTGGTCGTCGGTGGCGATGCGCGCGGCGACGTTGGCGTCGGCACCGTAGCGCTCGGCGTTGCCCTTGAGGATGACGTCGCGCAGCGCGTCGACATCGGCGGGCACGTCGACCGAATAGCCCTCGGCCTTTAGCCGCTCCAACGTGTTGTAGACGCTATCGAACACCGACAGATACGCGGCGGTCCCTACTGCGCCGGCGTTCGGCGGGAAGTTGAAGATGACGAGCGCAACCTTGCGGCTGGCCCGTTCGGCGACGCGCAGGTCGATCAGTTTGTGGGCGCGGGCGGCGAGGGCTTCGGCGCGGTCGGGGCAGGGCTGCATGACTCGCGTCCCCTCCGCAGCGGGGAAGGTGCAGCCGCGCGCACAGCCCGCGCACACGCTGCCCACACCGTCTGAACGTCCGCCGAACACCGTCGGCACCGTTGCGCCGTCCAACTCGGGGATCGCGACCATCATCGTCGCTTCCAGCGGCAGCAAACCCTGGCTGCCCGCGCCCCATGCCTGCAGCGTCTGGAATTCGAGCGGGTGCGCCGCGAGGTATGGGATATCGAGCTTCGCCAGCGCTTCGGCGGCGGCCACTGAATCGTTGTACGCGGGGCCGCCGACGAGGCTGAAGCCGCTGAGCGAGACCATCGCGTCGATGACCGGCTGGCCGTCCTTCATGAAGAACGCGTCGATCGCCGGGCGGGCGTCGAGGCCGCTCGAGAATGCGGGGATAACGCGCAGGCCGCGTGCTTCGAAGGCGCGGATGACGCCGTCATAATGGCCGGTGTCATTGCCGAGGACATATGAGCGCAGCACCAGCAGGCCGACGGTGCCGGTGACCGGCATGGCGGGGAGCGGCAGGTCGGCAACGCGCTCGGACATGCGGCCCGTCATGCGCGGGTGATAGACGCCGAGTTCGGGATAGTCGGCGGGGGCGGCAGCGGTCATCGTCCCACGAAGCGCGCGACGCGGGCCATCGGCGTAGCGGTCGACGAGGTTCTTGACGAGGTTGGTGAAGTTCTCGTCGGACCCGGCGAGCCAATATTGCAGCGTCAGGAAATAGGCGCGGACATCCTGTGCGGTGCCGGGGATGAAGCGGAGGATCTTCGGCAGTCGCTTGAGCATCGCCATCTGCCCCGACCCCGAACTCGACGTGCCGGGCTTCGACGATCCGCGCAGCTTCTTGAGCAGCGCCAGCGGGCCCTTGGCGGGCTTGTCCATCCGGTACGCGCCGAGGCGCGTCAGCTTGACGACGGCGGCGTCGCTCATCACTCCGACCATCGCGTCGCACTCGTCGCGGCGCGCTTCGAGCGCGGGCAGGACCGCCTTGATATGGTCGTCGAGGAACAGCATCGACGCGATGACGATGTCGCCGCGCCCGATGTCCTCCTGGCACTGTGCAAGGCTCGCGGGCGAGCTTTCCCAGTCGGCGGCGGCGTGGAACTGGAGGCTGAGGCCGGGATGTTCGCGGCGCAGCGCGGCTTCGGCGCGGTCGGCGGCTCCCGATAGATGGTTGTCGAGCGTCACGATCACGACGCGGACCGGCGTGCTACCGCCCATCGCGGGCGCTGCACCGAGCGCGGGTGCGTCAGCGAGCGAAGTGCGACTTGGCATCATACAGCGTCTCGATGTTGATGGCGGCGAGCCCACGCTCGCTGGCGAAGCGCTCGGTGTTGCGGCGCGCCTTGCCGCGGACGAAAAACGGGATCTTGGCGAGTTCCTTCTGGGCGTCGGCGGTCCATTCGATATCGTTCGCCGCGACCGTCGCGGCAGCGGGAACGGCGGCGTCGGGTTCGGCGACGACCGGTGCCGCCGCGCCGTGCCCGCCGAGGTGCGACGCCCCGGCGGCGTCGTTGAATTCGAAATCGTCGCGGAACATCACCAGCAGATGCTCCTCGAGCCCCATCACCAGCGGATGGACCCAGGTGTCGAACAGGACGTTGGCGCCCTCGAACCCCATCACCGGCGAATAGCGCGCGGGAAAATCCTGGACGTGGACCGGGGCCGAGATCACCGCGCACGGGATCCGCAGCCGCTTGGCGATGTGGCGCTCCATCTGCGTGCCGAGGACGAGTTCGGGGTGGAGGGCAGCGATCGCCTCCTCGACCTCGAGATAGTCGTCGGTGATCAGCGGCTCGACGCCGTATTTCTTGGCGGCGTCGCGCAGGTCGCGGGCGAATTCGCGGTTGTAGCAACCCAGCCCGACGACCTCGAAGCCCATCTCCTCGGTGGCGACGCGCGCGGCGGCGATCGCGTGGGTCGCGTCGCCGAAAATGAAAACGCGCTTGGCGGTGAGGTACGTCGAGTCGACCGAGCGCGAATACCACGGCAGCCGCGACGGGTTCGCGGCGATGAAGGGATCGGGGTCGATGCCGCAAACGCTGGCGACCTCGCGGACGAAGTCGATCGTCGCGCCATAGCCGATCGGCACAGTCCGCACAGTCGGCTGCTTGAAGGTCTTCTCCAGCCAGCGCGCGGCGGTGTCGCCGGTCTCGGGGTAGAGCAGGATGTTGAAGTCAGCCGCACCGAGACGCTTGAGGTCGGCGGGCGACGACCCCATCGGCGCGGTGACATTGACGTCGATCCCCATGCCGCCGAGCAGCCGGGTGATCTCGACGATGTCGTCGCGGTGGCGGAAGCCGAGCGCGGTCGGCCCGAGCAGGTTGGCGAGCGGGCGGCGTCCGGCCATCGGGGTGCGCTCGATCGACGTGTCGGCGAGGGTCCGAACGAGCGCGTAGAACGTCTCCGCCGCGCCCCAGTTCTCCTTGCGCTGGTACGACGGCAGTTCGAGGTTGATCACCGGGATCGGCAGGTCGAGCGCCTTCGCCAGCCCCGCCGGATCGTCCTGGATCAGCTCGGCAGTGCACGACGCGCCGACGAGGAGCGCCTGCGGCTCGAAGCGGTCGTACGCATCGCGGATCGCGCTTTGGAGCAGCTCGGCAGTGTCCTTGCCGAGATCGCGCGCCTGGAACGTCGTGTACGTAACCGGCGGGCGCGCATCACGGCGCTCGATCATCGTGAACAGCAGGTCGGCGTAGGTGTCGCCCTGCGGCGCGTGGAGGACGTAGTGCACCCCCGTCATGCCGGTCGCGACACGCATCGCCCCGACGTGCGGCGGTCCTTCATAGGTCCAGACGGTCAGCTGCATGACTACACCGCCAGCCGGTCGCGGCGGTTGAGCGGGCGCGCGAACAATTCGGCAAGGTCGCCCGCCTGGTCGAAGCCATGGACCGGCGAGAAGACGAGCTCGATCGACCATTTGGTCGTGATGCCCATCCTCTCGAGCGGGTTGGCGAGGCCGAGGCCGCAAACCGCAATGTCGGGCGCGGCGGCGCGGCAGCGGTCGAGCTGGCGGTCGACGTCCTGCCCCTCGCTGAGCTGGGTCCCAGCGGGCAATGCGGCGAGTTCGTGGACCAAATGCGCGCGGTGGAGGTACGGCGTGCCGACCTCGACCGGGATCATGCCGAGTTCGTTGGCGAGGAAACGCGCAAGCGGCACCTCGAGCTGCGAGTCGGGGAAGAAGAAGATGCGGCGCCCGCCGAGTTGCGCGCGGTGGCGCTCGATGGCGCGCTTGGCGCGCTCGCGGCCGGGAGCGACGACGCAGTTGAAGGTCATCTCGTCGATGCCGAACGCGACCGCCGCCGCGCGGAGCCACGCCGTCGTGCCCTCGGCGCCGAACGGGAACAGCGCGGGCAGGTGCGACGCGCCGCGGTCTTCAAGTGCGCGGGCGGTGTCGCCGAGGAATGGCTGGGCGAGGAGGAATACGGTGTTCGGCCCGACCGGCGCGAGATCGGCGGCGCGGCGCGGGGGCAGGGTGAAGACGTGCGGGATGCCGAGTTCGCCGAGCAGGCGGCGGAACTGGTCCTCGACGACATCGGGCAGCGACCCGACGATCATCAGCGACCGCGCGGCACCGGGCGCGGTGTCGGGCATCGTCGGCACGAGCGCCGCAAGGCAGGCGTCCTCGCCCTGGGTGAAGGTCGTCTCGATGCCGCTGCCCGAGTAGTTCAGGATGCGGACATCGGGAGCGTGCTTGGCTTCGAGGCGGCTCGCGGCGCGCGACAGGTCGAGCTTGATGACTTCGCTCGGGCACGACCCGACGAGGAACAGCAGCTTGATCTCGGGGCGGCGAGCGAGAAGCCGATCGACGACTCGGTCGAGCTCCTCATTGGCGTCGGCAAGCCCGGCAAGGTCGCGTTCTTCGATGATCGCGGTGGCGAAACGCGGCTCGGCGAAGACCATCACGCCTGCGGCGGATTGCAGCAGGTGCGCGCACGTCCGGCTGCCGACGACGAGGAAAAAGGCGTCCTGGATCTTGCGGTGAAGCCAGATGATGCCGGTCAGGCCGCAGAAAACCTCGCGTTGGCCGCGCTCGCGGAGGATCGGCGGTTTTGTAAGGGCGAGGATTTCGACACTCATGCGGCGGCCATTCCGGCGGTCGCGCTTGCCGTCTGCGCAGCGGCTCCGAGCCGAGCCGCGCGGAGCTTGAGGATGAACTGCCCGGCGTTGATGACGTAAGTCGCATACGCCGCGAGCGCGAGGATCAGCCGCGCGCGGTCGGTCCCGATGTCGAACAGAAGCGCCGCGACATACGCGGTGTGCAGCGCGATCACGATCATGCTGAACATGTCTTCCCAGTAGAATGCAGGGGCGAACAGGTAACGCCCGAAGACGACCTTCTCCCAGATCGCCCCGGTGACCATGATCGTGTAGAGCGCGATCGTCTTGGCGATGACCGATCCGGTTGCGAGCGCCAGCCCCTCGCCGGTCGCCAGATAGCGGATCACGAGGGCGAGACTGACCGCGAAAATCACGAATTGGACCGGGGCGAGAATGGCCTGAACGAGCGTCCAGACCGTCGCGTCACGGCGCTCGCGTTCAGCGGGCGCGTACAGCATAGTAGCACCGCCTTGGCGTCCGTTCCGCTTGCCGTCACCCGACTGCATCCTGTCGCCCAACCCATCACTGCGATGACGAAAGTTACGTCGTGAACGGGACGACTGTCAACACGGCTTTACGTCCAAAAAATTCGACACTACGGTGCAGGGATCGACCTTATGAAGCGTTGCAAAATGCCCGAGCTTTTCATAGCCTCGACGATATTGGGAGAAAGCGGCCGGACAGGCTGCTCCTCGACGGCGGCGACAGGGAATCGTTGTGATGGCCTCAATGCATCAGCCCGAACAGTATCGCGGTCCCGAGCACCGGCAATCGGAAGCGTCGCCGCTGCGGATGGCGCGGCTGATCGAGGGCGAGATCATTCCGCGTCTGCTCATGGCGCATCGCGGCGATCAGGTGGACCTGCCCAAGCCGCCGGCGGCATTCACTGCGGTCGAACCGCTCGAGTTGGCGCGCATGACGCTGCGACTCGAAGTGTTCAGCCTGCTGGCGCACATCGACGGCTATCTGAACAACGGGGTGGCGATCGAGTCGATCTATCTCGACCTGCTGGCGCCGACGGCGCGGGTGCTGGGCGACTTCTGGGACAACGACGTCTGCGACTTCGTCGACGTGACGATGGGGCTGTGGCGGCTGCAGCAGGTAGTCCACGAACTCGGCAGCCGCGCGCCGTGTCCGAGCGTGCGGACGCGCGCCGACCGGCGGGTGTTGTTCACCGTTCCGCCCGGCGACCAGCACAGCTTCGGGCTGGTGATGATCGAGGACTTTTTCCGCCGCGCCGGTTGGCGGACGTGGAGCGCGCCCGACGCGGGCTTGCCCGAGATCTGTGCGATCGCGGGACGCCAGTGGTTCGAGCTGATCGGATTGACGGTGAGCAACGCCGAAAGCCTGACGCAACTGCCCGCGCTGTTCCGCGATCTGCGGCGAGCGTCGCAGAATCCCGCCGTCGGGATCATGGTCGGGGGCAAGATCTTCAGCGATCATCCCGAGCTCGCCGAGCGGGCGGGGGCGGACGCGACTGCTGCCGACGGGGCGATGGCCTTGCTCGCAGCGGAGCGGCTCGTTGACCGTCTCGCTCATCGCTCCGGCGGCCCCGCCGCCTGAAGCGCGGATCGATTTCGCCCAGCCGTCGTCGACGCTCGGCGGCTTCGATCCCGACCTCGCCGCCCGGCTGACGACCGTCTCGGCGGACATCGCGCTGGTGATCGACGCGGCGGGGGTCATCGTCGACTATGCGATCGGCGATCCGGCGCTCGCGCGCGCCGATCTGGTCCCGCTCGTCGGCCGCCGCTGGGTCGACACCGTCGGTGCCGACAGCCAGTTCAAGGTCGCCGACATGCTGCGCGAAACCCCGCCGAACGGGGTCGGGCGCTGGCGCATCGTCAACCAGCTTTCGGTCAGCGGCGATGCGGTCGTGACGCTGCGCTTCATGACGGTTGGGGCGGGCGACGACGGCAAGATCATCGCCATCGGGCGCGACCTGCGGTCGACCGCCGCGATGCAGCAGCGGCTGCTCCAGGCGCAGCAGTCGATGGAGCGCGACTATATGCGACTCCGCGCTGCGGAATCGCGCTACCGTCTGCTGTTCGACCTGTCGAGCGAGGCGGTGCTGATCGTCGATGCCACGACCAACCGCTTCGTCGAGGTCAATCCGGCGGCGAAGCGGCTGATCGGCAACGACGCCGCGACGGGGGCCAATGCCGCC
Source organism: Sphingomonadaceae bacterium (assembly GCA_043745075.1). Classification (GTDB taxonomy): domain Bacteria; phylum Pseudomonadota; class Alphaproteobacteria; order Sphingomonadales; family Sphingomonadaceae; genus Polymorphobacter_B. The sequence goes on from JAYTTV010000160.1 coordinate 32,771, forward strand.
TTTGCGGGCGTGTTCGACCCCGCCAGCCGCGACCGCGCCGGGGCACTGATCGCGTCGGCGATGAACGCCGCGACGGTCGACTCCGTCGATGTGCGGCTGGTCGACGGACGCGAATGCCTGATGACCGCGACGCTGTACCGGCAGGACAAGGCGACCTACGTCCTCGTCCGCCTCGTTCCGGCAACCGGGACGAGCGACATCGTCCCCGACGGCCGCCAGATGCTGATCGATGTCCTCGAACGGCTGCCCGACGCGTTCGTCGTCACCGACGAGTCGCTCGATATCCTCGCCGAGAACGGTGCGTTCCTCGACCTCGCGCAGCTCGCCCGGCGCGAACATGCGCGCGGCCAGTCGCTCGCGCGCTTCCTCGGACGCCCGGGAATCGACATCGACCTGCTCGTCGCGCACCTCCGCGACCACGGCTCGATCCGCAACTTCGCGACGGTGTTCCGCAGCCAGTTCGACACGGTCGACGAGGTCGAGGTGTCGGCGGTCGCGGTGCGCGAGGGTGAGCAGCCGTGCTTCGGCTTCACCATCCGCACCGTCGGGCGGCGGCTGCGCGACGATCCGGCGGCGGCCCGCGATCTGCCGCGCTCGGTCGAGCAGCTTACCGAACTCGTCGGGCGGGTGTCGCTCAAGGAGATCGTCCGCGAGTCGACCGACCTGATCGAGCGCCTGTGCATCGAAGCGGCACTCGCCTACACCGGCGACAATCGCGCCTCGGCCGCCGAAGTCCTCGGGCTCAGCCGCCAAAGCCTGTATTCGAAACTCCATCGCCACGGCCTCGGCAATCTCAGCGGCGAGGAGCCGTGAGCTCGACCGCGGCCTTGACGCGGACGGCACCGGCACCCGCGGCGATCCTCGAGCTCGCCAAGCCGGTGACGTGGTTCCCGCCGATGTGGGCGTTCATGTGCGGCGTCGTCTCGTCGGGCGTCGCGCTCGGCAGCCGCTGGCCGTTCCTCATCGCCGGGCTGCTGCTGACCGGGCCGCTGGTCTGCGGCACGAGCCAGGCGGTCAACGACTGGTTCGACCGCCACGTCGATGCGATCAACGAGCCCGGCCGCCCGATCCCGTCGGGGCGTATCCCCGGGCGCTGGGCGCTATGGCTGGCGGTCGGCGGATCGGTCGCCTCGGCGATCGTCGCGGCGCTGACCGGGCCATGGGTGTTCGTCGCCACGCTCGTCGGGCTGGCTTCGGGCTGGGCGTATAGCGCGCCGCCGTTCCGCCTCAAGACGAGCGGCATCTGGGGACCGGCGGTCTGCGCGCTGAGCTACGAGGGCCTGACGTGGTTCACCGGGGCGAGCGTGATGGCGGGCGGACTGCCCGACACGCGTATCCTGTGGCTGCTCGGCCTGTACAGCCTCGGCGCGCACGGCATCATGACGCTCAATGATTTCAAGGCGGTCGAGGGCGATCGCGTCATGGGTATCCGCTCGCTGCCGGTGGTGCTCGGCACGACCAACGCGGCGCGGGTCGCGTGCGTCGTTATGGCGGTGCCGCAGGTCGTCGTCGTCGGGCTGCTGGTCCACTGGCAGCTTTACTGGCACGCGGCGGGCGTCGGCGCGCTGGTGCTCGGGCAGCTTGGTTTGATGGTCCGCCTGCTCGGCGATCCGCTCGCGCGGACGCCGTGGTACAACGCGACCGGTACCTCGCTCTATGTCTTCGGCATGCTCGGCTCGGCGTTCGGGGTCGGCGAGATGATCCGGGCGGGGCTATGAGCGTATCTGCGACCGGTCTCGGCTGGCCCTCGATCATCCGCCTCGGGCTCGTCCAGAGTGCGATCGGCGCGATCGTCGTGTTAATGACCTCGACGCTCAACCGGATCATGGTTGTCGAATACGGGCTCGCCGCGACCGTCCCCGCTGGCCTCGTCGCGTGGCATTATGCCATTCAGCTATCGCGCGCGCGTTGGGGCCATGGGTCGGATGGCGGCGCGCGCCGGACCCCGTGGATCGTCGGCGGCATGGCGGTGCTCGGGGTCGGGGCCGTGCTGGCGACGGTCGCGACGACGCGGATCGCCGGGTCGCCTGCGTTCGGCGTAGCGCTCGCCGTCGTCGCTTTCGCGCTGATCGGCGTCGGGGTCGGCGCGGCGGGGACGTCGCTCCTCGCACTGCTCGCGAGCCGGGTCGCGCCGGCGCGTCGTCCGGCCGCGGCGGCGATCACATGGATCATGATGATCGTCGGCTTCATCGTCACGACAGGAATCGCGGGCAAGCTGCTCGACCCGTTCTCGCCCGACCGCCTGCTCGCCGTCGTCGCGGGCGTCGTCGGCATCGCCGTCGTCGTCTCGCTGATCGGCATTGCCGGAATCGAGCGTCGCGATGCTCAGCCCGCCGCGACGCGGCCTGCGATACCGTTCGCCGTCGCGCTCGCCGAGATCTGGGCAGACCCGCAGGCGCGGCGCTTCACCGTTTTCGTCGCGGTTTCGATGCTCGCCTATAGCGCGCAGGAGCTGATCCTCGAGCCGTTCGCCGGGCTGTTGTTCGGCTTCACCCCGGGACAATCGACGAGCCTGGCCGCGCTCCAGCACGGCGGCGCGCTGGTCGGCATGATCGCTGCCGGGGTGGCGGGCAACGCCTTTACCGGGCGCGCCGGCTGGATGCGCAGCTGGACGATCGCCGGCTGCATCGGCTCGGCGGCAGCGCTCGGCGTCCTCGCCTTCGCCGCGACCGCCGGGCCAGCGTTCCCGCTACGCCCGACCGTCTTCGCCCTCGGCCTCGCCAACGGCGTGTTTGCGGTCGCCGCAATCGGCTCGATGATGGGCCTCGCGGGCGGCGGCGGTCCCGGGCGCGAGGGCGTCCGGATGGGCGTCTGGGGCGCGGCGCAGGCGATTGCCTTTGCGATCGGCGGCTTCGTCGGCGCGGCGGGCATCGACGTCGGCCGCCGCCTGTTCGGCTCGACTCCCGATGCCTTTGTCGCGGTCTTCGCCGCCGAAGCCGCCGTCTTTCTCGTCGCCGCAGTCCTCGCGGCGCGAATCGATACCTCAGTCCTGGTGCGGTCGCCGCGCCTCAACCCCTCGTTCGCCGAAGGATAGATCAATGCAGACCACCGATATCGTCGATGTCGTCGTCGTTGGCGGCGGGCCTTCGGGAGCCACCGCCGCCGCCGATCTCGCCCGCGCCGGGCGCTCGGTCGTGCTGCTCGACCGCGCCGGACGGATCAAGCCGTGCGGCGGCGCGATCCCGCCGCGGCTGATGAAGGACTTCGCAGTGCCCGAGTCGGTCCTCGTCGGCCATGCCAAGGCGGCGCGGATGATCGCTCCTTCGGACCGCGCGGTCGATATGCCGATCGAGGGCGGCTTCGTCGGGATGGTCGATCGCGGCGACTTCGACGAGTGGCTGCGCGAGCGTGCCGCTGCCGCCGGGGCAAGCCGCCGCACCGGCACCTACGAAGCGATCGAGACCGACCCCGACGGCACCACCGTCGTCGTCTTCCGCCCCAAGGGCGCGGCGAAGCACGAGGCGCTGCAGCGGCTGCGGACGCGGTCGGTGATCGGCGCCGACGGCGCGCGCTCGGGGGTCGCCCGCGACACGCTCAAGGGCGCCGAGCGCATCCCGTGCGTTTTCGCCTATCACGAGATGATCGCGACGCCGCCGGGCGGCTGCTTCGACCGCGAGCGCTGCGACATCTATTACCAGGGCAAGCTGTCGCCCGATTTCTACGCGTGGATCTTTCCCCACGGCGATACGACCAGCGTCGGCGTCGGCAGCGCCAACAAGGGCTTCTCGCTCAAGGATGCGGTGGCGACGTTGCGCGCCGATACCGGGCTCGATGCCTGCGAGACGATCCGCCGGGAAGGCGCGCCGATCCCGCTCAAGCCGCTCAAGAAGTGGGATAACGGCTGCAACATTGTCGTCGCCGGCGATGCCGCCGGGGTCGTCGCCCCGGCGTCGGGCGAGGGCATCTACTATGCGATGACCGCGGGCCGCTACGCCGCCGAGTCGGTCGACATTTTCCTCGAGACCGGCAACCCCAAGGCGCTCGCCGGAGCGCGCAAGAAGTTCATGAAGGCGCACGGCCGCGTCTTCTGGATTCTCGGGATGATGCAGTATTTCTGGTATTCGAGCGACAAGCGCCGCGAGCGCTTCGTCAAGATTTGCGACGACGCCGACGTCCAGCGGCTGACGTGGCAGGCGTATATGAACAAGGAACTCGTCCGCGCCGACCCGCTGGCGCACGCGCGGATTTTCTTTAAGGACCTTGGTCACCTGTTCGGAATCGGCACGACGGCGGCATGATCGGGGGCGGCAACGGATAAGACGGTGAGCCACGCTCGACCCCTGCTCAAGCCGATCGCGGTCGGCATCGGCGCGGCGTTCGCGGTCGCCGCAGTCGGCTCGACGATCACCGATCTCGGCCCGTGGTATCGCAGCCTCGCCCAGCCCGACTGGGCGCCCCCCGACTGGGCGGTTCCGGTCGGCTGGACGACAGTCTACGTCTCGACCGTCGCCGCCGGAGTGACGGCGTGGCGAACCGCGTTCAGTGAGCGGGAGCGGACGCGGATCATCGGCCTGTTCGCGTTCAACGCCTTCCTCAACGTCCTGTGGAGCCTGCTGTTCTTCCAGCTCCGCCGCCCCGACTGGGCGTTCATCGAGGTGTCGGTGTTCTGGCTGTCGATCATGCTGCTGATCATCTTCGCGGCGCAGCGCTCGCTGACCGCGAAATCCCTGCTGCTGCCGTATCTCGGGTGGGTCAGCTTCGCGAGCCTGCTCAATCTCGCGGTGGTGCGGCTCAATCCGCCGTTCGCGTGAGCGCGCTGTTCGCCAGCGGCCACGCGGTCGACATCGTTCTCGCGGTGATGCTTATCGAGATGATCGTGCTGATCGCCCGGCGCGGCAAGGCGGCGACGATCATCCTCGCGTTCCTGCCCGGAGCGTTGATCTTGCTCGCGGTTCGCGCGGCGCTGACGGGGGCAGGGTGGCAATGGGTGGCGCTGGCACTCGCCGCGTCGTTTCCGGCGCACCTTGCAGATTTGCGCCGGCGCGGGTTGTGACCCGCGCCGGCTGCAGTCTTTACGAAGTCGGCTTCGACTTCAGGTAGGCGATGACGTCGGCGCGCTTCTGCGCATCCTTGAGGCCCGCGTAGGTCATCTTGGTGCCCGGAACATACTTCTGCGGCGCAAGCAGATATTCGTACAGCACCGGCTCGGTCCAGACGATATGGCTGTTCTTGTTCGCCGCCGAATAGGTGTAGCCCGGAACCGAACCCGAGGTCCGCCCGACGACGCCGTACAGCGACGGCCCGATCCGGTTCTGCCCGGGTGTGACGACGTGGCAGGTCTTGCACGCGGTGAAGACCGCCTTGCCCGCAGTCGCATCGCCCTTGAGCGAGGCATACGCGGGCGTGCCGGGCGGCAGCGGCGGCGGCGCGGCAACAGCAGCAGTTCCAACGATCGCGGCGGCAACTGCGGCGACATGAATAAGCTTGATCATTATCTCTCCCACGATCGAACTCCCCGGCACAGCGGCAACATACACACATCGTTTCGGCCAGCAACGGCACGAAGCGACCATGCGGCATGACGCCGTCTGCGGTCTACGCTCCGGCGGCTTGCGTGTTCCTGAATGACCGGCGCGGAGCCATTATCGCTGCATGCTCATGACCTGATCCATCGGCAGCATGTTGTGATTGAGGTTGGTCATGATGAACAACGAGCCGGCGATGATCAGGAAGACGATCAGCAGCCCGAAGGCGAGTGCCAGCGTCGTGTTGATGCTGTCTGAGCCGGTGTTGACGTGGAGGAAGAACACGAGGTGGACCCCCATCTGTGCGATCGCCAGCACGATCAGGCCCATCGGAATGCCCGGCGTCCAGATCAGCGGGCTGTGGACAATGGTGAAGGATACCGCCGTCATCCCCACCGCGAGCACGAGGCCGATGGCGTAGCCCAGCACCGCGCTGCCGACGCCCTTGGCTTCGGGACGCTTGTCGCCGGGCGCGGTCTCCGGCTGTCCGCGGTGCGGCGCGTTCATGCGGCAACTCCGAGCAGATAGACGACGGTGAACAACGCCACCCAGATGATGTCGAGCGCGTGCCAGAACAAAGTGAAGCACAGGATTCGGTGCATGATGTCCTCGCGAAAGCCCTTGGCGAAGACCTGCGCGACCATCGTCAGCAACCACAGCAGCCCGATCGTGACGTGGAGCCCGTGGCAGCCGACGAGCGCGAACAGCGCCGACAGGAAGGCGCTGCGGTCGGGGCCGGCACCGCGCGCGATCAACTGGGTCAGCTCGTTGACCTCGATCCCGATGAACGCCGCCCCGAGGACGAAGGTCGCCGCCATCGCGCCGGTGAACCAGAGTTTGTTGCGGACGTCGGCGGCGATGCTCGCGAGGCCGCAGGTGAAGCTCGATACCAATAGGCAGCCGGTCTCGATCGCAGTCGTCTTCAGGTCGAACAACTGTTGGCCGCTTGGACCGCCCGCGGTCGCGCCCGACAGCACGGCGTAAGCGGCAAAGAAGCCGGCAAACATGATGATGTCGCTGACAAGGAAGATCCAGAAGCCGTAGGCCACGACGATGCGGACCGGGGCGACGCCGCCTTCCGGCCGATCCGTCGTGCCCGGTGCGTCGGCCGCGGTCGCGTTCATGCGACCTCTCCCGCGAACGCATGACGTGAAGCCCGCTCGCGCCGCTCCAGTTCCGCGACGGAAATCTCGTCTTCGGTGTGATCGCGCCACGCGAAGACGACGAAGGTCGCGAACGCGCCGAGCCCGCCGAGGATGACCATCCACCAGATGTGCCAGATCAGCGCGAAGCCCATCACCGTCGCGAAGAACGCGCAGACGATCCCGGTCGCGGTGTTGCTCGGCGTCGCGAAGGCGGTCAGCTTCGGCGGGGCGTCGTCGCTCGGGTGCTGCTTCATGGCCCAGTAGGCGTCGAGACCGGAAACTTCGGGGAGGACGGCGAAATTATAGCTTGGCGGCGGTGACGTCGTCGCCCATTCGAGCGTCCGGCCATCCCACGGATCGCCGGTCGTGTCGCGCAGCGCTTCGCGCCGCCGGATGCTGACGATCAGCTGGGCGATCATCAGCCCGATACCGATCGCGATCAGCCCGGCACCCGCACCCGCGACGAGCAGCCACGGCCGCCACGCCGGGACATCGTAATGCTGCATCCGCCGGGTCATGCCGAGGAAGCCGAGGACGTAGAGCGGCATGAATGCGACATAGAAGCCGACCAGCCAGAACCAGAACGCCGCCTTGCCGAGGCCAGCATGGAGCTTGAAGCCGAACGCCTTGGGGAACCAGTAATTGTAGCCGGCAAAGCCGCCGAACAGCACGCCGCCGATAATGACGTTGTGGAAGTGCGCGACGAGGAACAGGCTGTTATGGAGCAGGAAGTCGACCGGCGGCAACGCGAGCAGGACGCCGGTCATGCCGCCAATGACGAAGGTGATGATGAAGCCGACCGCCCATAGCAAAGGCGGCTCGTAGCGCAGGCGGCCGCCGTACATCGTGAACAGCCAGTTGAACACCTTGACCCCGGTCGGCACCGCGATGATCGTCGTCATGATCCCGAAGAAGGCATTGACGTTCGCCCCGGCCCCCATCGTGAAGAAGTGGTGGAGCCAGACGGTGAAGGCGAAGACGCAGATCACCATCGTTGCCAGCACCATCGAGCGGTAGCCGAACAACGGCTTGCTCGAGAAGGTCGCGATGACTTCGGAAAAGATGCCGAACGCCGGCAGGATCAGGATGTAGACCTCGGGATGCCCCCACGCCCAGATCAGGTTCATGAACATCATGACGTTGCCGCCGGCTTCGTTGGTGAAGAAGTGAAAGCCGAGGTAGCGGTCGAGCAGGAGCATCGCGAGCGTCGCGGTCAGGATCGGAAACGCCGCGACGATCAGCAGGTTCGACGCCAGCGACGTCCAGCAGAACATCGGCATCCGCATCAGCCCCATCCCCGGCGCGCGGGTCTTGAGGATCGTCGTCACGAGATTGATGCCCGACAGCAAAGTCCCGATGCCGGAAATCTGCAGCGCCCACAGGTAATAATCGACCCCGACGCCCGGCGAGTAAGCGAGCTCGGACAGCGGCGGGTACGGCAGCCAGCCGGTGCGGGCGAACTCGCCGACGACGAGCGAGATGTTGACGAGCATTGCGCCGGTCGCGGTCAGCCAGAAGCTGACCGAGTTGAGCGTCGGAAAGGCGACGTCGCGGATGCCGAGCTGGAGAGGCACGACGAAATTCATCAGCCCGATCATGAACGGCATCGCGACGAAGAAGATCATGATCGTGCCGTGCGACGAGAACACCTGGTCGTAATGCTCGGGGGGCAGATAGCCCGGCGCGTTGAGCGCCATCGCCTGCTGCGTCCGCATCATGATCGCGTCGGTGAACCCGCGCAGCAGCATGACCAGCGCGAGCAACGTGTACATCACGCCGATCCGCTTATGGTCGACGCTCGTGATCCAGTCGTTCCAGATATACGGGAAATAGCCCTTCACCACGACCCAGCCGATCACGCCGACGATGACGAGCCCGACGACGAGCGACGCGAAGATCGGCAGCGGCGAGTCGAGCGGGATCGCCGCCCATGACAGCCTACCCAGCATGGTTGGTCTCCTCGCGCGGCGACGGGGTGTCCGTTCGCGGTCCCGGACCCGGCGGCAGCTTTTGCCGAACGATGTCGTCGAACAGGCCCGGAGCCGCCCGCGCGTAGACGAACGGCTTGGTGTCGAGGCTCTGCCGCGCGAGTTGCCGGTACGCCGCTTCATCGAGCACCGCCGTGCCGCTCCGCGCCGCCGCGGCCCAGCCGGAGAACTGCTCGGGCGTGACCGCGTGCATTTTGAAATGCATCCCCGGGAAGCCGTCGCCATTATAGTGCGATGACCGCCCGTCGAAGTCGCCCGGATGATCGGCCATCAGGTTGAGCTGGGTCGCCATGCCGTTCATCGTGTAGATCATGCTGCCGAGCCGCGGCACGAAGAACGCGCTCATCACGCTTGCCGAGGTCAGGCGGAAGTGGACCGGGGTGCCGGCCGGCACGACAAGGTCGTTGACCGCGGCGACGCCCTGCGCGGGGTAGATAAACAGCCATTTCCAGTCGAGCGAGACGACCTCGACCTCGAGCGGCTTGACCGTCGAGCGGAGCGGCTGCGCCGGATCGAGCGCGTGCGACCCGCTCCAGATCACGCCGCTGAGCAGCAGGATCGTCATCAGCGGGATCGACCAGACGACAAGCTCGATCCGGCCGGAGAACACCCATTCGGGGCGGTAGGTCGCGCGGGTGTTCGACGCCCTGAACCACCATGCCACGACCAGCGTCGCGAGGATCGTCGGTACGACGATGACGAGCATGATTGCGAGTGCGTTGTACAGGACCATGGTCTCGGCCGTCCCGACCGGCCCCTTGGGGTCGAGCACGACCGAGCTGCAGCCGGTCAGCCCCGCTGTGGCAGACGTCGCCAGCACGCGTATCGCGCGTCGATATGCACGCGCACCGGCATGCGGTCGGCCCATGTCCACTTCCAGCCTGCCTATAAGGCGCGCGCCGCCACATGCGCCGACACGCCCGACGCGGCAAGCCAAAGGCGAGGGTGCGTCACTTGGACGATCGGTCGTTTCCGGCGAGCGTTGCCTTAGGCGAGCAGTGCGACCGCGGCATTGCAGTCGATCACCTCGGCGTATTTCGCCTGGAGATCGAACAGGTTGGCGGTGTGCGGGCCGGGGTGGCGATCGGCGCACGCATCGCTGACGACGAACGGGGCGAAACCGTGCTGGAGGGCGTCGAGCGCCGACGCGCGGATGCAACCCGAGGTCGAGAAGCCTGCGATGAGCAGCGTGTCGACGCCCATGCCGGTCAGCGTCGAGGCGAGTGACGTGCCGAAGAACGCCGACGCATACTGCTTGACGATGACGAGGTCGTCGGGCTGCGGCGCGGCGTCGGGGGCGAATTGGCCCCACGGCGTCGCGGGGTCGAAGACGCGCAGGACGGGCAGCTTGCGATAGAACAGCCCGCCGTCGCGCCCGCCCGGCCCGTGGACGACGCGGGTGAAGATCACCGGCACTCCCGCCGCGCGCGCTGCCGCAATTAGCCGGGCGATCACCGGCACTGCAGCGACGAAAGCTGCATCGTACAACGGCGACGCCGGATCGAGATACGCCACGGCAACGTCGATCACGACCAGCGCCGGGTGCGCGCCGAACGGCAGATGATGCTCGAACGTCGCGGCGTACGACGCACCGAGCGAGCCGTCGTCCATCAGATCGCGCCCGATGCGGTGAGCGCGGCGAGGTCGCCGTCGGTCAGCCCAAGCTCGCCATAGACCTCGGCATTGCTCTCGCCGACGCGGGTGGGCGCGGCCGAGCGGACCGTCGACGGCGTCCCGCTGAGCTTGGGGAAGCTGTTCTGCATCGTGATCTTGCCCCAGCGTTCGGTCTCGAGCTCGACGAGCGCACCGCGCGCGGCGAAGTGCGGGTCGGCGAGCATGTCGGGCGCGTGGTAGATCGTGCCGGCGGGGACGCTGTACCTGAGCATCGCCGCCTCGACCTCGGCGACCGTGCGCGTCTTCGTCCACCTAGCGATGATCGTGTCGAGCTCGACCTGGCGGCTGCCGCGGGCGACGTGATCGACGAAGCGCGGATCGGTGGCGAGTTCGGGCTGGCCCATCGCCGCGCACAGCCGCGCGAAGACTGCGTCCTGATTGGCGCCGATCAGATATTCGCCGTCGCGGCACGGATAGACGTTCGACGGCGCGATCCCCGGCAGGACCGACCCCGAGCGCTCGCGGATCGTCCCCGCGACCTGATATTCGGGAATCAGGCTCTCCATCACCTGGAGCACCGCCTCGTAAAGCGCGGAATCGACGATCTGCCCTTTGCCGGTCCGTTCGCGGGCGTGGAGCGCGGCGAGCGCGCCCATGCAGCCGTAGGTCGCGGCGAGGCTGTCGCCGATCGACACGCCCATCCGCGACGGCGGGCGATCGGCATCGCCGACGATCGCGCGCCAGCCGCCCATCGCCTCGCCGATGCCGCCGAAGCCCGCGCGCTCGGCGTACGGCCCGGTCTGGCCGTAGCCCGAGACGCGGACGATGATCAGCCGCGGGTTGTCGGCCATCAGCACGTCGGGGCCGAGCCCCCATTTCTCGAGCGTGCCGGGCTTGAAGTTCTCGATCAAGATGTCGGCGGTCGCGGCGAGGCGGCGGACGAGGTCCTGCCCCTCGGGAACCCGCAGGTTGGCGCTGACCGACTTCTTGTTGCGGCTGACGACCTCCCACCATAATTTGGCGTCGCCGCGGCCCCAGTCGCGCATCGGGTCGCCGCCGCGCTTGCCGTCGACTCCGGGCGGCTCGACCTTGATGACCTCGGCGCCCATGTCGCCGAGCAGCTGGCCGCAGAACGGCCCGGCGATGAGCTGGCCGAGCTCGACGACGCGCAGCCCCGCGAGTGCCCCAGTGTTGGCTGGCGCGGTCATGCCGCCGCTCGCTCGGGCCGCCAGACCGGCGCACGCGGGGCGGGGAGGCCGGTCTCGGCGAGGCACGTCGCGCGCAACGTCTCGATGTCGGGACCGCGGTCGAACAACGGCTGCTCGGCGGGGCGGGTCGCACGCATCTCGCTCCGCAGCGCCTCGGTCGCATCCGCATCGCCGATGACGACGCCGTAAGCGCGTGCGCCGGTGGTGGTGACGAGGCCCTCGCGGACTTCCTTTTCGACAAGCGCCGGGTCGCGCAGCAGCGGGTCGCCCCAGCCGCCGCCGCCCCAGGTGATGAAGTGGAGGCGATCGCCTGCAGCGACGCGCAGGTCTTCGAGCTTGTTGCCGACAATGGTCTCCGTCCCGTCGGCGCGCTCGAGAATCTTGCGCGCGCGTGCTCCCGGCAGGCCGCCGTTGACGCCCCATGGCGGGACGAACCAGCGGTCGTCGTGGATCGCGACGACGCCGGGCTCGAGGAAGCGGTAGGTCATGCGGATGCCGTTGCCGCCGCGGTGGAGCCCCGGGCCGCCGCTGTCGGCCTCGGTCTCGTAACGGTCGATCAGCAGCGGGAAATAGCGTTCGAGAAATTCGTTGGGGACGTTGGTGAAGCCCGGCCACAGCGAATGGCCGTCGGGGCCGTCGCCCATCGGCCGCCCGGGGATGCCGCCGAAGCCGATCTGGACCAGCTGGAACCAGTCGCCGGCAGCGTCGACGCCCGAATAGAATAGGTGCGGCGACGACGAGAAACCGGCGGCGTTGAGGAATTCCGGCGTCCGCTGGCCGAGCAGCCCGCCGAGGATGTCGAAGATGCGCCCGAGCGCGTGGGTCCGCCCCGACAGCGCCGCCGGGAATTTCGGCTTGAGCAGCGAGCCCTCGGGAATCCGCACCTCGATCAGGTCGTAGAACCCGTCGTTGAACAGGATCGCGGGGTCGAAGACCATGATCATGTAGATGCCGAAGAACATCTTGAACATGTTCTCGTTGAGATAGAAATTGATCGACGCATCCGACTGCGGGTCGGTCCCGGCGAAGTCGAGCACGACCTTGTCGCCGACGCGGCGCATCGTGCACTTGATCTGGTACGGGCCGAAACCCATGCCGTCGTCGCAGATATAGTCCTCGAAGCTGACCGGCTCCTCGCCGATCGACGACGCGATCAGCGCCTTCATCGCGCGGTGGTTGCGCGCCAGCAATTCCTCGGTCGCGGCAACATACAGGTCGTCGCCGAAGCGGTCGCTGAGTTCGAGCACCCGCCGCGCCGCGACCCGGCACGAAGCGATCAGCGCGTTGAGGTCGGCGCGGCACCAGTCGGGCTTGCGCGTCTGGTGCATGACCAGCGTGATCAGGTCCTCGTTATAGACGCCCTTGCGCCAGATCTTGACCGGCGGGATGCGGACGCCTTCCTCGAAGATCGAGTGCGCGTCGATCGGCATCGATCCGGCCACCTTGCCGCCGATGTCGCTCTGGTGGCCGAACATCGCGGTCCAGCCGATCATCCGCCCGGTCTTGTAGACCGGCAACAGCACCAGCCAGTCGTTGCTGTGGCTGATCGCGCCCTCGACCGAATAGGGGTCGGACAGGAAGAACATGTCGCCGTCCTCGACCGTTCCGGCATAGCCGTCGAGGAAGCCGCCGATGAAGCTGCCGAACTGGCCGACGATCATCCGTCCGGCGCGGTCGGCGATCAGCGGAAAGCTGTCGCCCTGCTCGCGGATGCCGGGCGACATTGCGGTGCGGACGAGCGTCGCGTCCATCTCGACACGCGCGTTGCGCAGCGCGTTCTCGACGATGTCGAGCGTCACCGGGTCGATCTTGACCGGCGCGAACGGCGCGGAATTGGTCTCGATGATCGTCGCGGGCATCAGAGCTTCCCTTCGCGCGGGCGGATGAGGATATTGCCGACCGGGTCGACGGTGCCGTCGTGGCCGGCCTCGATCAGCGTCGTCGAGTCCATCTCGACGACGATCGCTGGGCCCGCGACGATGTCCCCAGCGCGCAGCCGCGACCGGTCGTAGATCGCTGCGGGCTGCATCCGCCCGTCCATCCACAGCTCGTGATCGCGCACCTTCGCCGTCGCCGGGGAGCCGTCGCCGACCGGCAGCCGCGCCGCCGGCAGGTCGAGCGGGCGCCCGAGCGCAACCGCGCGCAGGTTCACGATCTCGTGCGGGCTCGCCATGTTGAAGGTGAACAGGCGGCGGTGTTCCTCGTCGAACCGCGCGAGCAGCCGGGCGATGCCGTCGGCGCGCAGGACGTCGGGGGTGATCGTCATCGGCACCTCGAACGCCTGGCCTTCGTAGCGGACGTCGATCTCATACAGCGAGGTGATCTCGTCGGCGGGGACGAGCTCCGCCACGAGTTCGGCGACCGTCGCCGTCGCCATCGCGTCGAGCGCGGCGATCAATTCGTTCTCGTCGGTATCGCGGGCGAGGCGAGCGAACGACCGTGCCGATTCGGTCCGCATCAGCGTCGTCGCATCGCCGAGTGCGCACAGTACCCCGGGAGAGACCGGCGACACCGCAGGCCAGCTGCCCATCAGCCGGGCGATCGCGTTGATATGGAGTGGTCCGGCGCCGCCGAACCCCATCAGCGCGAAATCGCGCGGGTCATAGCCCTGTTGGACCGAGATCATCCGCAGCGCGCCGAACATGTTCTCGTTGACGATGTCGATGATCCCGCGCGCGGCGGCCATCAGGTCGATCCCCATCGCGTCGGCGATCGTCTGCACCGCCGCGGTCGCCGCGGCGCGGTCGAGGCGAAAGCTGCCGCCGAGCAGGTCTTCGGGGAGGTAGCCGAGGACGACATTGGCATCGGTCACCGTCGGCAGGACGCCGCCCTTGCCGTACGCCGCCGGCCCGGGAACCGCCCCCGCCGACTGCGGGCCGACGCGGAGTGCACGGGTCAGTTCGGGGACGCTCGCGATCGACCCGCCGCCCGCGCCGACCGTTTTGACGTCGAGCGACGAGGCGCGGACCGAAAGATGCCCGACCTCGGTCGTCCGCGTCCGCCGTGGCTCGAGGTTCTCGATCAGCGCGACGTCGGTCGAGGTGCCGCCGACGTCGAGCGTCAGGATGTTGCTTAAGCCCGCGTTGCGCCCGACCCACAGCGCCCCGGCGACGCCCCCCGCCGGACCGGACATCAGCAGCGAAACTGGATGCTCCTCGGCCTTTTCCGAGCTCATCAGGCCGCCGTCGGAGCGGAGCAGGGCGATGCGTCCAGTCATGCCCGCGTCGCGGAGCTTGGCGCGCAGTGCGCGGACATACCGGCCGACGACCGGGCGCACCGCGGCGTTGGCGACGGTGGTCAGCGTGCGCTCGTATTCCTGCATTTCGGGGAGGACGACGTGGCTCAGCGACACCGGCGTGTCGGGCAGGATCTCGGCGGCGAGCGCGCCGATCCGGTCTTCGTGGCCGCCATCGAGATAGGCGTTCATCAGCGACACCGTCACCGCCTCGACCCCGCGATCGCGCAGGATTTCGAGCGCGGCGCGGATCTCGACCTCATCGAGCGGCTCGACCTCGCGCCCGCGCCCGTCGACCCGGCCGCCGACTTCGACGGTGTCCTCGAGCGCGGCGAGGGGCACGGGCTTCGGCCAGATGATCCAGCCGGCGAGGCCGCCGGGGACGAAGCTGCGCGCGATCTGCATGACCTGGCGGTAGCCGCGCGTGACGACCAGCCCGACCCGCGCGCCCTTGCCTTCGAGCACCGCGTTGGTCGCGACGGTCGTGCCGTGAAACAGGGTGGCGACGTCGGCGGGGGTGATGCCCGCTTCGGCGCAGATCGCGTGCACCCCGATCAGGATGCCGATCGAACTGTCGGCGGGGGTCGACGGGGTCTTGTGGCGCCAGAAGGCGCCCGTCGACTCATCGAGCAACAGCAGGTCGGTAAAGGTGCCGCCGACGTCGATGCCGAGCCGATAAGCCATATGATTTATCCCAGTTTGTATACATTCCTATGTTGATGACGCGGGCGGGGTCAAGCGTCCGCGACGGAACGCATCGTGATAAGTGTGAAAAGCCCGGCGGATGTGCGCGGTCATCACCGCCTTGGCCCATTCGCCGTCGGCGCGGCGAAAGGCGACGATCAGCTCCTCGTGTTCTGCGTGCGATCGCTCGACCGCGTCGCGGTCGTATTGCCGGGCGGTGCGCAGCACGATCGGCTGCTCGACGACGGTTGCGAGCATCGCCGCGAGGCGGTCCGAACCGGCGGCGGCGATGACGACGTCGTGGAATGCGCGGTTGTGCTCGACGAACGCTGCGGCATCGACCGCCTGGCCGCTTAGGGTGCCGACGATCGCGCCGTTATGCAGGGCGAGAGCGTCGAGTTCGGCCGGGGTGATCCGCGTCGCGGCACGCTCGGCGGCATGGCTCTCAAGCATCGTCCGCAGCGCGAACCCCTCGGCGATATCGTCCGCCGACAGCGTTGCGACGAAGCTGCGTTGCGTTCCAGAGCGAAGGATGAAGCGCTCGCTCTCGAGCCGGTGCAACGCCTCACGCACCGGCGTCCGCGACACGCCGCTCGCCGCCGCCAGTGCTTCCTCGCGCAACGGGGCGCCGGGCTCGAGCGCACCCGACAGGATCTCGCCGCGGATGAAGCGGTACGCATTCTCGGAAGCCTTGGACATGACCCTCTTTCGCGCCGTGACAAAGCCATGACAAGGGGCTTGACGCTACCGTAATGTATACAATAGCTTTGGTTTAGGGACAAAACGGCCCGACACCGCTGGACATGGCGGGCGGCCAGCAGACGGCGGCATCGCCGCCGCAACAGGGGTCGAGACATGGGCAAGCGCCGCTACGCATTATTGGTTGGAACGGCATCGCTGCTCGCGGTCCCGGCGGGGGCGCAGTCGGTCGCGGCCGAGGCACCGCCCGCGGATACCGCGACCGCGCTCGCCGACAGCGGCGACATCATCGTCACCGCGCGCCGGGTGAACGAGGCGCTGTCCGACGTGCCGGCGTCGATCACCGCCTTTTCGGCGTCGACGATCGCGACCAAGAACATCCAGCGCGCCGCCGATTTCGTCAAACTGACCCCCGGCGTGACGATCGTCACCTCGACCGGCGATGCGGGCGACACCCAGATCAACATCCGCGGCATCAACGGCGCGCGCGATGCCGAAAGCTCGGTCGCGCTCGTCGTCGACGGCATCCTCAAGACGAACACCGCCGACCTCAACCAGAACCAGGGGACACTGCGCCAGATCGAGGTTCTCAAGGGCCCCCAAGGCGCGCTGTACGGGCGTAACGCCGCCGCCGGCGCGATCGTCGTCCAGACGGTCAAGCCCGGCGACACGTTCGAAGGAGAGGCGCGGACGAGCATCGCCAACGACAACACCTATAGCGTCAACACCTATGTCGCTGGTCCGGTGTCGGACAAGATCGGCGTCGTCCTGTCGGGCTTCTACCAGACGACCGACGGGTTCTACACGAACACGCTGCTCAAGAGCAAAACCGTCGACGACCAGCGCAGCTTCGGGATCGACGGGCGCGTCATCGCCAAGCTCGGCGACAGCACGACGCTCGACGCCAAGGCGCGCTACGGCGAACTCCACGGCGCGTCGATCAACTTCAACTCCGACTTTCTCCTGCCGAACTTCGCCGCGTCGAACCCGGCATTCTACGAGGACGTCAACAAGCATCCGTTCAATTATTACAGCAACATCCGCCCGACGAACGATCAGCAGACGGTCGAGGCATCGCTCAAGCTCGACCATGATTTCAGCGGCATGGCGCTCACCGTCTGGGGCCAGTTCAGCGACATCAGCAACAAGCTGACCGCCGACGGCACGTCGGCCGATTTCGCGCGCTACATCTCGGCGGCCCAGCCGGCGGGCAACGCGACGGTCAACGCCTGCTTCGCCTCGACCGCAGCGGTAAGCGGCTACACCGTCAATCAGCCGGACTTCATCGGCAAGATCCCGGTGCCGTTCATCTTTGCCCCCGCGACCGGGTCGACCTTCGGCGCGTATTCGCCGACGACGTGCGACGGAACCCAGTTCCAGCGACGCGACCAGACCGACTATTCGACCGAAATCCACCTCGCCTCGACCGGCGACGGCCCGCTCAACTGGCAGGCCGGAGCGTATTATCTCCACATCGACCGCCACGTCGGCGTCAGCCTCGGCGGCGATACCGGCGCCGGGGTCATCCAGCAGCTCTACAACGCACCCGGGTCGACCAATCCGACGTCGCAGCTGTTCGACGACAAATTGCGGACCAACGTCTACGCCGCGTTCGGCTCGGTCGATTACAAGCCGACCTCGCGCTTCGACCTGAGCGTCGCGCTGCGCTACGACATCGAGGAGCGCCACGACCACAACCTCGTGCCGCTGGTGATCGATCCCTTCACCGGCGGGACGATCAATCCCGGCCAGACCAACGGCGCGATTCCCGACCAGCAGAAGACCTTCCGCCAGTTCGAGCCGAAGGTCAGCGCGCGCTACGAGATCCTGCAGCGCACGAATCTGTACGCGAACTACGGCGTCGGCTTCAAATCGGGCGGCTTCAATAATGCGGGCTCGGCGGCGATCGTCCAGCAGAGCTTCGTCCAGGCGATCGGCGCGAACGTCAAGATCGACGACCAGTACCGCAAGGAGAAATCTGACGCCTTCGAGGCGGGCGTCAAGGGCCGCGTCGGGCCATTCACCTATAACCTCGCGGGCTATTACACCCAGGTCCACGACATGCAGTTCTTCGAGTTCTTCGTCGGCTCGTTCGGCCTGCTCCGCGTCGTCTCGAACATCGACCGCGTCGACCTGACCGGGGTCGAGGGGAGCGCGAACGTCACGATCGTCAAGGGCTGGACGCTCGACGGCGCGTTCAATTACACCGACTCGAAGATCAAGAAAAACAGCTCGCGCCCCGACACCGTCGGCAACGAGTCGCCGTACACCGCAAAGTACACGATCAACGCCGGGACGCAGGTGCTCGAACCGTTGACCGAAAAGATCGACGGGATTTTCCGCCTCGACTACCGCCTGACCGGGCCGACATGGTTCTCGACCGTCCAGAACCAAGTCGAGCCGACCTTGTTCAGCGGGCTGCTGCCGATCTCGGCGCTGGCATTGCCCGCGTTCGTCGGCAACGCCAACTTCGTCCGCTCACGCCGCGACGCCTTCGGGGTGTTCGACGTCCGCGCGGGCATCCAGGGCGGACGCTGGAAGGCGATCCTGTTCTCCGACAACGTCCTCGACAAGAAGTACCTCGCCGAGGTTATTCCGGCGATCGAGTTCGGCGGCGCGTTCGTCTCGCCGGGTGCTCGCCGCCGCTTCGGAATCGAACTCGGATATAAGTTCTAGCGGCGGCGATCCCCGATGCGGCGCGAAGCTGCCGGTCAGGCGATGACCGGCAGCTTCGCGAGGTGCTTGTCGAGCGTGACCGGATAGTCGCGGACCCGCACGCCGGTGGCGTTGTAGACCGCATTCGCCACCGCCGCCGCGACGCCGCAGATGCCGAGCTCGCCGACACCCTTGGCCTTCATCGGCGACGAGATCGGATCGACCTCGTCGAGGAAGACGACCTCCTGGTGCGGAATGTCGGCGTGGACCGGCACCTCGTAGCTGGCGAGGTCGTGATTGACGAAGAAGCCGAAGCGCTTGTCGACCGCAAGTTCCTCCATCAGCGCCGCGCCCGCGCCCATCGTCATCGCGCCGATGACTTGGCTGCGCGCCGACTTGGGGTTGAGGATCCGCCCGGCGGCGCAGACCGCGAGCATCCGGCGGATGCGGGTTTCGCCGGTATAGGCGTTGACCCCGACTTCGACGAAGTGCCCGGCGAAGGTCGACTGCTGGTATTCCTTGCCGAGGTCGCCGTATTCGATGAAGTCCTCGGCCGACAGAGTAGCACTCTTGGCGGCGTCGCCGAGCGGGCGGCTGCGGTTGCCCGAACGGACATGCCCATCGGCAAACTCGACATCGGTGGCGTTGAACCCGAGCTTCTGCGCGACCTGCTCGCGCAGCTTGACGCAGGCAGCGTAGACGCCCGCGGTCGAATTGTTCGCGCCCCACTGGCCGCCTGATCCCGACGATGCCGGAAAGTCGGAATCGCCGAGCTTGACCACGACCTTGTCAAGCCCGACGCCCATCATCTCGGCGGCGGTCTGCGCGATGATCGTATAGGTCCCGGTGCCGATATCGGTCATGTCGGTCTCGACCGTGACGATACCCTTGCCGTCGAGCAGGACGCGCGCGCCCGACTTGGTCAGCATGTTATTGCGGAACCCGGCCGCAACGCCCATGCCGACGAGCCACTGGCCATCGCGCACCGAAGCAGGCTTGGCCTTGCGGGCGTTCCAGCCGAAGCGCTGCGCGCCGTCGCGCAGACACTGCACCAGCTGGCGCTGCGAGAACTTGCGCTCGGGCTTTTCGGGATCGACCTGCGTGTCGTTGATGATGCGGAATTCGATCGGGTCCATACCGAGCTTTTCCGCCATCTCGTCCATCGCCATCTCGAGCGCCATCAGGCCCGGAGCTTCGCCCGGCGCCCGCATCGCGTTACCTTCGGGCAGGTCCATCACCGCCAGCCGCATCAGGGTCATCCGGTTCGCCCCGGCATAGAGCAGCTTGGTCTGCGCGACTGCCGTCTCGGGTTTGCCGTCGGGCAGGTTGCCCGACGTGCTCTCATGCGCGATCGCGGTGATGTTGCCGGCGCGGTCGGTGCCGATGCGAATCCGCTGGATCGTCGCCGGACGGTGGGTCGCGTTATTGGTAATCAGCGGGCGCTGCATCGCGATCTTGACCGGGCGGCCGACCAGCTTCGCACCTAGCGCGGCGAGCGGCATGTCCACGCGAACGAACAGCTTGCCGCCGAAGCCGCCGCCAATGAACGGCGAGTCGATCCGGAGATTGTCGGGTGACATGCTCAGCGTGGTGGCGAGGTCGCGTTTGGCCCAGGCGATCATCTGATTCGATGTCCAGACAGTGAGCTTGTCGCCGTTCCACGCGGCGATGCTGGCGAACGGCTCCATCATCGAGTGGCTATGACCCGGGGTCGTATAATGCTGGTCGAGCTTGACCGGCGCCGACGCGAAGGCACCGTCGAAGTCGCCGAAACGGTCGATCTTCGGTGCCTTGCTGCCTTCCCCGCTGTCGGCGGGCTCGAGCGGCGCGGTCGGGGCGAGTGCCTCGAGGTCGAACTTGCCCGGCGCCCGCGTATAGTCGACGTGGATCATCGCCGCCGCCGCGCGCGCCTGCTCGAACGTCTCGGCGACGACGAGCGCGATCGCCTGATGGTAGTGCTCGACCACCGGGCCGCCGAACAATGTGGCGATGTTCATCTTGCTCTTGGGCAGGGGCGGGTAGTCGAGCGCTGAGACGATCCCGAGTACTCCCGATGCGGCCTTGGCGCTGGCAACATCCATCGACCGGATGCGGCCCTTGGCGATCGCCGCACCGAGGATGTAGCCGTACGCCTGGTTGGGCACGACATCGTGGCGCTCATAGGCGTACGGCGCAGTGCCGGTGGTCTTGAGCGGACCGTCGATACGATCGGTCGCGCGGCCGACGACCTTGAGCTGGTCGATCGGGTTCTGTCCCGCAGGTGTGTCGAACTTCATGCCTTGGCCTCCGCCATCACCGCCGCGAGCGTTCGCTCGACCAGCGGGACCTTGTACGCATTGTCGTGGGTCGGCTTGGCACCGGCGAGCAGCGCCGCCGCAACCGGCTTGGAACCGCTCGCCATTGCCGCATCTGCGCTGGCGACCCGCCATGGCTTCGGTGCGATGCCGCCGATGGCGACCTGACCGCTGCCGTCGCGCTGGATCACCGCCGCTACCGAGACCAGCGCATAAGCGTACGACGCGCGGTCGCGGACCTTGTGGTAGATGTGCGTGCCGCCGAGTGGCTTGGGCAAGGTCACCGCGGTGATCATTTCACCGGGCGCGAGCGCGGTTTCGATCTGCGGTGTCTCACCCCACAGCCGATGGAAGTCGGCCATCGGGATGGAGCGCGTCTGGCCCGCCGGATTGACGGTTTCGACCGTCGTGTCGAGCACGCGCATCGCGACTGCCATGTCGCCGGGGTAGGTGGCGATGCACTTGTCGCTCGTGCCGATGATCCCGAGCTGGCGGCTATACCCGCCGATCGCGGCGCAGCCCGAACCCGGCTGGCGCTTGTTGCACGGCTGGTTGGTGTCGTAGAAATACGGGCAGCGGGTGCGCTGGAGCAGATTGCCCGCGGTCGTCGCCTTGTTGCGCAACTGGCCGCTCGCCCCCGCGACGATCGCGCGGCTGAGCACGCCGTAATCACGCCGGACCCGCGCGTCGGAGGCGGCGTCGGAATTGGTCACCAGCGCCCCGATCCGCAGCCCGCCGTCGGGCGTCGCCTCGATCTTGTCGAGGCCGAGGTGCCCGACATCGACGAGATGCGTCGGCACCTCGATCTCGAGCTTCATCAGGTCGAGCAGGTTGGTCCCGCCCGCGATGAACTTGGCCCCGGGGGTGCGGGCGACTTCGGCGGCAGCCTCGGCCGGCGACGATGCGCGCGAATAGGTAAACGGCCTCATGCCTTGGCTCCCGCGACTTCGGTCATCGCCTCGAGAATGTTGGAATAAGCCCCGCAACGGCAGATGTTGCCGCTCATCCGCTCGCGCATTTCGGCGTTGGTGATCTCCGGGCGGGCGTTGAGGTCCACGGTGACATGGCTCGGCACGCCGGCACGAATTTCGGCGAGCACCGACACCGCCGAGCAAATCTGCCCGGGGGTGCAATAGCCGCACTGGTAGCCGTCGTGCTTGATGAAGGCGGCCTGCATCGGGTGGAGATGCTCGGGGGTGCCGAGGCCTTCGATCGTCGTGACCTTGCCGCCGTCGTGCATCACCGCGAGGCTGAGGCAGCTGTTGATCCGCTTGCCGTCGGCGATCACCGTGCACGCGCCGCACTGGCCATGATCGCAGCCCTTCTTGGTGCCGGTCAGCTGCAGGTGTTCCCGCAGCGCATCGAGCAAGGTCGTGCGGGTATCGACCTCGAGCGTCCGGCGCTTGCCGTTGACGTCGATCGACACCTTGGCGAGCGACGGCGCGGCGCCCAGCGTCGCGGCCTGTGCGCCAACTGTCGGCGCCACGACAAACGCGGTCGACGCCGCCGCACCGCCGACCAGAACGCCGCGACGGGAGACCTCGAGACTATCGGTGCCGTCCATGATGGTTTTCCTCTTCGTCATACTTCGGCGTGTGTCGGCCATCCGGTTGATGCGGCCCTGCAGGTGAGTCGGCTCACCCTGAATGACGCTGAGCCTGCTTAACCCGGCGGCACGCGATGGGTTGCATCGACCCGTCGATCGAGGCGACGGTCGTGGCCATCAGCGACATTGAACCGCGGTACGATGCTTGCGGGCAGGTTGGGACGCAACCTCATGCCCCGACGAACGTCAGTGCTGTTCAGTCGACACGATTTCGGAGGTGGCCTTGGCCAGGAGCACTATTGAGGCGATCACCCGGCTCCGCGCCGCCGCCAGCCTCGACCATCTCCAAAGCATCATCGCCAACCTCGACGAGGGCATCGTCCTGCTCGCGCCCGACGAAGCGATCCTATAGGCGAACGATGCCGCGCTGGCGATGCACGGCGCGCAGACGCTCGGCGATCTCGGCGAAAATGTCAGCGACTTCCGTAAGCGCTATGTCCTGAGCAAGCGCGGCCATGCCCCGCTGGCGCACGGGAAATATCCGATCGACCGGGCGATGGCGGGCGAGGCGTTCGCCGGGGTGACCGTCGAGGTCACGCGCGCCGGCAAGGTCGCCCCCGAATGGGTCCACCAGATCCGCAGCCTCGTCCTGACCGACGACGACGGCAAGCCCGAGTGCCTCGCGTTGATCATCCGCAACGACACCGCGCAGATGGTGGCCGAGCGCGATTTCGAACAGGCGTTCAACGCCAACCCGGCCCCGGCGCTGATCTGCCGCCTCAGCGACCTGCGCTTCCTCCGCGCCAATCAGGGCTTCCTCGAAATGACCGGCTTTGAAGAAGATGCGATCGTCGGTCGATCACTCTACGAGTTCGATATCTTCAAGCACGCCGACGACCGCGACAGCGCCAAACGCCGCCTTGCCAAGAGCGAAACGATCCCGCAGCTGGAGGCCGAGCTCGAATTGCCCGATGGTAGCTGCAAGCTGGTCATCATCGCCGGGCAGACGATCGTCCTCCGCGACGAACCCTGCATGCTGTTCACCTTCGCCGACCTCGAGCCCCGCCGCCAGGCCGAGCGCGCACTGCGCCACAGCGAGGAGCGGTTTTCCGGCGCGTTCCAGCTGGCTCCGGTGGCGATGGTCGTTGCTTCGTTGCGCGATCATCGCCTGCTCAACGCCAACGCCGCGTTCCACGAGATGACCGGGCACGACGAAAGCCATGCCATCGGCCATACGCCGAGCGACCTAACGCTTTGGGATAGCGCCGCGACCCGCCGCCGGCTCGAACACGAACTCCTCAGCCTCGGTCGGCTCAACAAGGTCGACGCCCGCGTCAGCACCAAGGACGGCACGCTGCTCGACTGTCTTGTATCCGCCGCGCCGATCTCGGTCGGCGACGACCCGTGCGTGCTTTGGGTCCTTCAGGATATTACCGAGCGCCGACATTCGGAACTCGAACTCGTCGCCGCGCTCGACGCCGTGATGCAGGACGCGACGTGGTTCAGCCGGAACGTGGTCGAGAAGCTCGCGACGCTGCGCGCGCCCAAGCGGACGCTGACCGACGATGCCGACACCGAGCTGACCAAGCGCGAGCGGCAGGTCCTCGAACTCGTCTGCCGCGGGCTCGACGACGACGACATCGCCGCCGAACTCACGCTGTCGCGCAACACCGTGCGCAATCACGTTGCGCGCATTTATGGCAAGATCGGCGTCAACAAACGCGGTGCGGCGATCGTCTGGGCGCGCGAGCGCGGGCTTGCCCACAACGCCCCTGCACGGTGACACCCGCCTGACCGACGACGCGGTCGACGGCACCCGGAGCCACCAAAAAGAATTCGATCATGGTGCAACTGCACTAGTCGGACTGGTTAACCTGCATCTTTGGGTGCCGGCCACGCAGCCCTATTTCGCCATCATGCGAACTGGAGGCTCATCATGATATCACTTCTCGTCTGGCTCATCATCGGCGGCATCGTCGGCTGGCTCGCCGGCCTGATCATGCGCGACAATAGCGGCGTGATCGTCAACGTCATTGTCGGCATCGTCGGGTCGTTCCTCGGGGGCCTGATCCTCGACCGTGGCGAGATCAACAACTCGCCGCTGACGCTCGGCACCTTCGCCGTGTCTCTGCTCGGCGCGGTGATCCTGCTCGGGATCGTCAACCTCGTCCGCCGGGGTTCGATCCGGAATTAAGCCGATAAGCCGACACCGGGCACGGACGCTGGATCGCAGCGGCCGTGCCCGGTCGACGCCCCGGCGGGACAACCCGCCGATTGCATTCACAAGGGGATCAGATCGTGGCGGAAGACCGACATTCGTATCTCGTGCGCCGCGCCGGCGAAGCGCGGGTGCTTGCCGAGCAGGCGACCGACGAGCGCGTGCGCAACATTCATCTCGAACTCGCGGTCCGGTACGAAGTGCAGGCCAAAACTGCCCGTCCCGCCGCCGATGTCACCGATCCCGACGACGATTTCGACTGAGCGGAGGGCGCGGTCCGACGCTCGTCACGGCAGCGCGCCGGGTTGCTGCGCACACTTAATTTAGGCGGCGCCGGGATCCCCCTGTCGCACGGCCACGTTTAACCAGCTCACCAATGGAGGATATAATGCGTCGTCATTTCATCATCTTAGGCATTGCCGCGCTTGCTGCAGGACCGGCGTTCGCCCAGGCCACGAACAACGTCGGCAACCCCGCGATCAAGGATAGCGCGCCGCAGACCGCGAAGTCGGCGACCAAGGGCCGCAACTCGTTCACCGAGAAGCAGGCGATCCATCGTCTCGCGAAGGCGGGCTACACCGCATCGACCCTGACGAAGGATGCCGACGGCGTCTGGACCGGCGCCGCGACCAAGGGCGGCAAGAGTGTCACCGTCGGTCTCGATTTCAAGGGCAACATCACCGAGCGCTAAGCGCCGTTTCCTGGGAGAGAACACATGACCAAGACCCTCACGCGCCTGTTCGACAATTATAGCGACGCCGAGAACGCTGTCCGTGAACTCGAGACGATGGGTGTCCCGCACAGCGACATCAGCATCGTCGCCAACGACGCGACCGGCGCCCATGGCGGCACGATCCGCGGGCACAACGACGTCGGCACCAAGGCCGCCGTCGCCGGCCACGAGACCGCAGCTGCGGTCGCGCATGCCGATGACACCGGCGACGTCAGCCGTGGCGCGACTACGGGCGCGCTGCTCGGCGGTGCTGGCGGCCTGCTCGCGGGTCTCGGCCTGCTGGCGATCCCCGGCCTCGGCCCGGTCGTCGCTGCGGGCTGGCTGCTCGCCACCGCAACGGGTGCCGGCATCGGCGCAGCGGGCGGTGCGGCGACCGGCGGTATCGTCGGCGCGCTGAAGAACTCGGGCCACACCGACGAGGAAGCGCACGTCTACTCCGAAGGCGTCCGCCGCGGCAGCACGCTCGTCAGCGCCAAGGTGCCCGACGACATGGCAGCCAGCGCCGTTGCCCTGTTCGGCCGCTACAACGCCGTCGATGCCGCCACGCGCGGATCGGCGTATCGCGAAACCGGCTGGTCGGGCTTCGACGACAAGGCTGCGGCGTATTCGGCCGACGAGGTCGCCGCCGAGCGGTCGCGCTACACCATCCGGTAGTTCGCCTGCATCGCGAAGGAAACGGCCCCGGCGAGCGATCGCCGGGACCGTTTTCCGTTAGATCGTACGGTTGCCGCGCCGCTAGAAAGCCGAAGTCACGGGCGATATTCTACGCTAATGCACCGGCAACGCGATTGCGCAGGACGAGGGTGACGATGGTTGAGCCGGCCGACGCCAAGGAGCTGATCGACGAAGCGATCGAGCGCGCTGAGTCCGAGCGGTCGGCGACCGATGCCGTCGATCGTGTAGCTGAGCGGCGCTTCCGCGACCGGGTCTCGGTCCTCGTCGGGATACTCGCGGTGTCGCTGGCGATCGTCCACATGGCCGCCGCCGGTGCCGCGCGCAAAAGCCTGCTCGCCGGCATCGCGGCGTCGGACACGTTCAACTACATGCAGGCGAAGATCATTCGCGAAACCGTCGTCAAGACCGCAGCGAAGTCGACCGCGGCAACCGACGCGGACCGGCAGGCGTGGGCCGCAGAGGCGAAGCGGCTGCGCGGTCCCGACCCCGCCGGGCACGGCATCAGCCAGCTCGAAGCGACGGGCAAGACCGAGCGTGAAGCCGGTGAACGCGCCGCGATGGCGGGCGAGGGCTATGAGCTCGGGGAGACCGCGCTGCAGATGGCGATCGTCCTGCTGTCGATCGCGCTCGTCGCCCGGTCGCGCCCGATCGTCGTCGGCGCGGCGATCCTCGCGATTGCCGGCATCTCCGTCGCGGCAGCGACCGCCTCCGGGTTGCCGCTGCCGTGGGCCGGGTGAGCGCGACGCGCGCGGCTATTCGGCGGCGATCTTGCGCAGCACCGCCTCGAACACCTCGACCGGCTGGCCGCCCGAAATCAGGTGCTTGTCGTTGATGACGATCGCCGGCACCGCGTCGATCCCGCGCGAGCGCCACAGCGCCGCTTCGCGCCTGACCTCGTCGGCATAGCGCCCCGACGCGAGCACGTCGGCCGCCGCGGTGCCATCGAGCCCGGCGCGTTCGGCGGCCTCGACCAGCACATCGTGGTCGCCCGGGTCCTTGCCCTCGGTGAAGTTGGCGGTGAACAATGCGTGCTTGAGCTCGGCCTGGTGCCCGGCCTGCTCCGCCCAGTGGAGCAGGCGATGCGCGTCGAAGGTGTTGTAGATCCGGCTGTCGCTCGTCATCGTCATGGTGAAGCCGAGCTCGGCGGCGCGGTCGGTGATCATCTGCCGGTTGGCCGCCGATTGCGCCGGTGTCGAGCCATATTTCTGCGCGACATGCTCGCCGATATTCTGCCCGCCCGGCGGCATCGACGGATTGAGCTCGAACGGCCGGAAGACGATCTCGGCGTCGACCGCGTCGCGGCTGTGCTGGAGCGCCTGTTCGAGCCCGATCAGGCCGATTATGCACCACGGGCACGACACATCCGAGACGAAGTCGATCTTCATGGGCGTCGCCATCATTTCTCTCCACGCACGATTTGCACGTCGACATCGTCGAAGCGCGAGCCTTGTTCCAATGTCCGGTGCGCCGGGCAGCGGTCGGCCGCGCCGCCGAGCTTGGCGCGCTGGTCGTCGTCGATCGCGCCCTCGATCGTGATCCGCCGGGTGAAGACATCGGGCGGCACTGCGTCGGGTTCCTTGCGGTGCGCAACGGCGGTGCGGATGCGCTCGACCGGCCAGCCCTCGCTCGTCGCATAGAGCCGCAAGGTCATCGTCGTGCACGCGGCGAGCCCGGCGCACAGCAGGTCATAGGGGGACGGTCCCGAGCCCAGCCCGCCTACGCTGACCGGCTCGTCGGCGATGAACGCCGCCTGGCCCGCGCGCATCGCCATCTGGAACTTGCCCATGCCGGTCTCCTCCGCCTCAGCGTCGAAACCGCTCGGCGCGGCGGTGATCGGCTCGGGGAGATAGCGGCTCGACCACGCCGCGATGATGCCGGCGGCGAAGTCTGCATCGCGCGAATTGGACAGCAGGTGGTCCGCGCCGTCGAGCGCGACGAAGCTCTTGGGATGATGCGCGGCGAGGAAGATCTGCGTGGCATTGTCGATGGCGACGACCTTGTCGTGGGGGGCGTGGAGGACCAGCAGCGGCCGCTTCAGCGCCGCAATCCGCGCGTGCTGGTCGTGCTGCCGGACATCGGTAATAAACTGTTGCCCGAGGGTGAAGGGCCGCCCGCCGAGGCGCACGTCGGCGGTGCCGTTGCGCTCGACCTCGGCCAGAGCCTCGGGTGAGATCTGGTGGAGGACGTGGGCGACATCGAACGGAGCGGCGATCGTCGCCACCGCGCGAATGTCGGGCAGCGACCTCGCCGCCGCGAGCACCGCCGCGCCGCCGAGGCTGTGGCCGATCAGCAGCGTCGGCGGCATGTCCGCCGCGGTCATCGCCGCCGCCGCCGCGATCAGGTCCTGAACGTTGAGGCTGAAGTTGGTCGCCGCGAAGTCGCCCTCGCTCTGGCCGAGCCCGGTGAAATCGAAGCGCAGCACGCCGATGCCCGCCCCGGCGAGCCGCCGCGCGATCCGCACCGCCGCCAGATTATCCTTCCCACAGGTGAAGCAGTGCGCCAGCAACGCCCAGGCGTGCGGCGGCCCGGCGGGCAATTCGAGCCGGCCCGAAAGGCGGTGGCCGGTGGCATTGGCGAAGTCGAACGGACGGGTCGGCATCGGGCACCCTCAAGCGTGTAAGCCCTCTTAGGGCAAACCTCGACTTGACCGGCAGTCGAATCCGCGTCGCGCCGACGGATCAGTGCGTCCGTTGGACAGTCCAACACGCACAGCGTTGGACAAAATCCTCAGGTACCGCCTAACTATCTGAAATTGTTGGAGCGGGCGAAGGGAATCGAACCCTCGTCGTAAGCTTGGGAAGCTTCTGCTCTGCCATTGAGCTACGCCCGCA
>JAYTTV010000161.1:0-23450 GCA_043745075.1 Sphingomonadaceae bacterium
GGCGAGGTCCCGGTCGAGCGGTCGATCCGCTTCCGCACGCTCGGTTGCTACCCGCTGACCGGCGCGGTCGAGAGCACCGCGGCGACGCTTCCCGAGGTGATCCAGGAGATGCTGCTGACGACGACGTCGGAGCGCCACGGCCGCGCGATCGACCACGACCAGAACGCCTCGATGGAGCGAAAGAAGCAGGAGGGCTATTTCTGATGGCTAGCGCCCCTATGACCGCCGTCGCCGACGCATCGTCGTACCGCGCGCAGGCGCTGATCGCCGAAGACATCGACGCCTATCTCGACCATCACCAGCATAAGTCGCTGCTGCGCTTCATCACCTGCGGCTCGGTCGACGACGGCAAATCGACGCTGATCGGGCGGCTGCTGTACGATTCGAAGATGATCTTCGACGATCAGCTCGCGCAGCTCGAAGCCGATTCGAAGCGCGTCGGCACGCAGGGGCAGAACATCGACTTTGCGCTGCTCGTCGACGGCCTCGCCGCCGAGCGCGAGCAGGGCATCACGATCGACGTCGCGTACCGCTTCTTCGCGACCGACCGGCGCAAGTTCATCGTCGCCGACACCCCGGGGCACGAACAATATACCCGCAACATGGTCACCGGCGCGTCGACCGCCGACCTCGCGGTGATCCTGATCGACGCGCGCAAGGGCGTGCTGACCCAGACCCGGCGGCACAGCTTTCTCGTCCGCCTGATGAACATCCGCCACGTCGTGCTGGCGGTCAACAAGATGGACCTCGTCGGCTATGACGAGGCGGTGTTCGACCGGATCGTCGCCGACTATCGCGGCTTCGCCGCGCGCATCGGCATCGACAGCTTCACCGCCATCCCGATCTCCGGCCTTGCTGGGGACAATATCGCGAGCCGCAGCGCACAGACCCCGTGGTACGACGGCCCGGTCCTGATCGAGCATCTCGAAAGCGTCGACATCGATGCCGAGCGGCTTGCCGCCGGGCCGCTGCGGCTGCCGGTGCAGTGGGTCAATCGCCCCAACCTCGATTTCCGCGGCTTCTCGGGCCAGATCGTCGCCGGGTCGGTTGCGCCGGGCGACGCGATCCGGGTGCTGCCGTCGGGGGCGACGAGCACCGTCGCGCGGATCGTCACGCTCGACGGCGACCTGCCGCGCGCGGTCGCGGGCCAGTCGGTGACGCTGACCTTCGCCGACGAGATCGACTGCTCGCGCGGCGACGTCATCGCCACCGCCGACGCCCCGCCCGAAGTCGCCGACCAGTTCGAGGCGACCTTGGTGTGGATGGCGGATGCGCCACTGCTCGCGGGGCGGCCGTACTGGCTCAAGATCGGGACGCGGCTGGTGTCGGCGCAGGTGACCGAGCTCAAATACGCGATAAACGTCAACACGCTCGATCATCTCGCGGTCAAGCAGCTCGACCTCAACACGATCGCCGTCGTCAACATCAGCCTCGACCGCACCGTCCCGTTCGATGCCTACGAGGCGAGCCCCGACATGGGCGGCTTCATCCTGATCGACCGGATCACCAACGCCACCGTCGGCGCGGGGATGATCCGCTTCGCGCTGCGCCGCGCCCACAACATCCACTGGCAGGCGATGGACGTGAACAAGGCCGCGCGCGCCGCGCTGACCGGCCAGCGCCCGCGCGTGCTGTGGTTCACCGGGCTGTCGGGCGCGGGCAAGTCGACGATCGCCAATCTGCTCGAAAAGCGCCTCTATGCCGAGGGGCGCTTCACCTACACGCTCGACGGCGACAACGTCCGCCACGGCCTCAACCGCGATCTCGGCTTCACCGATCCCGACCGGGTCGAGAATATCCGCCGGGTCGCCGAGGTGGCGCGCCTGATGGTCGACGCCGGGCTCGTCGTGCTGGTGTCGTTCATCTCGCCGTTCCGCGCCGAGCGGGCGATGGCGCGGGCGATGTTCGGCGACGGCGAGTTCGTCGAGGTGTTCGTCGACACCGCGCTGGCCGAGGCCGAGCGCCGCGACGTCAAGGGGTTGTACAAGAAGGCCCGCGCGGGTGAGCTCAAGCACTTCACCGGGGTCGACAGCCCGTACGAGGCGCCCGAGCAGCCGGAGATCCGCATCGATACGTCGGCGGTGACGCCCGAGGAGGCGGTCGAGATGCTGGTTGCCGCGTTGGGGTGAGTCGGCCGGGCCTGAGCGAGCGATTCCGCTGTCCTACAGGGGCGGGGAGGGGGTACGCTTACGGGTTCGAGTCGGGTGCCGTCAGGCCGGTGCCGTGTTCTTTCTCATTGTTGGTCGCGACCTCGCTCCCTTCTTCCTGCTCCCCTCCCCTTTAGGGGAGGGGCCGGGGGTGGGGGAGTTACCCCGAGCGCTCAGCCTGGAACTGCCCCACCCCCGGGCCGGCGCAAGTGCGCCGTCTCTCGCCCCTCCCCTAAAGGGGAGGGGAGGCAGTGGGTGCGTCACGAAGCGCAAAGACAGAATGCGAAATCGATGTCGAAAACCGTGAACTTCGTGTGACCTTTCACCGCCGCAGCTACCCCAGCCGGGCAGCGTGCCACGCGACGTGATCGGCCATGAAGGTCGAGATGAACCCATAGCTGTGGTCGTAGCCGGGCTGGAGGCGGAGGGTCAGGTCGATCCCCGCCGCGCTGCACGCTTCGGCGAGCAATTCGGGGCGAAGCTGGTTGTTCAGGAAGTTATCGGCGTCGCCCTGGTCGACGAGGATCTCGCCGACCCGCGCGCCGTCGGCGATCAGCGCACACGCGTCGTACGCTCGCCACGCCGTCCGGTCGGGCCCGAGATAGCCGCCGAGTGCCTTCTCGCCCCATGGCACCTGCATCGGCGCGACGATCGGCGCGAACGCCGACACGCTGCGGAAGCGGCCGGGGTTGCGGAGCGCGATCGTCAGCGCCCCGTGGCCGCCCATTGAGTGGCCGGCGATGCCCTGCCGGTCCATGTCGACGGGGAACCCCGCCGCGATCAGCGCGGGCAGTTCGTCCTCGATGTAGCGCCGCATGCGGAAGTTCGCCGCCCACGGCGCTTCGGTGGCGTCGACATAGAAGCCCGCGCCCTGGCCGAAGTCGTATGCCGCATCGTCGGGAACGCCCTCACCGCGCGGCGACGTGTCGGGGGCGATGAAGACGATCCCGTGTTCGGCGCACGCCGCGCGATACTCGCCTTTGTCCATGACGTTGGCGTGGGTGCACGTCAGTCCGGACAGATACCACAGCACCGGCAGGCGGGTGCCCGGCTCGTGCTCCGGCACAAACACCGCGACGGTCATCGACGTGCCCGTCGCGGTGCTGTCGTGGCGGTAGACGCCCTGGACCCCGCCGTGTGCGCGGATCTCGCTGAGCGTCTCGAACGGCATCAGGCGGGCATGCGATGCAGCGCGCACAGCTTGTTGCCGTCGGGATCGCGCAGATAGGCGAGGTACAGCGAGCCCATGCCGCCGGTGCGGACGCCCGGTGCGTCCTCGATCGCGGTGCCGCCGTTGGCGACGCCGGCAGCGTGCCACGCATCGGCCTGCGCCGGGCCGTCCATCGTGATGCCGACGGTGCAGCCGTTGCCGTGCGTCGCCGGCTCGCCGTTGATCGGCGGCGTGACGAGGAAGGCACCGCCGTTGACCATATAGACGAGCCGGCCGTGGTCGTCGGTCATTCCCGGCTTGCCGCCGATCGCGCCGAAGGTCGCGTCGTAGAACGTCTTCGAGCGGCCGATGTCGTTGCTGCCGACCATCATGTGACTGAACATCTTCTCTCTCCCCTTGGTTTAATACACGACTACGCTGCGGATGCTTTCGCCGCTATGCATCAGGTCGAAGCCCTTGTTGATCTCGTCGAGCGTCAGGACGTGGGTGATCATCGGGTCGATCTCGATTCGCCCATTCATATACCAGTCGACGATCTTGGGCACGTCGGTACGGCCCTTCGCTCCGCCGAACGCGGTGCCGCGCCAGTTGCGCCCGGTGACGAGCTGGAACGGGCGGGTCGAGATTTCCTTGCCGCTCTCGGCGACGCCGATGATGATGCTCGTGCCCCAGCCGCGATGGCACGCCTCGAGCGCCTGCCGCATTACCGTCGTGTTGCCGGTGCAGTCGAAGGTATAGTCGGCCCCGCCGTCGGTCAGCGCCACGAGATGCCCGACGACGTCGTCGTCGATCTCGTTCGGGTTGACGAAGTGGGTCATGCCGAAGCGGCGCCCCCAGTCTTCCTTCGCCGGATTGATGTCGACGCCGACGATCTGCCCCGCACCCGACAGCCGCGCGCCCTGAATGACGTTGAGGCCGATGCCGCCGAGGCCGAAGACGATGACGGTATCGCCCGGCGCGACCTTAGCGGTGTTGACCACCGCGCCGACCCCGGTCGTCACGCCGCAGCCGATGTAGCACGCCGACTCGAACGGCGCGTCGGTGCGGATCTTGGCGACCGCGATCTCGGGGAGGACGGTGAAGTTCGAGAAGGTCGAGCAGCTCATGTAGTGGAAGACGGGCTGGCGCTTGTAGCTGAACCGGCTGGTCCCGTCGGGCATCAGGCCCTTGCCCTGCGTCGCGCGGATCGCGGTGCACAGGTTGGTCTTGCCGCTGAGGCAGGATTTACACTGGCGGCATTCGGGGGTGTAGAGCGGGATGACGTGGTCGCCGACCGCGACCGACGTCACGCCCGGGCCGACCTCGCGGACGATGCCCGCGCCTTCGTGACCGAGGACGCTGGGGAATAGCCCCTCCGAATCGAGCCCATCGAGCGTGTAGGCGTCGGTGTGGCAGATGCCGGTCGCCATGATCTCGACGAGCACCTCGCCGGCGCGCGGTCCATCGAGGTCGAGCTCGACGATTTCGAGCGGCGTCTTCGCCGCGAATGCCACTGCCGCGCGTGTCTTCATCGTCGTCCCCGCTGTTGCTTGCGGCATCGCATAGGCAATCCGGTGCGCCGCAGCAATCGCTGCTCGACAGGCCGCGTCGATGCGGGTTGACTGTTGCGATGAGCCAGCCCGCCGAGCCTGTTCCCCCCGCTTTAACCGCCGACGCCGGCCGCGCCGACCTCCGCTATCTCGGGCGGCTCCTCGGCGACGTCATCCGCGAACAGGAGGGCGCGGCGGTGTTCGACGCGATCGAGGGCATCCGCGCCGCCTCGGTCGTTACCCACCGCGACGGCGACGCGGCGGCAGCGGCCGACCTCGGCGCCCGCCTCGACCGGCTCGATCTCGGCGACACGCTGCGCTTCGTCCGCGGCTTCCTGCTGTTCTCGATCCTGAGCAACCTTGCCGAAGATCGCCGCTCGTCGCCCGAGACCGCATCGGGGGCGACGCTGACGGGGGCGATCGACACGTTGCACGGGCAGGGCATCGACCGGGCGGCGGTCGCGGCACTGCTCGATGGCGCGCTGATCGCGCCGGTCCTGACCGCGCACCCGACCGAGGTCCGCCGCAAGAGCGTGATCGACCGCGAGCGCGCGATCAATAGCTTGATGGCGGCGTGCAGCGACGGGTTCTGCGACACCGAAACCGAAGCCGAACTGATCCGTCAGATCACGATCCTGTGGCAGACGCGCCCCCTGCGCGCGGTCCGTCCGGTCGTCGGCGACGAGATCGCCTCGGTGCTGACGTACCTCGGCAACTTCATCACGGTGCTGCCGCGGTTGCAGGCGCGGTGGGAGGCGGCGACCGGCACGACGCTGCCGCCGTTCCTGCGTCCCGGCAGCTGGATCGGCGGCGACCGCGACGGTAATCCGAACGTCAACGCGGCGACGCTCGAAACCGCGCTGGCCAAAGCCGCCGAGGTCGTCATCGGCCATTATCTCGACGAACTCGATGCGCTCGGGGCCGAGCTGTCGATGTCGGCGGCTAACGTCGCAGTCACCCCCGAACTCGCCGCGCTCGCCGATGCGAGCGGCGACACCTCGGCGAGCCGCGCCGACGAGCCGTATCGGCGCGCCCTGTCCGGCGTCTACGCCCGCACCGCCGCGAGCTTCGCCGCGCTCGCGGGACATGCATCGCGCCGCCCGGGGATCGTCCCCGCCACCGCCTACCCGCGCGCCGCCGACCTGCTCGCCGACCTCGCGACGATCACTAGGTCCCTGACCGCGCACGGCGGCGCGGCGCTGGCGGGCGGGCGGCTCGACCGGCTGGTGCGCGCGGTCGGCATCTTCGGCTTTCATCTGGCGACGCTCGACCTCCGCCAGAATGCCGACGTCCACGCCCGGGTCGTCGCCGAGCTGCTGCGCGTCGCCGGGGTTCCCGGCGACTATGAAGCGATGGACGACAATGCGCGCGTTGCCGTCCTCGGCGCCGAGCTCGCCAGCCCGCGCCTGCTGTTCAACCCGTTCGCGACCTATGGCGACGAGACGCTGAGCGAACTCGCGGTCGCCCGCGCCGCCGCTGCCGCGCACGCCGCCTTCGGCCCCGACGTCATCCGCGCCTATATCGTGTCGAAGACCAGCGGCGTCGCCAACCTGCTCGAGGTCTATGTCCTGCTGAAGGAAGCCGGGCTCTACATCCCCGGCGACCCGCCGCACTGCCCGATCATGGCGGTGCCACTGTTCGAGACGATCCCCGACCTTCAGGCCGCGCCGCAGGTCATGGCCGACTATCTCGATCGCCCGAAGGCCGCCGCGCTCGCCGCCGCCCGGGGGTATCAGGAGGTGATGATCGGCTATTCGGACTCGAACAAGGACGGCGGCTACCTGACGTCGAACTGGTCGCTCCACGAGGGCGCGCTCGAACTGGCCGAGGTGTTTGCCGCGCGCAACTTGCGGATGCAGCTATTCCACGGGCGCGGCGGCGCGGTCGGGCGCGGTGGCGGGCCCGCTTTCGCCGCGATCCGCGCCCAGCCGGCGGGCACCGTCGCCGGCCGCATCCGCATCACCGAGCAGGGCGAAGTCATCGCGTCGAAATACGGGACGCCCGCCGCCGCCGAGGCGAGCCTCGAGACGATGACCGCCGCGACCGTCCTCGCCAGCCTCGAGCCGCCCAAGCTGGCACCCGCCGATTTCGCTCGCTTCCGTTCGGCGATGGCGTCGATCAGCGCGGCTGCGAACGCCGAATACCGCGACCTCGTCTATGGCACCCCGGGCTTCAACACCTTCTTCCGTGCCGCGACGCCGATCACCGAGATCGCCGAGCTCAACATCGGTTCGCGCCCGGCGTCGCGGACCAAGTCCGACCGGATCGAGGATTTGCGCGCGATCCCATGGGTGTTCAGCTGGGCGCAGGCGCGGATCATGCTGCCGGGGTGGTACGGGGCGGGGCATGCCTTCGCCGGGTTCGCCGATCGCGGGCTGCTCGCCGAGATGGTCGCCGCATGGCCGTTCCTCGCCGCGACGCTGTCGAACCTCGAGATGGTCCTAGCCAAGTCGAACATGGGAGTTGCCGGTCGCTACGCCGCCCTGGTCCCCGATGCGGCGCTGCGGGCGACGGTGTTCGGGCGGATCGAGGGCGGCTGGACCCAGACCCGCGACGCGCTCCTCACCCTCACCGGCGAGGCTTACCTGCTCGAACGCCAGCCCGCCCTCGCCCGCTCGGTCCGGCTGCGGCTGCCGTATATCGATCCATTGAACGAGCTGCAGATCGACCTGATCCGGCGGCGGCGCGAGGGCGACGACGATCCGCGCATCGCCGAGGGTATCCATCTGACGATCAACGGCATCGCCGCGGGCCTGCGCAACAGCGGCTAGGGGCCGGTCGAAGATATCGAGACCACCGCGCCGCGACTGGTGCTGTCGGGGAGGATTGAACTCCCGACCTCAGCCTTACCAAGGATGCGCTCTACCACTGAGCTACGACAGCACTGTCGCGGAGCGGCGCGTATCGGGGCGCGCGGCGGGGTTGTCAAGGAAAGCGCGGCGGCGTTAGCGTATCTTATGGCCGATCCGACCCAATCCGACGCGCGCGCTGCCCGTCTCGCCGCCGCGCTCCGCGCCAATCTGGCGCGGCGGAAGGCGCGCGAGCGCGAGGAGAAGGCGGTCGAGAAACCCGCCGATTAGCCCGCCGGGGCGGCGATCGCCTTTTCGATCGCGGCGGTGACTTCGGGCGAATCGGGCTTGGTCTTCGACCCGAACGACGCGACGATCTTGCCGCTGCGGTCGACGAGATACTTGTGGAAATTCCACGACGGCGCCTCGGACTTGCCGAGCGTGG
The DNA here is from genome assembly GCA_043745075.1 of Sphingomonadaceae bacterium. GTDB lineage: Bacteria > Pseudomonadota > Alphaproteobacteria > Sphingomonadales > Sphingomonadaceae > Polymorphobacter_B. The sequence goes on from JAYTTV010000161.1 coordinate 8,082, forward strand.
CGGCGGCCCAGGCGAAGAACGGCGTCGCGTTCTTGCCGGTGACGACGCTCTTTTCCGACAGCGGGAAGTTGATCCCGAACTTCGATTCGCAGAACTGCTTGATCTCGGCGTTGGTCTTGTACTCCTGACCCATGAAATCGCCCGACGGGACGCCGATGACGGTGAAGCCCTTGTCCTTGTACGTCGTCTGCGCCTTCTCGAGCGCCTCGTATTGCGGGGTGAAGCCGCAGAAGCTCGCGGTGTTGACCACGAGCAGCACCTTGCCCCTGTATTGGCTGAACGGCATCGGCTTGCCGTCGATCGTCGTCATGTTGACGTCGTACGCGGTGTTGATCCCCGGGGGCGCGTCGGGGGTCGCGGCGAAGGCCCCGGTCAGCGACGCGGCGACCGCGACGACGCCCGCACCGGCGGCGAGCAGCAGGGGGACGAGCTTCTTCATCACACGGTCTCCAACGGACGGGTCGAAGCATCCAACCATATCCGCGCGGTGTCGTCGAGCAGCGGGCCGAGCGCTGCGGCAACACGCGCGTGGTACGCATCGACCCAGTCGCGCTCGGCGGGGGTGAGCAGCGGGACATCGATCAGCGCCCGGTCGAGCGGCGCAAGGGTCAGCGTCTCGAACCCGAGCATCGGCTTTTCCGCCCCCTCGATTGCGCGGTCCTCGACGAGGACGAGGTTCTCGATGCGGATGCCGTACTCGCCGGCTTTGTAATAGCCGGGCTCGTTCGACATGATCATGCCGGGCCGCAGCGGCTCGTCGCCCATCGCGCCGTAGCCCCCGGCGGCGGTGGCAATCCGCGCCGGGCCTTCATGCACCGCGAGGTAGCTGCCGACGCCGTGGCCGGTGCCGTGGGCGTAATCGAGCCCCGCCGACCACAGGAACTGGCGGGCGAGGCCGTCGATCTGGTTGCCGCGCGTGCCGTGGGGGAAGACCGCGCTCGCCAGCGCGATATGGCCCTTGAGGACGCGGGTGAAGCGGTCGCGCATCTCGGGCGTCGGAGTGCCGACCGCGAGGGTCCGTGTCACGTCGGTGGTGCCGTCGCGATACTGGCCGCCCGAGTCGACGAGGTAGAGCGAGTCGAGTTCGATCGCGCGGCTGCTTTCCGCCGAGACGCGGTAGTGCGGCAGCGCCCCGTTGGGACCGGCGGCGGAGATCGTGTCGAAGCTGAGGTCCTCGAGCTGGTTGGTCTGGTCGCGGAACTGGCGGAGCTTCGCCGCCGAACTCATTTCATTGAGCTCGCCTTTGGGTGCCTCGCCGGCGAACCAGTGGAGAAAGCGCGTCAGCGCAACGCCGTCGCGCAGATGGGCGGCCTTGCTGCCGGCGATCTCAACCGGATTCTTGACCGCCTTGGGGATGACGCACGGGTCACGCGCCTCGATAATCGTCGCCGCGCCGGCGTCGAGGTGCGCGAAGATCGCGGCGACCGCCGACGTCGGATCGGCGACGACGGTGCGCCCGCCGAGGCCTTCGAGCGCGGCACCGAAGGCACCGCGGTCGTGGATGCGGACGTGCTCGCCGAGGTGGGCGCGGACGGCGGGCGACAGCTTGGCGGCGTCGACGAACAGGTCGGCGGAGGCGTCGGCGTGAACCAGCGCGAAGGCGAGCGGGACGGGGGTGTGGTCGACGTCCTTGCCGCGGACGTTGAACAGCCACGCGATCGAATCGAGCGCCGAGACGACGACCGCGTCGGCGTGCTTCGCGTCGAGCCATGCGGCGATACGGGCGCGCTTCGACTCGGATGTTTCCCCGGCGAACTCGTCGGGATGGACTTCGAGCCGCGCGGTCGACGGGACCGGGCGGTCGGTCCAGACCGCGTCGATCGGGTTCGCCGGGACCGCGACGAGCGTCGCGCCATGCTCGCCGAGCGCCTTGCCCGTTGCCTCGACCCAGCCGCGGGTGTGCAGCCACGCGTCATAGCCGACGCGGTCGCCGGGGCGGGCGTTGGCGGCGAGCCAGTCGGTCGCGCTCGTCGCCGGGACCGCGACATAGTCGTACAGGCCGCCGTCGACCTGCGCGCGGACCTGGAGCGTGTAGCGCCCGTCGGTGAACATCGCCGCCTTGTCGGCGAGCACGACCGCCGACCCCGCCGATCCGCCGAAGCCGGTCAGCCACGCCAGCCGCTGCGCGTACGCCCCGACATATTCGCTCATATGCTCGTCGGTCAGGGGCACGACGAAGCCGGTCAGGCGGTCGGCGGCAAGCTGGTCACGGAGGCTGGCGAGGCGGGCGGCATGGGTCGACATGGGGGCGGGTGTCCGGTTGTGGCGGGGGCAGGATACGCTCAAGGCGCGGCGCGGGAAAGCGGGGGAAGAGGTGAGTGTTTCCAACACTTAAACCCTGCGGCTGGGCGGCTGCGGGTCGAAAGGTCACACGAAGTTCAGGGATATGGACATGGATTTCGCAGTTGGGCTGCTACCCCTCCCCTTCAGGGGAGGGGCGAGAGACGCGCCGCTTGGCGCGGCCCGGGGGTGGGGCTTGCTCGGAGAGAGGTGTTCGTGGCGACTGCCCCACCCCCGGCCCCTCCCCTGAAGGGGAGGGGAGCCAGAAAGGAGGAGCAGGCAAAACACGCAGTGAAAAAGCGAAAAACATCGCGACCAACAATGAGAAAAGAATCGAACACCGCCGCCCATTGGCGACTCGATCCGCCGGTTCCCCGGCTCCCGATCGCTAACACTCCCGCCGGGGTGTAGGACAGCGCTATATCGTCCCCGCCATGGCCCCGCGTCCGCGCCCGCGCTACAGGGCCGCCATGACCCAGCCCCCCGTCGCCGCGCGCATTCCCCACGCCACCACCCACCACGGCATCGTCCGCGACGATCCGTACGACTGGCTGCGCGATCCCGGCTATCCCAAGGTCGAGGACCCCGCGGTGCTCGGCTATCTCGCCGAGGAGAATGCGTGGTTCGACGCGTGGATGGCGCCGCACGCGGCGACCGTCGACACGCTGTTCGCCGAACTCAAGGGGCGGGTGAAGGACGACGACTCCGGGGTGCCGGTGCGCGATGGGGCGTTCGATTATTGGTGGCGGTTCGACGCGGGCGGGCAGTACCGCATCTGGCTGCGCCGCCCCGCCGCCGGGGGTGACGACGCCGTCATCCTCAGCGAGCCCGTCGAGGCCGCGGGGAAGGAATATTTCCGTCTCGCCGGGATTTCGGTGTCGCCCGACGGCGCGCTCGCGGCATGGACCGCCGATGACGACGGGTCGGAGCGTTTCAAGCTATATCTCCGCGACCTGTCGACCGGGGCCGATACCCTCGTCGCGACGACCGCGATCGGGGTCGCGGTGTGGGCCGCTGACTCGGCGAGCTTCGCGTGGACCGAGGTCAACGACGCATGGCGGCCGTACCGCGTCCGGCTCCACCGGCTGGGGGAAGCCAGTCCCGCCGAGGGCGACGCCGTTCTCTACGAGGAAGCCGACGCGAGCTTCTTCGTCGGGCTCGACCGCTCGACCGACCGCTCGCACTTCCTGATCACCGCCGCCGACCATGTCACCAGCGAGGTCCGGCTGATCCCGACGAGCGACCCCGCCGCGCCGCCGGTCCTCGTCAGCCCGCGGCTGACCGGGCGCGAGTATGATCTCGACATCCGTGGCGAGACGGTGTTCGTCCGGACCAACGACAGCCATGTCAATTTCCGCATCGCCACCGCGATCCTCGCCGCGCCCGGCGAGTGGACCGACCTGATCCCCGGCGACGACCGCGTCTATCTGCGCGGGATCACTGCCTTCGCGTCGTACCTCGCAATCTCCGAGCGCGTCGACGGCCTCGACGGAGTCCGGCTGCGCTACGATGACGCGCGCGAGACCAAGATCGCCTTCCCCGAAGCGAGCTACACCGTTGGCATCGGCTCGAACCCCGAACTCGACGCGCCGCTGCTCCGGCTCGGCTACAGCTCGATGGTGACGCCGTCGACGGTGTACGATTACGACGTCGCTGCCGACCGCCTGATCGTCCGCAAGGTCCAGGACGTGCCGAGCGGCTATGACGCGAGCGCGTATCGCACCGAACGCCTGATGGCCCCCGCCGCCGACGGGACGCTAGTGCCGGTGTCGGTCGTCTACCGCGCGGATTTCCCGCGCGACGGGTCGGGACGGCTCCATCTGTACGGCTATGGCGCGTACGGACTGGCGATCCCGCCGTCGTTCTCGGCGTCGCGGCTGAGCCTGCTCGACCGCGGCTTCGCCTACGCCATCGCCCACGTCCGCGGCGGCGACGACATGGGGTATCGCTGGTATCTCGACGGCAAGCTCGCCGCGCGGACCAACACCTTCACCGATTTCGTCGCGAGCGCGCACGCGCTGATCGCCGCCGGATTTGCGAAGGCGGGCAATATCTCGATCTCGGGCGGGTCGGCGGGGGGGACGCTGATGGGGGTCGTGGCGAACACCGACCCCGGGCTGTGGCGCGCGGTCGTCGCCGACGTGCCGTTCGTCGATGTGCTCGGGACGATGCTCGACGGCTCGCTCCCGCTGACCCCGATCGAGTGGCCCGAATGGGGCAACCCGGGCGAGGACGCCGAGGTCTACCGCGCGATCGCGGCCTACTCGCCGTACGATAACGTCACCGCGCAGGATTACCCGCCGATCCTGATCACCGCCGGATTGAACGATCCGCGCGTGACCTATTGGGAGCCGGCGAAATGGGCGGCGAAGCTGCGGGCGACCAAGACCGACGCCAATCCGCTGCTGCTCAAGACCAACATGGGCGCAGGCCACGGCGGCAAGTCGGGGCGGTTCGAATCGCTGCGCGAGACGGCGGAGGAATTCGCCTTCCTCCTCGCGGCGTTCGAGGCGAAGGCGTGAGCGACCGCAAGGCGCGGCTCCAGTCGTTCCTCGCAGCACGAAAGTCTTAGCCGCGCGCGCTTTGCCCGATTAAGCTGTTCAAGCCTGCAACCGAGGATTCTCCATGCGCTTCTTGCCGATCGTGTTCGCCGCAATCGCGATCGTCGCTCCCGCGACCGCCGCCCCCGCCGACATGGCGGCGATCCTCGCCGGGCCGCAGCGGTCGGAGGCGAACCGCGCGCGCGACCAGTTCCGCCATCCGGTCGAGACGCTCAAGTTCTTCGGATTGAAGCCGACGATGACCGTCGTCGAGATCACCCCGTCGGGCGGCTGGTACACCGAAATCCTTGCTCCCTACCTGCGCGACCACGGCCGCTACATCGGCGCCGGGGCGTGGGGCGGGAGCGAGAACGGCGCCAAGAGCGTGGCGAAGTTCAAGGCCAAGCTCGACGCCGATCCCGCCAGCTTCGGCAAGGTCGAGGTGACGGCGTTCGGCAAGGACCATTATGACATCGCCAAGCCGGGCAGTGCCGACATTGTTCTCACCTTCCGCGAGATCCACAATTACGTCACCGGCGGCTACGGACCCGAGACGTTCAAGGCGTTCTACGCCGCGCTCAAGCATGGCGGCGTCCTCGGCGTCGTCGAGCACCGCCTGCCCGAAAATGCGCCCGCCGACCGCGAGGGGACGAGCGGCTATATGAAGGTGTCGACGGTCAAGCGCCTCGCCGAAGCCGCCGGGTTCAAGTTCGCCGGCGCGTCGGAGGTCAACGCCAACCCCAAGGACACCGCCGACTATCCCGACGGCGTCTGGACGCTGCCACCGACGTATCAGCTCGGCGACAAGGACCGCGCGAAATACGCCGCGATCGGTGAGAGCGACCGGATGACGCTCAAGTTCGTCAAGCCGTAACCGAGGGCGGGTCCGTCAAGCCGTACCGGTGGCGGGCGGGGCTACTTCGACAGCTTCTCCAGCTGCGCCTGCAACGTCGCCATCTGCGCCTTGAGCGCGTCGAGTTCGACGGTCTCCGACTTCGCGGGCTCGGCCTTCACCAGCGCCGCGCGGCCGGTGAGCATGTCGGCGGCGGCCTGGAACATCGCCATGTTCTGCTTGGCCAACGTCTCGAACGGCTTGAACGCCGAGCCGCCGAACGCCCCGGCGACCGAATCGCGGAACTGCGCCTGGTTCTTGGCAAACGCCGCCATCGACGCCTCGAGGTAATGCGGCACCATCGACTGCATCGAATCGCCGTACATCGCGATCAGCTGGCGGAGGAACGGCACCGGCAGCATCGTCTGGCTGCCATTCTCGCCGTCCATGACGATCTGGGTGAGGACGTTGTGGGTGATGTCCTCGCCGGTCTTGGCGTCGAACACCTGGAAGTCACGCCCCTCGCGCGTCATCACCGCAAGATGGTCGAGCGTGATGTAGCTCGACGTGTCGGTATTATACAGGCGGCGATTGGCGTATTTCTTGATCACGACCGGAATTGGTTTGGCCGGATCGGCGGAGCGGGCGTGGTCCATCGGGATTCCCAGAAAAATTAATATGTTGCACTAGCACAAACCTGTGCTGCGCCGCAACGCGGGCCTACTGGCATCGCTTGGTGAACGCGCCTATGTCCGAATCAAACCCTTGGGAGTGTTAACCAATGACTGACATCGTCATCACCGCCGCCAAGCGGACTCCCGTCGGCAGCTTCATGGGCGCGTTCGGCACCGTCCCCGCGCACGAGCTCGGGCGGCAGGCGATTATGGCCGCGCTGGCGCAGTCGGGCGTGTCGGCGGACGACGTTTCCGAGGTCATCATGGGCCAGGTTCTGACCGCGGCGCAGGGGCAGAACCCGGCGCGGCAGGCGGCGATCAACGCGGGCATCGCCAAGGAAACCCCGGCGTGGGGCGTCAACCAGGTCTGCGGCAGCGGCTTGCGTGCGGTCGCGCTCGGCGCACAGGCGATCATGGCCGGCGACGCCGTCGTCGTCATCGCCGGCGGGCAGGAGAGCATGAGCCAGTCGACCCATGCGCAGGCGCTGCGGACCGGCACCAAGATGGGCGCGGTCGAGCTCGTCGACACGATGATCAAGGACGGGCTGTGGGACGCCTTCAACGGCTATCACATGGGCATCACCGCCGAGAACGTCGCCGAGCGCTATCAGGTCACCCGCGAAAAGCAGGATGCCTTCGCGGTCGCCTCGCAGAACAAGGCGAGCGCGGCGCGCGCGGCGGGACGCTTCAAGGACGAGATCGCGCCGGTGACGATCAAGGGGCGCAAGGGCGACACGATCGTCGACACCGACGAATATATCCGCGACGGCGCGACGATCGAAAGCGTGTCGGGGTTGAAGGGCGCGTTCAAGAAGGACGGCACCGTGACCGCCGCCAACGCCAGCGGGATCAACGACGGCGCCGCCGCGCTCGTGCTGATGACAGCGGATGAGGCGAAGCGCCGCGGCTCGACCGTTCTCGGGCGTATCGCGAGCTGGGCGTCGACCGGGGTCGATCCGAGCGTGATGGGCATCGGCCCGGTGACCGCGTCGCAGAAGGCATTAGAAAAGGCCGGCTGGACCGTCGCCGACCTCGACCTGATCGAAGCCAACGAGGCGTTCGCCGCGCAGGCGCTCGCGGTCGGGCAGGAACTCGGGCTCGACCCGGCAAAGGTCAATGTCAACGGCGGCGCGATCGCGATCGGCCACCCTATCGGCGCGAGCGGCGCGCGGGTGCTGACGACCCTGCTTTACGAGATGGGCAAGCGCGACGCCAAGAAGGGGCTGGCAACACTCTGCATCGGCGGCGGGATGGGTATCGCGATGTGCATCGAGCGCGACTGACCTTCTCGCGCTAGACTGGCGGCGAACCGCCGGGGAGTTGAGGTCACGACGATCGATCCGGACATCCGCGACGCCATTCGCGCGGTGCTGCCGCTAATGCCGACGACGCGGCTGCTCGCGCTCGGCGGCAGCGCGGTGCTCGAGCCTGCCGACGTCGCGATGGTGGCGTATGCGGCGCTCGTCGGCGATGCGGCTTGGCCGGATGCCGGACCGTCGATCACCGTCGCCGCCGATCCGCTGCGGCTGCCGTTCGTCGAGGGGGTGTTCGACGCCGCGCTGGCGATGACCCCGCTAGATGCGCCGGGCTTGCGCGAACTGTGGCGGGTGCTCGGCCCGGCGGGTGTGCTCGTCGTGGTCGTGCCGCGCCGCTTGCTGATCCCGCGCGAGACCGGACTCGGCGGGGCGCATCATTCGCGCGCGAGCCTGACGAAGTTGCTCGACGCGGCGATGTTCGAACCCGGCGAGTGGACCAAGGTTGCCGGGGTCCATGTCGTCCGCGCGACCAAGCGCGACGGGTTCGCCCCAATCGGCGTCAGGGGCGCCGCAGCCCTCGCGCGCCTATCGCCGGCTTAGGACGAACACCGCCTGCTCGGCGCGCAGGTTCTCCGCCCATGTCAGGCGCTGGCCGCGGCTGAGGAAGGTCGCCCCCTCGACGGTGACGTCGAGCGCCGCCGCGAGTGCGCGGAAGTCGTCGATCGAGCACAGATGGATGTTCGGCGTCGCGTACCACGGCACCGGCAGCGCCGCGGTCATCGGCATCCGCCCGCCGACGAGGAGGCTCAGCCGCACCCGCCAATGACCGAAATTCGGGAAGGAGATCACCGCGGTCCGCGCGATGCGGAGCAATTCGCTCAGTACCGTCTCGGGCGAGCGCATCGCCTGGAGCGTGTCCGACAGGATCGCGACGTCGAAGGCATGCGACGGGTAGTCGGCGAGGTCGGCGTCGGCGTCGCCCTGCACGACCGACAGCCCGCGCTCGACCGCCGCGGCGACGTTCGCGCCCGACAGCTCGATCCCACGCCCGTCGACGCCCTTGTCGCGCTGCAACGCCGCGAGCAGCGCGCCGTCGCCACAGCCGACGTCGAGCACCCGCGCGCCCCTCGGCACCGCGTCGGCGATCGCGGCGAGGTCGGCGCGCAGCGGGGTCGTTGCGGCGGGTGCGCGGAGTGTCACGACTGGCCCGCGAGCAGCATGGCGTATTCGGGCGACATCCGCTCCATGAACCGGTCGGGTCGTGCGAGCGGTACGAAGCCGACGCCGGCATAGACCCCGTGCGCGTCCTTGGTGACAAGGCCGAACCGTCGGATCCCGGCGAAATCTGGATGATCGACGAACCACCGCGTCAACCGCCGCCCGAGTCCCTGCCCGCGAACGCTGGCGTCGACCCAGACGTCGGCGATCCACGCGAAGGTGGCGTAATCGGTGATCACGCGAGCGAAGCCGACCTGCTCGTCGTCGGCATAGGCACCGAGGCAATGCGACCCGGCGATGGCGCGCTCGACGAGGCTGCGCTCGACCCCCGGCGACCAGTAGCTCGACGCGAGCCAGCCGTGGATGCGCGCGATGTCGAGCCGCGTCTTGTCGTCGGACAGCTCGATCATTCGCCCGCTCGCAGGAAGCCGTCGACGACGCGGTTCATCGCCGGGGTGTCGAGGAGGAAGGCGTCGTGACCGTGCGGCGAATCGAGCTCGACGAAGCTGACGCGGGCGTTGGCGGCATTGAGCGCGCGAACGATACGCCGTGCCTCGGCGGTCGGGTAGAGCCAGTCGCTGGTGAACGAGATGACGGCGAAGCGCGTCTTCGTCCCCGCGAACGCCGCCGCCAGCCGACCGTCGTGCGGCGCGGCGAGGTCGAAATAATCGGTCGCGCGGGTGATGTAGAGGTACGAATTGGCGTCGAAGCGCTCGACGAAGCTCAGGCCCTGGTGGCGCAGATACGATTCGACCTGGAAGTCGGCGTCGAAGCCGAACGACACCTCCGACCGGTCCTGCAGCGCGCGCCCGAACTTCGCGGTCAGCCCCTCCTCCGACAGATAGGTGATGTGCGCCGCCATCCGCGCGACCGCGAGCCCGGCGGCAGGCGGCGGACCCGCATGGTACGCGCCGCGCCGCCAGTTGGGATCGGCCATGATCGCCTGCCGCCCGACCTCGTGATACGCGATGTTCTGCGCCGAATGCCGCGCGGCGGTGGCGATCGCGACGACCGCGCGGACGCGGTCGGGGTAGGCGACCGCCCAGTCGAGCGCCTGCATCCCGCCCATCGAGCCGCCGACGACCGCGCTGAGGGTCGCAACGCCGAGATGGTCGAGCAGCGCCGCCTGAGCGCGGACCATGTCGCGGATGGTGATGACCGGGAACGTCATGCCGAAGGGCTTGGCCGTCGCGGGATCGATGCTCGCCGGGCCGCTCGATCCCGAACAGCCGCCAAGGACGTTGGTCGCGACGATGAAATGGCGTGCCGGGTCGATCGGCCGCCCCGGGCCGACGATCCGCTCCCACCAGCCGGGCCGCCCGGTCTTCGGGTCGGCCCCGGCGACATGCTGGTTGCCCGTCAGCGCGTGGCAGATCAGGATCGCGTTGCCGCCGTCGGCGTCGAGCGTGCCATAGGTTTCGTAGCCGACCTCGACCCCGTCGAGGGTTGCGCCCGATTCGAGCCGGAGCGTTCCGGGGAGCCGGACACGACGGTCGAGGCCGAAACGCTGGTCGGTGGCGGGCATCGCGGGTGGGTAGGGGGTGCGCGCGCCGAGGGCAAGGCGGCTGCCGCTGCGGTCACATGCCCGCAGCGGTCGCGACGCTGGGCGCTTCGTTCGCGGCAACCTCGGCGGCGCCGGGGACGGGGATGCCGAACTCGGCACGCGCCGACCGCGTCTCGGGAAGGATATAGACGATGCCGGTGGTGCCGCGGAAGGTCGGCGCGATGAAGCAGTCGTAGAAGTCGTCGGCGACGTTGATGCAGCCGTACGAGATGCGGCGGTCGCCGGTCGCGCCGTTCAGCCGGTCGCCGCGGCTTCGCGCGGTCAGCCCCGACTTCTTGTCGCTCGCGCGGTGGACGGCGATTGCGGCGGCGTAGTCGACCCACAGGATGTCCTGCCCCGACAGGTCCTCGCCGGGTTCGGCGACAAAGCGGCCGGCCGGGGTGATCCGCTCGCCCGGGCCGATCGCCGACAGCTTGCGGTCGCCGATGCCGGGCGGCGAGTCGTCGCCGCGGGCGAGACCGACGAGGACCGGCACCGCGGCGCGGATCGCGCCGGTCGCGTCGAACAGGAACAGCCGCGCGTTGACCTTGTCGACGATGACGAACGCGAGCGCCCGGTTGTCGCCCGATGCGACGATCCAGTCGGCGACCTGCCGCGCGTCGGCCGACGGCATTTCGGCCCCGAAGTCGGCGCGCTGGCGGTGAGGAGCAGGCTGGCGGGCCGGGTTTGCGGCGACGACTGGCTGGATTATGGCTGCGGTCGCGCGGTGATCGGCGAGCAGGGTGGCGACGACGAAGACGGCAATGACTGCTGCGCGTCGGATCGGTTCAAGTCAACGGTATAGTAAACACATCCCTAACGCATACACGGTTTAGTCTGGTTATAGAGTTAATAGGTAGTTAATCGCGATGGCGGTGATTTCGGACAGCGATTGGCCGCGTCGCATTCTCGTTCTCGGGGCGACGGGGACGATCGGGCGCGCAACGGTCCGCGCCCTCGTCGCGCGGGGGCATGACGTCGTGTGCCTCGTCAGGCGCCGCACGACAGCTCCCGTTTTCGACGGCGCCGAGGTGCGCTTAGGCGAAGCGACCGAACCGGGGTCGGTCGCGCGCGACGGTATCCGGGGCGAGCGGTTTGACGCGGTCGTATCGTGCCTCGCGTCGCGGACCGGGGTACCGACCGACGCGTGGGCGGTCGATCATCGCGCCAATCTCGATGCGCTGGCGGCGGCGCAGGCGGCGGGGATTCCGCACTTCGTCCTGTTGTCGGCGATCTGCGTGCAGAAGCCGCTCCTCGCCTTCCAGCACGCCAAGCTCGCGTTCGAGGCGGCGCTGATCGCGTCGGGACTGCGCTGGTCGATCGTCCGGCCGACTGCCTTCTTCAAGTCGCTGTCGGGGCAGGTCGAGCGGGTGCGGCGGGGCAAGCCCTACCTCATGTTCGGCGACGGGCAGCTCACTGCGTGCAAGCCGATCGGCGACGACGACCTAGGCGACTACATCGCCGGGTGCCTCGACGATCCGGCGCGGTGGGACCGCATCCTGCCGATCGGCGGACCGGGCGCGGCGATCACCCCCAGGGCGCAGGGTGAGGCGCTGTTTGCGCTGCTCGGGCGGACGCCGCGCTACAGCCGGGTGCCGGTCGCGCTGCTCGACACGATCGTCGCGGTTCTCGGCTTGGCTGGCCGCGTCGTGCCGGGGCTCGCCGCCAAGGCCGAGCTGGCGCGGATCGGGCGTTACTATGCGACCGAATCGATGCTCGTGCTCGACCCCGCAACCGGGCGCTACGATGCCGACGCGACGCCCTCGACCGGCTCCGCGACGCTGTTCGACCATTATGCGAAGCTGATCGCGGGCGAGGTGAGCGACGAGCGCGGCGACCACGCGGTCTTCTGACCGCCTTGTGGAGCGCGCCAGAACCGGCCAAAGCGCCGGGCATGAACGCTCCCATCGTCAAACCGTGGATCGACGCGATCCACGCCTATGTCCCCGGCAAGGCCAAGCTCGGCGGCTTCGCCGAGCCGATCAAGCTGTCGTCGAACGAGAACCCGCTCGGGCCGTCGCCCAAGGCGATCGCGGCGATGGCGGCGACGGCAGGCCACGCCCACCGCTATCCCGACCCGGCATCGGTCGCGCTGCGCGAGGCGATCGCCGCGCGGCACGGGCTCGAGCCCGACCGGATCGTCTGCGGCACCGGGTCGGACGAGCTGCTCCAGCTCCTAGCGACGGCGTATTGCGGGGTCGGCGACGAGGTTGTCCACGATGTCCACGGCTTCTCGCTCTACCCGATCGCCGCGCGCCGGTCGGGGGCCGAGCCCGTCGCCGCGGGGGACACCGACTACACCACCGACGTCGACAAGATCCTCGCAAGCGTGACCCCGGCGACGCGGCTGGTGTTCGTCGCCAACCCTAACAACCCGACGGGCACGATGATCGGCCGCGCCGAGCTTCACCGCCTCCACGCCGGGCTGCGCCCCGACATCCTCCTCGTCATCGACGGGGCGTATGCCGAATATGTCGAGGAGCCCGACTACGAGGACGGCTTCGCGATGGCGCGCGACCTCGCGAACGTCGTGACGACGCGGACCTTCTCGAAGATCCACGGCCTCGCCGCCGAGCGGATCGGCTGGGCGTACGGACCGCAGGCGGTGATCGACGTTTTGAACAAGGTCCGCGCGCCGTTCAACGTCCCCACCGCCGGGGGAGCCGGGGCGGTCGCGGCGATCGGCGACAGCGACTGGGTCGACGCCTCGCGCGCCCATAACAAGCAGTGGCGCCGCTGGCTTGCGGGCGAGATCGCGGCGCTGGGCAATGCTGGCCTGCGCGCGGTCCCGTCGGCGGCGAACTTCATCCTCGTCACCTTCCCGGTCGAAGGCCCGGTCACCGCCGAAGCCGCCAACGCCGCGCTGATGGCCGACGGCATCCTCGTCCGCTGGCTGCCGGGGCAGGGCCTGCCGAATGCGCTGCGCATCACCATCGGCACCGAGGCCGAGACCCGCGCCGTCGCGGCGAGCCTGCGGGCGTTCGTCGCCGCGCATAGCTGACGGCCCGGCCGATGCTCCCCTTCGCCCGCGTCAGCATCATCGGCATGGGGCTGATCGGCTCGTCGCTCGCGCGTGCGGTCCGGGCCCGGCTGCCGACCGTCCGGTTGAGCGTGACCGACGCCGACCCCGCCGTTCGCGCGCGGGTGATCGACCTCGACCTCGCCGACGACGTTGCCGACTCGCCCGGGGCGGCTGTGATCGACGCCGACTTCGTCATCCTGTGCGTGCCGGTCGGCGCGATGGCCGGGGTCGCCGCGAGCATCGCCGACGACCTCAGCCCGGGCTGCGTCGTCTCCGATGTCGGCTCGGTCAAGGGGCAGGTCCTCGCCGACCTCAGCGCCGCGCTGCCCGGGGTCGCGATCGTCCCGGCGCATCCGGTCGCGGGAACCGAGAAATCCGGCCCCGACGCCGGCTTTGCCAGCCTGTTCGCCGGGCGCTGGTGCATCCTGACCCCTGCCGCAGGAACCGACCCGGTCGCGATCGAGCGGGTCCGCGACTTCTGGACGCGGCTCGGCGCGACGGTCGAAACGATGGACGCCGCGCACCACGACCTCGTCCTCGCCGTCACCAGCCATTTGCCGCACCTCATCGCCTATTCGATCGTCGGCACCGCGTCGGACATGGAGGCGGTAACCCGTTCCGAAGTCATCAAATATTCGGCGGGCGGCTTCCGCGACTTCACCCGCATCGCGGCGTCGGACCCGGTGATGTGGCGCGACGTCTTCCTGTCGAACAAGGACGCGGTATTGGACGTCCTCCAGCGCTTCACCGAGGACCTGACCGCCCTCCAGCGCGCGATCCGCTGGGGCGACGGCGACGCGCTCGAGGCGCTGTTCACCCGCACTCGCGACGTCCGCCGGACGATCGTCGACGCGGGCCAGGACACCGACGCCGACGACTTCGGGCGGCGGCACGATTAACCAGCACCCGGCGGAAGTCCACGAAGTCCACACGAAAGCGACGTCGTTTCGGGCCGTTTCGCGCCTCACCGGTACATCCGGGGCATGGCCTTATCCATCACCGTAGGACTTGAGCGTAACCGAGCGAGTCGCTACATCGGAGGCGTTGGGCGGTCGCTGGGACCGCCTTTTTGCGTTGAGGGCAAATGCCCATGTCGATGACGAGCACGATGAACCCCGTGATGCCGGTCTACGGCCGTTGCGAAGTCGAACCGGTACGCGGCGAAGGCTGCTATCTGTACGACGCGGGCGGGAACCGCTGGCTCGACTTCGCCGCCGGCATCGCGGTCAACGCGCTCGGGCACGGCCACCCGCACCTGGTCAAGACGATCCAGGACCAGGCGGCGACGCTGATGCACGTGTCGAACCTGTACAAGGTCCCGGGACAGCAGGCGGTGGCGCAGCGGCTTGTCGACCTGACCTTCGCCGACACGATGTTCTTCACCAATTCGGGGGCGGAGGCGTTCGAGTGCGCGGTCAAGACCGCGCGCCGCTGCCAGTTCGTCCTCGGCCACCCCGAGAAGTTCCGCATCGTCACCTTCGCACAGGCCTTCCACGGGCGGACGATGACCGGCATCGCGGCGACCGATTCGGACAAGATGCGCGGCGGCTTCGAACCGCTGCCCGACTGGTTCACCGTGCTGCCGTTCGACGACATCGCGGCAGTGAAAGCATTCATGGCCGGACCGCTCGCCGAACAGGTCGGTGGCTTCATGGTCGAGCCGATCCAGGGCGAGGGCGGCGTCCGCCCGGCGTCGGTCGAGTTTCTGCAGACGCTGCGCGACCTCGCCGACGAGCACGGCGCGCTGCTGATCTTCGACGAGGTCCAGTGCGGCGTCGCGCGGACCGGGCAGCTGTTCGCCTACCAGCATTTTGGCGTCACCCCCGACATCATGGCGATTGCCAAGGGTATCGGCGGCGGCTTCCCGGTCGGCGCCTGCCTCGCCACCGAATATGCCGCGCAGGGCATGGTCGTCGGCACCCACGGCTCGACCTATGGCGGCAACCCGCTGGCGATGGCGGCGTGCGGCGCGGTCCTCGATGTCGTCGCGACCCCGGAGTTCCT
>JAYTTV010000162.1:0-6050 GCA_043745075.1 Sphingomonadaceae bacterium
CTCGCTGCTGTCGATCGCCATGATCTTGCCGCTGCGCCTCGACGAACGCGCAGCGGAATAGGTCACTCGCTTACGCTGCGGCGGCGTCGTGGGAACACGACCGGCTCCGAAATCCTCGGTGCACCTTGCATTGGTGCAAGACGCTGAGATTCCGTTCCGACGCGCCGCAAGCATATGCGTATACTCCTCCCAACGACTGGGGAGGACCAAGATGGAATTCGGACGGCGCGATCTTTTGCTATCTACTGCGGCCGCGGTCGCCGGCTCGGCGGGCGTCGCGCGAGCGGCCTCCGACCGGCCTCTTGGCTATGCCATCGTCGGGTTGGGAACGTACGGCCTCGGCGTGATCATCCCGCAGTTCGCCAACTGCACCCATAGCCGGCTCGCCGCGGTGGTCAGCGGCGATGCCGCGAAAGCAAAGCGCGTGGCCGCTGAGCATGGCCTGCCCGATCGATCGGTTTACTCGTACGCGACGTTCGACTCGATCCGCGACAACCCCGACGTCGACATCGTCTACGTCTGCCTGCCGAACTCGATGCACGTCGAATACACCGTCCGCGCGGCGCGCGCGGGCAAGCACGTGATGTGCGAGAAGCCGATGGCGGTGTCGGTCGCCGAGTGCGAGACGATGATCGCGGCGTGCAAGGCGGCGGGGCGCAAGCTGATGATCGGCTACCGCTGTCACTTCGAACCGTTCAACCTTGAAGCGATGCGGCTGGCTCGAACCGGTGCCGCCGGCAAGATCCGTTACGTCCGCTCGGAGCATGGCTTCGTTCAACACGACCCGTCGGTGTGGCGGCTCAAGCGTGCGCTGTCCGGCGGCGGCTCGCTGATGGACATGGGCGTCTACAGTCTGCAGGCGGCGCGCTACATGACCGGCGAGGAGCCGATCGCGGTGACGGCGCGCGAGTCGACCGACCGCCGCGACCCGCGCTTCACTGAGGTCGAGGACATCATCGACTGGACGCTCGAATTCCCGTCCGGCGCGATCGCCAGTTGCCAGTCGATGTACAGCGCCAACCAGAACCACGTCTTGCTGATGGGCGACCAGGGGCGGATCGAGCTCGAGCCGGCAACCCGCTACGACGGCAACCATATGTGGCTCGGCAAGGATGGCCGCGAGCGCGAGATCACGCCGCCGCCGGGTCCGGGGAAGACCCAGTTTGCCGGGCAGCTCGATCATCTTGCGCAATGCGTCCGCTCGGGTGCGGAGCCGATCGTCTCGGGCGAGGAGGGGCTGCGTGACATGCGGATCGTCGCGGCGATCTATCGATCGGCGCGCGAGGGACGGACGATCCGGCTGGATGCCCGCGCATGACACGGTTCATCGGCGCAGGACTGATTGCGGCGATCGCGCTGGCATCGGGGGCGTCGGCGCAGACGCTGCCCGCCGATCCGACGGGCTTTGCCGCTGCGGCCGACGTCTCCGCACAGGTTGCCGCGATGGCGCGGGCAATGACACCGGGGCAGGGGTTCGCGTGGCAGCCGTTGCTGAGCAGCGGCGCGACGGTGGCTGCGTTGGAAATCTGGCGGAAGCCGGGACGACCGGCGGTTCATCCCGATCAGGCCGAATATGCGACAGTGATAGCCGGTGAAGGAACGCTCGTGTCGGGCGGAACGCTCGAGCAGCCGGTGACCGTGAAGCCCGATCTGATCGAGGGGTCACGGATCGTCGGCGGAACGACGCGCCCACTCGCGCCCGGTGACGTGATCCTCATCCCGGCGGGTGTACCCCACTGGTTTGGGATCACCGGCGACCAGCTGGTCCTGCTCGGGACGAAACTGGCGGCGAAACGCTGAGGCGGGATGCGCTTGGTTTCGTTTCAGCCGCGCACTTCGTGGTCGATAGCGGACAGCGTGTGGAAGCCGTCTTCGATGTGTTTACGCATTGCCGCCTCGGCAGCGGCCGGATCATTGGCTTCGATCGCGGCGATGATAAGTGCGTGATCGGCGATCGCCACCCGAAGCCGATCGGAATTGTAGAAGCTTTCGAACAACAGCCGGTGGATCGGGACGTTGAGACGCCGCAACACGTCGGCGATGACAGCGTTGCCCGACCCCTCGACGAGCAGGCCGTGCCATTCGGTGTTGAGCCGGCCAAAGCGCTCGGGCGCATTGCCCGCGACGCAGCTCTCCAGTTTTTCCTGAAGCTCGTAGAGGCGCGTCCGTTGGCCGGCGTCGGCGTTGCGCACGAAGTCACCCGCGGCAATGCCCTCGAGCGCAATGCGCGCGCGATAAATTTGGCGCACTTCCTCGATGCTCGCAGTGCGGACCGATGCGCCGCGGAATGGGTCGATCTGGACGAGCCCTTCGCCCTCAAGACGCTGGAGCGCTTCGCGGACCTTCGATCGGCTCGCACCGGTCTGACGGATGATGTCGACTTCGACGAGGCGTTGGCCGGGAACCAGCCTCCCCTTGCGAATGCGCTCGCGGGTCCATTCGGCGATGTCGGTGCCAAGCGGGCCGCGGGGCAGACTCGTCGTTTCGGTCATAGGCTGAATCTCGTCGAGCGAGACAAGATTGTCAACAATTTCGTCGTCCATTTTCTGCTTGAGTTCCGGAGATGGATTGCCGATGAGATTGTCAACAAAACAACAACGGGGAGGGGTGGGTGTGATTCGATGCGCAATCGGGCTGATTGCGGCGTTTGCCGCCACCGCTTCAACGGCGCGCGAATGGCCCGATGTGGTTCGCTCGTCGATCTATGTGCCGGTCAGCGACGGGACCCGCCTTGCGGTCAATATCTACCGGCCGGCGAACGCGGCTGACGTAGTTGCAGACAAGCTTCCGGTGATCTTCGCGTTCACGCCTTATCGGGCGCGATATCGGGACGACACGGGACAGGTCGTCGAGCTCGCGCTCAACGACCGCCTTGCGCTGCGGTCTCTGATTGCTGCGGGCTACGTCGTTGCTACTGCAGACATTCGGGGCAAGGGAGCCTCCTTCGGCCATCGTCGCGGCTTCCAAGATCGCCGGGAGGCGCGCGACGGATATGACCTGATCGAGTGGCTGGCGCGTCAGCCATACTCGACTGGCAAGGTCGGAATGGTCGGATGCTCGTACCTCGGCGGGACGACGTTCCAGACGCTGTCGACACTGCCGCCGTCGCTCAAGGCCGCCTTTATCGGCGCATCCGATTTCGACAAATACGCCTTCGTCCGCCGCGGTGGCATTCCCACTCAATTCAACACCCGTCCCGACGAGCCGCCAGCGATCGATCTCGCATCGATCCCGGTCGACGCCGACGCGTCGGGTGCGGATTTACGCGCCGCGGTTGCCGGGCATGCGGTCAACACGCCAATGGCACCGCTGTGGTATGGCATGCCGTACCGCGACAGCGTCTCCTCCCTGACCGGCAATCGATTTTGGGAGGAGGTTGCGCTTTTCCCCTATTTCGCCACGATCCGCCACGCGGGCATCCCGACCTATTTCTGGGATAACTGGCAGGACGAACCCACGGCGCAGGTGATCGAGGGCTCCGCGAACGTCGGCGGCAAGTTTCTGGCCGGCCCCGGGAGCCACTGCGTCCCGCCGCCGGGCTTCGACTTCACCGGCGAAATCCGACGCTATTTCGACCATTATCTCAAGGACATCGACAACGGCATCGACCGCACGCCGCGCGCGACATGGTGGCTTGAGCGCGGTGACGGCACCGGCAGCTTCCAGCACACGGCGTGGCTCCCCGGCACGACATCGAAGCCCCAGCGCTGGTTCCTGGTCGGCGGGCACAGAGGCACCGCGAAATCGGCCAATGATGGGATTCTGGCGCGCGCCGCAGGTCCCGACGGCGGCGACCGGTTCACCGTCGACTATGATCTCCCGCCGCCCGACTATTTCGCCTTTTGGGCGGGGCCGATGGATACGCATGGGCTGAGTTATACGACCGCTCCACTCACCGCACCGCTGACGCTCGTCGGATCGCCGGTCGCCCATCTGGCGGTCTCGGCCGATCGGCCCGACGCCGATGTGTTCGTCTACGTCGACGAGATCCATCCCGACGGCAAGGACGAGGTGCTGTCCTTCGGGCGGCTCAAGCTGTCTCATCGCAAGGCGTCGCCGGCACCGTACGACACGCTCGGGCTGCCGTGGCATTCGGGAATGGCCGCCGATGTCGCCCCGCTGCCGGTCGGCAGCGTCGCGGAGCTCGCGATCGCGCTGACGCCGGTATCGCGGGAACTGCCCGTGGGCGCGCGGCTCCGTTTCACCATCGCCGGCGCCGACCCGCGCCAGCGCGACCTCAAGGCGATCGAGCAAACCCCGCCACCGGTGCTCACGATCGCGCGCGGCGCGTCGAGCATCGATCTGCCCGTCCTGCCGTAAGCGACCGAATCATGACGCTACCCGGGCGAAGTCCCGGAGCCAAAGGGAGAAGACCGATGACCGACCAGACCTCTCGCGCCAGACGCGCCGTACTTCGAGTCGGGACTGGCATCGCAGCACTCGCCCTCGCCAATGCCGCGGTCGCGCAGGAAATCCTGACCGCCCCCGCGTCGAGCGCCGCACCTGCCGATGACATCGTCGTCACCGGCAGCCGCATCCGCGTCGAGGCCCCCGTCGGCTCGCCGATCACCGCGCTCAACCAGGCCGATATCACCCAGTCGGGCCGCACGACGATCGAAGACGCGATCCGGCAGCTGCCGCAGGTGTTCGACCTCGGCGTCTCGGAGAATTCGCGGGGCCAGTCGGGCGGGTCGGGCAACATCACCTACGGCAACTCGATCAACCTGCGCGGCATCGGCCCGAACGCGACGCTGATCCTGATCGACAGCCATCGGGTGACGAACAATGGCCGCTCGACCGACCCGTCGGTGCTGCCGACGCTGGGCGTCGAGCGGATCGAGGTCGTCGCCGACGGTGCCTCGGCGATCTACGGGTCGGACGCCGTTGCAGGGGTGGTCAATCTGATTCCGCGACGGTCGCTCAATGGGATCGAGGCGTTCGCGCGCTTCGGAGTGTCGGACGACGGCGTCTACAACGAGAAATCGGCGGGCATCGCGGCCGGGCATAAATGGACCAACGGCCAAATCATGGTCGCCTACGAGCACGTCGACAAGACCAGCCTCAACGGCCTCGACCGTCCCTTCTTCACGTCGAACCAGACGAGCTTCGGCGGCAACAACTACAGCGTGACCCGCTGCGATCCCGGGACGATCCGCGCGACGCAGGGCGGCGTCACCTCGTCATACGCGGTGCCACAGGGCGGCGTGACCCAGGCAGGCGCCGGGGGCCTCGTGCGCGGGACCAGCAATACCTGTGACGACCTGCGCGGGCAGGACCTGATCCCGAGCCAGCGCTACGATTCGGCGAATGCCACGCTGACGTACGACGTGACCGATTGGCTGTCGGTCTTTGCCGACGGCTTCTACAGCTATCGCTCGTTCGTCCGGCTCCCGTCGTATGCGAACGCGACGCTGACGGTGCCGCAGACCAACGCCTTCTTCATCAGGCCGGCGGGATTCATCGCTACCTCGTATCTGCTCGACTATAATTTCGGTGCCGACGTCGGCCGCAACCTAAATCCCGGCCATTCCGAAAGCTGGGAGGTGACCCCGGGCATCCGGGTCAAGCTGCCCGGCGACTTCCGCCTCGAGGTGCTGGTCAACAAGGGAAGGACGTACGACAACTCGATCACGCTCAACGGGGTCAGCAACGCCGCGTTGAATGCTGCGCTCGCCAGCAGCAGTCCCGCGACCGCCTTCGATCCGTACAGCCTGCACCGGACATCGGCGGCGACACTCGCGGGGATCTTCAACCAGATCTTCATCGCCCCGACGATCGGACACTTCACCGGTTATGAGGCGAACGTCAACGGCACGCTGTTCAATCTGCCCGGCGGCGGCGTCAAAGTCGCGGCGGGCTATGAAGGCCAGGAGTTCAGGGTCGACCTCGGCTCCGCGCGTGGTAATCCCACGACGCCGCTGACCTACACGCACCCCAGCCGTCGGGTCGATTCGGGTTATGCCGAAATCTATGTGCAGATCTTCGGCCCCGACAATGCGACGCGGTTCTTCCAGCGCCTCGATATCGACGCCGCGTTCCGCTACGATCAT
>JAYTTV010000163.1:0-1579 GCA_043745075.1 Sphingomonadaceae bacterium
TGGGCATACAGGTTCGGGACGAAGCGCCAGACCATCGCGATGCCGATGACAGCAAGCGGGATGTTGACCCAGAAGATGAAATGCCACCCCGCCGTAGCGGTGATGAAGCCGCCGAGCGGAGGACCGACGACCGGCGCGATCAACGCTGGGGTGGTGCTTATCGCTGTCATCTCAACGAGTTGGCGCTTGGGCGTGACGCGCAGCAGGACGAGGTTGGCGACCGGCACCATCACGCTGGCGAACGCCGCCTGGACCGCGCGGGCAGCGACGAAAGTCGGCAGGCTCGTGCTCGTCCCGCATAAAAGCGACGCCAGCGCGAAGCCGAGTATCGCCGCGACGAGCACCCGCCGCGTCCCCAGCCGCTCGGCGATCCAGCTGCTGATCGGCAGCAGCATCGCCGAAACCAGCAGATAAGCGGTGATCCCGACACTCAGATCGACCGGCGGAACCCCGAAATCGTGCGCCATCTGCGGCAGCGCGGTCGAAATGATCGTCCCTTCGAGGATGCCCATGAACATCACGACCGCGACGACGATCGCGATCGTCCGCGGGACGGCGGGCGCGGCAGTGTTCAGGACGCGAGTGCCGTCGGCAGCTGACGCCCGAGGATCAGGTCGCTGGCGCGCTCGGCGATCATGATCGTCGCCGCATTGGTGTTGCCCGAAACGATCTTCGGCATGATCGAGGCATCGACGACGCGCAGCCGCTCGACCCCGTTCACGCGCAGCTCGGCATCGACCACGGCGGCGGGGTCCGACCCCATCCGGCAGGTGCCGACGACGTGGTACAGCGTCGATCCGGCGTTGCGGGCGTAGTCGAGCATCGCTTCGTCGGTGCCACCGAACGGGTCGTTGTTCGACACGAGATACGGCGTGATCGCCGGTTGCGCCATGACCCGGCGGATCAGCTTGACCTGCGCGACGGCGACATTCTGGTCGATCGGGTCGGCCAGATAATTGGCGACGATCGTCGGATAGATCGCCGGGTCGGCCGAGCGGATGTGGATATGGCCGCGCGATTCAGGCCGGACCTGGCACGGGGTACAGGTAACGCCTGGGGTGCGTTCGAGATCGAACTGCTGGGATTCGTTCTGCTTCGCGAGGTCGACCGACGCCGCCATCAGGTGGAGCTGGACGTCGGGGCTCGCCAATTCGGGACGCGTTCGCGTGAAGGCGACGACGTGCGCGACGGCGTAGCTGAGCAGTCCCTTGCGGGTCAGCGCGTATTTGGCGACCTCCTTCGCCAGCCCCCAGCCGTGCGCCATCTGGTTGACCGTGCGGAAGCCCGGCTTCACCGCCCATTGCGCGCCGATCATATAATGATCCTGCATATTCTCGCCGACGCCGCGAGCCTCGTGGAGCAGCGGAATGCCGTGTTCGCGCAGGATTTCGCCGCGGCCGATCCCCGACAGCTCGAGCAGCTTCGGCGATTCGACCGCGCCTGCGGCTCGAATGACCTCGGCATGGGCGTGGGCGCGGACGAGCTTGCCGTTCTGCATGAACTCGACGCCGACCGCGGTCTTGCCGTCGAAGACGATGCGTTGCGCCAATGCACGCGTCTCGACGCGGAGGTTGCTCCG
>JAYTTV010000164.1:0-1577 GCA_043745075.1 Sphingomonadaceae bacterium
GCGCACGACGACGACGTCGAATATCTCCGCGTCGTCGTCCGCAGCCTGCGGCAGAAACTCGGGCCGGAGGGGATGATGCTGATCCGCAGCGAGCTGGGCGTCGGCTACCGGCTCGGGGGATGACCGCGGCCGCGCTCGTCGAGGCGGTGGTTCGCGACGCGCTCGATGACGTCGCACGCCGCCCGCTGGTGATCGGGCTCTGCGGCGCGCAGGGGAGCGGCAAGTCGACCGTCGCGGCGGCGGTGGTCGAGGCGCTGACCGCGAGCGGCCTCGCGGCGGCGACGCTGTCGCTCGACGACCTGTACCTGACCCGCGCCGACCGGCTCGCGCTGGCGGCGTCGGTCCATCCGCTCCTCGCCACGCGCGGGGTTCCGGGGACCCACGAGACTTCGCTCGGGCTGGCGCTGTTCGCCGCGCTCGACCGGGGCGAGGCGGTCCGTCTGCCGCGCTTCGACAAGGCGAGCGACGACCGCGCCCTTGAGAGCGACTGGGAGCCGGTCGCGGGGCTCGACGTGCTGATCTTCGAGGGCTGGTGCGTCGGCGCAATCCCCCAAGCCGAGGCCGATCTCGCCATCCCCATCAACGCGCTCGAACGCGACGACGACCGCGACGGGCGCTGGCGGGCGTCCGTCAACACGGCGCTGGGCGGTCCCGGCTACCGCGCCCTGTTCGCCCGGATCGACCGGCTGGTCCTCCTCGCCGCGCCGGGGTTCGAGGTCGTCGCTGGCTGGCGGGCCGAGCAGGAACGCCGCGGGGCCGGGGTGATGACCGCCGCCGAGGTCGCGCGGTTCGTGGCGCATTACGAGCGGCTGACGCGGCACATCCTCGCCGAGATGTTCGGCTGCGCCGACCTCGTCATCCGCCTCGCACCCGGCCACTCGGTTGATCCGTCGCACGCCCGCTCGGTTTAAAATCCGCCCAGCCGCACGACCACGCATTCCGTGTGATTCCCGTCACAGCGCGTCCCGGGCCCGGCTCCTATCAGGGGGCATCGGCGCACGGATAGTCCGGCACCGACGCAACAGGGAGTTACCACCATGAAGATCGTCCTCGCCGCCGTGGTCGCCATGACCGCTCTCGCCGCGCCGTCGGCCAATGCCCAGACCACGCCGACGGCCCGCGTCTCGTACGCCGACCTCGACATCCATTCGAGCGCCGGGCAGACGACGCTGAAGTCGCGCATCGAGCATGCCGCCCGCAACGTCTGCGGCAGCTTCAACTCCGACTTCGACCTCGCCAGCCGGACGTCGGTCAATCGCTGCTACCGCGCCGCGATCGGCGATGCGATGAACCAGCTCAACGCGCGCGCGCCGCAGTACGCGTCGCGCTGATCGACCCGACCACGACCAACAAACGGCGCCGGGGTGGAGAGTGATCTCCGCCCCGCGTTGCGTCGTTAGCGCGGTTGTGACGACCGGCCCCGCCGTGGCACAAGCTGCTTCACCAGTCATGGTGAATGGAGCGGGGGCAGGGGTGAGCGCCATCGAGGCCTGGACCGAGCAACTCGGCCGCAACCCGGTGTTCGGGGCGCTGTCGCTCGACATGCGGCGATCGCTGGCGGGGTCGGGGACGATGAT
>JAYTTV010000165.1:0-5979 GCA_043745075.1 Sphingomonadaceae bacterium
CGCGAGTCGATCTTGAGCAGGTCGTCGAACACGAACAGGCTCTCGGCGATCGACTCGGTCATCGCCGGATCGAGTTCGCGCAGTGCCGCAAGCAGGCGCGCCTGATCGGGGGCCATCGCGATCAGCTTGGCGGCGAGATCCGGTCCGGCGACGACCGCTGCCGGGGGAGTGACCGGGGTCGCGGCGAGCCGTACCTCGAAAGCCCGGTCGAGCCCGGCGACGACGACGCCCGCGACCGGCCCCATCGTCGCCAGCCGGTAGAGGATGTCGGGCTGGAGCGCTTCGGGCATCTCGGCGAGCACGTCGGACGCTCGCTGCGGTTCGAGGTGGGCGAGGACAACCGCCGCCGCCTGCGGATGCTCGGCGGCCAGCATCGCCGCGATTGCGGCGGGGGTGACCCATTCGAGCGCGGCGAAGGGGCGCGGGGTGACCGGGGGGCCGAGTTCGCCGAGGAGGCCGCCGGCGCGCTGCGGGCCGAGCGCGCGTTCGAGGACCGAGCGGACTTGGACACCGCCGCCGCCGAGCGCGACCGTCGTCTTGCTCGCGGCGAGAAATTCATCGAGTACGGTATCGATCGCGCGCGGCTCGATCTCGGCGACCGAGAGCATCGCGTGGCCGACCGCACGAACTTCCTCCGACGCCATTTGCCGCAACAATTCGGCGGCTTGCACCTCGTCGAGGAGCAGCAGCAGCACCGCGCATTTCTGCGCGCCGGTGAGGTTGTCGTGGATCATTCGGCGTCCGCCGCCATCATCTGCCGCACGACCGCCGAGGCGCGGTCGACGTCCTGGCCGACGAGCAGCCGGGTCTCGGCGAGCTTGATCGCGTAGTCGAGCGGGTCGAGTTCGATGATTTCGGTCGCGTCTTCAGAGCGTTGCGGTTCGTCTGCGGACCCCGGCACCGGCACGCGCACCGCGGGCCGCACGACCCCGAACACCAGTAGCGCAACCCCGCCGAGCGCAGTCGCCGCCTCCACGCCGGTCGCGACGAGGGGGATTTCCCACCACTTCGCCACCGGCTCGCTCGGCGTCGCGACAAAGGCACGCCCGGCGACGGTGACGACGTCGCCGCGGCGGGCGTCGTAGCCGACCGCGCTGCGGACCAGCCCGGTGAGCAACGCGACCTGCGCCGCCTGCTCCTTCGCCGCCCCGAGCGAGGAATCGCGGACGACGACCGCGACCGACACCCGCCGGACCGCTCCGACCGGTGCGCGCGTCACCGACACCGCCTTACCGATTTCATAGCCGCGGACATAGCTCTCGCTGTGGGTGCCCGGCACGACCGCCGGCAGTGCCGGGATCGGCGGCGATGCGGAAACCTGCGCCGCGGGCGGTACGGTGTTCGACAATGCTCCGGGGATGCCGCGCGCGGGCTGCTGTCCGGCTTCGGTCGCGCTGCTGTTTTGGTCGGAGCGCAGGACCCCGTCCTTGTCGTAGCTTTCGCGCGTCGCCTCGTTGACCGAGAAATCGAGGTCGGTGGCGACCTGGGTCGAGAAATTCCCCGCCCCGAGGATCGGCGTCAGCAAAGCGACGACGCGGCGGCGTAACCCGTCCTCGACGCTCGACTGGTACGCAAGCTGCCGCGCGCTGTCGCCGAGCGGGCCGCTCGCGTCGCCCGACAGCAAGCTCCCCGACTGGTCGACGACACTGACGCGATCGGGCGACAATCCCGCGACCGACGACGCGACGAGATGGACGATCGCGCGGACCTGCGCGTCGTTGAGGCTGCGCCCGGGGGCGAGACGGACGAAGACCGATGCGGTCGGCGCGGCGGCGTCGCGGATGAAGACCGATTGCTCGCCCGCCGCGAGGTGGACCGTGGCATGGTCGACCCCGTCGATCGCCATGATGCTCGCGGCGAGATCGCTCTCCGCCGCCGACTTGAGCCGGGCCGTCTCGACCGCGCGGCTGCTGCCGAGCGGCATCGTGCCGAGCACGTCGAGCCCGCTCGCCGCCGCCTTGGGCAGTCCCTGCCCCGCAAGCATGATCCGCGCCGCGGCGACGTCGCTCGCGGGCACCTCGACCGCGCCGGTGTCGGGGTCGACATGCGCCTTGAAATTGCCCGTCTGGAGTGCGGCGAGCACCGCCGCCTTGTCGCTCTCCCCCAATTGCGCGAACACCGGGCGGTAATCGGGCGCGCGCAACGCCAGCCACAGCCCCCCGCCGACGACGAGCGCGAGCAGAACCGCGAGCGCGGGCAGCGAGCGGCGGATCGCCGGTTGTGCGAGCAGCCGCTGGCCGCGCAGCCGCAACCCCGCGAACGGCGTCATCGCGCGCGGATCGAGCACCGCGAGGTCGCTCATACCGGCATGCTCATCACGTCATGGTACGCCGACAGCAATTTGTTGCGGACCTGGAGCGTCGCCTCGAAAGCGATCGACGCCTTCTGCCGCGCGAGCATGACCGAGGCGATGTCGACGGTGTCGCCGCGCTCGAACGCCGCCGAGACGTCGCCCGCCTTGGATTGCGTCGTGTTGACCGCGCGCAACGCCTCGGTGATCGCGCTGTCGAAGCCGGTCTTCGCGGGCTCGGCGGCCTTGCCCGACAGCGCCGCGTTGCGGTCGAGAATCTGCGCGCGGAGCGCAAGCACGCTGCTGGTGTCGATGCCTTTCAACGGCGCGATCATTGCATCGTCATCCGCGCCATCGCGGGCAAGCGCCCTGCCGACATCGCCGCGAGCTTGTAGCGCAGCGTCCGCTCGCTGATCCCAAGCCGCGTCGCGGTCTCGCCGCGCCGCCCGGCGCAGTCGGCGAGTGTCGCGCTGATGACGTCGAACTCGCGCTCGCGGATCGCGCCGCCGAGCGAGGCCGCAGCCGGCGCCACTGCCGCGGCATCGAAGACGATATCGCGCGCCTCGATCCGCTCGCCCTCGGCGATCACCGCGGCGCGCGCGAGGACGTTGCCGAGTTCGCGGACGTTGCCCGGCCAGTCGTGCGCCTCGAGCCGGGCCAACGACGCCGCCGTCGGCCACGCCGTCGTCCCCTGCCGCAGCCACAGCGCCGCCGCGATCGGCACGATATCGGCGCGGCGGTGGGCGAGCGGCGTCGTCGCCAGCGGAAACACCGCGATCCGGTAGAACAGGTCGGCGCGGAATCGCCCGGCGGCGACTTCGCCGGCAAGGTCGCGGTTGGCGGCGGCGATGACGCGAACGTCGACCTTGACCGGGCAGGTTGCGCCGATCGGCAGCACCTCGCCCTCCTGCAACGCACGCAGCAGCTTCGCCTGCAGCCCGAGCGGAAGTTCCGCGATCTCGTCGAGCAGCAGCGTGCCGCCATCGGCCGCGCGGAACAGCCCCGGCGCGCTCGCTCCCGCCCCGGTGAAGGCCCCGCGCTCGTGTCCGAACAGCAACGCCTCGAGCATCGCTTCAGGGAGTGCGGCGCAGTTGACCGCGACGAACGCGGCATTGCGGCGCGGCGACGCGGCGTGGATCGAGCGGGCAAGGACTTCCTTGCCCGTCCCCGTCGCCCCCTCGATCAGGACGGCGATGCCGCGCACCGCGACCCGTTCGGCAAGCGCTTCGAGCGCGATCGACGCGGGATCGGCGAGCGCGGCAAGGTCGCCCCGGGCCAGCGCGACGATCGCCGCAGCGGCGAAACGAAGCTCGGCGTCGGCGAACGCGACGGTGCTGTCGCCCCCCTGTCGTGAGGTGTGCGGGTGCTTCGCTCGCGCGACAATGATCCGGCGCGTGCCGTTGCGGAGTTCGCGGTTCTCGCCGCGATGTTCGCCATCGGCAACGACGTCGACCACGCCGTGGCGCAACGATTGCCCGCCCGCGTCGTCAATTGCCTGCGCCAGCCCCGGGTGCATCGCCCGGGCAGCTTCGGAGATCGTAATCGCGGCACGTGACGACATGGCAAGCCCCCAGGGTCTTGCCGAGAGCTAAGCAAGCCTCGTGCCAACTTCGGTCAGGAGGGGGCGGGCGGGTAATCGACGGCTGAGCGTCAACAATTTGACGCGACACACGTCAATTTCTTGACGTGTGTCAGACGATTGACGCCGTCTGCTCAGGCTGCATCGCAGCTACCGTCGCCGCGATCGTGCCGCCACCGAGGACGCGCGCCCCGGCATAGATCACCGCCGCCTGCCCCGGCGCGACGCCGAATTCGGCCTCGTCGAACGTCAGCGTCGGGACGCTGCCGCCGGTCAGGACCGCGCCTGCCGCCGCCGCCATCGACCGGACTTTGACCTCGACGCGCTGCTCGCCATCCTCGGTGCCGGCGACAGCCGTGTCGCCCAACCAGTTGAAGTCGCTCAGCGTCACGCCCGACACCGCGAGCGCGGCGCGCGGGCCGACGATGACCTCGCGGCGCGCGGCGTCGAGGCCGACGACGTAGAGCGGCTCGCTAAGGCCGCCGAGTTCAAGGCCCCGCCGCTGGCCGATCGTGTAGCCGACGATCCCGGCGTGACGCCCCAGCACCCGGCCCGCGCGGTCGACGATATCCCCCGGGGCGTCGGCCTCGGGCCGCACGCGCCGCACGATCGACGCGTAGTCGCCGCCGGGGACGAAGCAGATATCCTGGCTGTCGGGCTTGGCCGCGACCGAGAGCCCGAGCCGCACGGCGTGGTCCCGCACCGCCGCCTTAGTCAGGCCGCCGAGGGGAAAGCGCAGATAGTCGAGCTGCTCGCGCGTCGTCGCGTATAGGAAATAGCTCTGGTCCTTGGCCGGATCGACCCCGCGATGCAGCTCGGCGCCGTGCGGCCCTTCGAAGCGGCGCACATAATGGCCGGTGGCGAGACACTCCGCCCCGAGATCGCGCGCAACACCGAGTAGATCGCGAAACTTAACTGTTTGGTTACAACGAATACACGGCACCGGCGTTTCGCCGCGCAAGTATGCATCGGCAAAATCGTCAATCACCGCCTCACGAAAAGCACTCTCGTAATCGAGTACATAGTGTGGAATACCGAGCTTATCAGCGACCCGGCGGGCGTCTTCGATGTCGGCGCCGGCGCAGCAAGCTCCTGCTCGGGCCCTGACCGCCCCGTCATCGTATAGCTGGAGTGTGACGCCAATCGTCGCATATCCCGCCTCGGCGCACAGCGCCGCAACGACCGAAGAGTCGACCCCTCCGGACATTGCCACGACTACAGTAATTCTACTGGGTTCCATTCTTAATTCTTCTTCAACCATAAAATGATTTGAACATGTAATGATCATCTCTATTATTTATCTCAGATGAACTATAGCGCATCAGTGTACGATGCCGTACTAAGTAAGCTTCGCTTAAACGGGAATTTCCCATGCCCCACCGCACTGCTTCAGTCGACGACCTATCAGCCATCGACAGGATGCCACCCTCGGATACCAAGCGCTGGGTCGCCAGCCGCAAGGCCGATGTCGTTCGAGGGATCCGTGAGGGCGTCGTCACCCGCACCGAGGCGTGCACACGTTACAGCCTGAGCGACGAGGAACTCCGATTGTGGGAGCGGGCGATCGACGCCGCCGGTACCCCCGGACTCCGCGTTACCCGGGTCCAAGTCTACCGCGAAGTGTTCGAAAGCCGGCATTAGGCTGGCGATCGGGCGGGAAAAGATTTCTGTGATCATTGTGCACCAATTGCCAATTGCTACGTCTCTGTATAGTTAACCTTCTTTACTTGTGCGACGAAATGAGTTTATCTGTGGTGCACCGCTGCACGGCGGGATGTTCCGGTTAGTGAAAGGGTGGTCATGCGCGTACTGCTGATCGAAGATGACAAGTTGATGGCGCGAGCCGTAACGTTGATGCTGAGTGGTGTCGGTGTCGAGCACGAGACCGTTTCCGAGGGCGAAGCGGCGATCGAGCTCTCACGACTTTACGATTACGACGCCATCCTGCTCGATCTGACGCTGCCCGATGTCCACGGTTATGAAGTACTTCGGCGCATGCGGCTGGCGCGGATCACCACCCCGGTGATGATCCTGTCGGGCGACGCCGAGACCGCGACCAAGGTCAGCGGCTTCGGCTTCGGCGCCGACGATTATGTCACCAAGCCCTTCC
>JAYTTV010000166.1:0-22798 GCA_043745075.1 Sphingomonadaceae bacterium
TCTGGAAGGTGGCGGTCTCGCTCGTCGCGGCGACGGAAACGAGCCGGGCGTCGACGCTAAGGTCGTTGCCGACGCGCGGCGCCGGTGTGAAGGCGACGCGGCGGATCGGCGCGATCGGGGCGGGCGCGTTGCGGACGACCGCGGCGACCTCGACCGGTGCGTGCGGAGCCGCCGGCGCGGCATAGCTTGCCAGCAGCACCGGATTGCCGAGGAGCTGTTCGGCGCGCGGCGGGGCAAGCGCGAGGACCTGCACGTTCCAGCGCTCGAGTTCGGGCAGCCGTGCGCGCGTGCGAAGTTCGGCCTGGAGGAGGCGGATGTCGGCGGTATCGCGCGCGATCCGCTGTCGCGCGGCATCGATCCCGGCGCGTTCGGCCGAGGCGCGGAGCGAGATGGTGTAACAGCCCATCGCCGAGGCGAGTGCCGCGGCGATCAAGGCCGCCGATTTGAAGCTGGTTTTCATGCGGCTCTCCATGCTGGGGCGGCGGTACGGACGGCGGCGCGCAACGTCGCGGACCGCGCCCGAGGGTTACGGTTATTCTCTTCGTCGGATGGGCGGACAGGCTTGGCCGGGGTCATGAAGGTCGGCGCCGGACCCGCGTCGGCCATCGGCAGATGCCGCGATCCGGCGGGCGCGCTCCCCGAACGGTCGCGGAAGAAGGTCTTGACCGCGCGGTCTTCGAGGCTGTGGAAGCTGACCACCGCAAGGCGCCCGCCGGGCCGCAGCAAGCGCTCGGCGGCGCGCAACCCTGCGTCGAGCTCGCCGAGTTCGTCGTTGACGTACATCCGCAGCGCTTGGAACGTCCGGGTCGCGGGGTCCTTGCCGGTCTTCGAAGCGCCGCAGACGCTGCGGACGAGGCCGGCGAGTTGCGACGTCCGCTCGAACGGGCGGTCGTTGACGATCGCCCGCGCGATCCGGCGCGCCTTGGGTTCGTCGCCGAGCTGGAACAGGACGTCGGCGATCTCGGCCTCGCCCGCGGTGTTGATGAAGTCGGCGGCGGTCGGGCCATCGCTGCCCATCCGCATGTCGAGCGGCCCGTCGGCCATGAACGAAAAGCCGCGCTCGGGCTGGTCGAGCATCATCGACGACACCCCAATGTCCATCGCCACGGCGTCGACGGCATCGACGCCGCGCGCGGCAAGTTCGGCGTCCATCGCCGAGAAGCGCCCCTCGATCAGGACGAGGCGCGCATCGTCGAGCGCGTTGGCGGCGATTGCGGTCGGATCGCGGTCGAGCCCCCAGACGTGGGCGACGTTGCGGTCGAGGGCAGCACGGGAATAGCCCCCGGCGCCGAAGGTGGCGTCGACGTAGGTGTCGCCGGCGCCGAGCGCGAGTGCTGCCATGACTTCGTCGAGCAGGACGGGAACGTGGCTCATGCCTCGCCCCGCGCATCGAGCAGGCGGCGGACCATGCGGATGACGCGCGGGTCGAGCCCGGCGCGCGCGATGAAGCGGTGCGGGTTCCAGATCTCGAAATAGTCGCCCATGCCCCAGAACAGCGCGAGGCGGTCGATCTCGCCAGCATCCTTCATTGCCGCCGACAGGATGATCCGACCGGTGTCGTCGATCGGGAATTTCTCGGCCGAACCGAAGGTAGCGCGGAAACGATCGTCGCGGGCTTCGCTATAGTCGCCGGCAAATCGCGCTTCGAGTTCGGCGCGCGCCTTGGCCGGATAGCCCTGGTCGTAGCCGACGAGGCAGTCGGCGCGCTCGGCGGGCCCGAGGATGACGGCCCGCGCTTCGGACCGGGCGGCGATGACGTCACGGAAGCTCGACGGCACCGACACGCGCTGCTTCGCGTCGATTGCGTTCAGAGCATTACCGAGAAACGATTCGTCCACCACGCGTTTGATCCGCCCACAGCCTGCAAGCTTTCGGGCAAGACCCTTCCGGGCGCATCGACGGGGTCGATAGGCTGGCGGACCGGATAATGCGAAACCCCAATGCTTGCTGTGGACAACAGCTACATGGGCTTTCGTGGTCTAGCAATGGGAAATCGTGGGAAATGATCCGAAACGACGTCTGATTTGAGGTTTGTTCTACGTCTCTTCTATTTTGGACATGGTTTGTTCGCGGACGCGAATGAACCGCGAGACCTGTGGATAAGTCTGTGTAATAAGTGATACGATTTCTTAACTACAACGACTTGCGCTCGACTGTCGCCAGCCGCGGTTGCGGGGCGACCAAGCAAGTTACGAGCTCTTCGCTGGCACCTGCGAAACCGGCGCCACGGCTTGGGCGCTTTTATGCAGAGTCGCGTCGGTACCCGAACTCGGGGCGACGCCGAGAACCGCGAGCGTTTCGGCTTTCGAGTCCACGGGCGATGCCGGACGCGCCGAGCGAATACCCGCCGCAGCCGAGACTACGATCAGGAAAATTGCGGCAAGTCCGGTCAGACCAGCATTGATCCGTTGCGCGCTGAACGATCGTGTCGTTCGGGCGATACGTGACGGTTTGTCCACTGGCCCTCGCTGGCAAAACTATCGTCCGGCGATACCGGACGTGCGAACCGCAGGACGGTTCACATGGTCTGGTTAAGGACGTTTAGTCTCTGTGGATGCGCTTGTCTAGCCGACCATCCATGGCGGTGCGATCAGACCTTTCGCCGCACACCATGCCGGATTGTAGATCGTCGACAGGTAGCGCAGCCCCGAGTCGCACAGGATCGTGACGATCGTCTTGCCCGGACCGAGGTGCTCGGCCAGACGGATCGCGCCGGCGACGTTGATCCCCGACGACAGGCCGAGGCACAGTCCTTCATGCTCGAGCAGCTCATGAATGAGCGGCAGCGCTTCGCGGTCAGAGATACGGAATTGGGCGTCGACGCTAAGCCCCTCGAGGTTCGCGGTGATCCGGCTCTGGCCGATACCCTCTGCAACCGAGTTACCTTCGGCGCGCAATTCGCCGTGCGCGAACCAGTCGTACAGCGCCGCGCCGTCAGGATCGCTGAGCGCGATGGCGACTCCGGGCGCGACCGCGCGCAGGCCGAGCGCGACCCCGGCGAGCGTGCCGCCGGTGCCGACCGCGCAAGTGAAGCCATCGACGGTGCCCGCCGTCTGCGCCCAGATCTCGGGCGCGGTCGTCTTGATATGCGCCAAGCGATTGGCGATGTTATCGAACTGGTTTGCCCACACCGCGCCCGGCGTCTCCTCGGCGATCCGCCGCGACTGATGCACATAGTGGCACGCGCTCGAATACGGCGCCGCAGGGACGAGGACGAGTTCGGCCCCGAGCGCACGCAGCGTCGCCTGCTTTTCGGCGCTCTGCGTCTCGGGCATGACGATGATCGTGCGGTAGCCGAGCGCATTGCCGACGACTGCCAGCCCGATCCCGGTATTGCCGGCGGTCCCTTCGACGATCGTCCCGCCCGGTGCGAGCGTGCCGCGCGCCTCGGCATCGCGGACGATGTACAGCGCGGCACGGTCCTTGACCGACCCGCCGGGGTTCATGAATTCGGCCTTGCCGAGGATCGTGCACCCCGTTCGTGCCGAGGGTCCGCGCAGCTTGATCAGGGGGGTGTTGCCGATCATCGCGGTGACATCGGCGGCGGGAGAATCGACCATCACACCCGCTTAGCGGTGGCGGCCCGCCGCGCGCAAGCAAGCGATCATTGACCGAGGGAAAGCGGCCATTCGGGCACGCCCGGCTTTGCGCCGCGTGGACCGAGCGGCTAACGCACTATGTATGTCGCCGCGTATCGTCTTTCTCGCTGTGCTTCTCGCCGGTTGCGGCGCGAAGGAAGACGATCGCGGCGCGACCTTGCGCGCCGACGTCGTCGGCCGCGAGACGAGCGACGCCGGAGCGCCGCGCAGAGCGATCGTCGCGGCATCGCAAATTGGCCTGACAAGCTTCGATGGCGCGGGCCAGGTCGTGCCCGGGCTCGCCTCGAGCTGGCGGATCGCCGACAACGGGCTCAGCGTCATCTTCCGGCTGCGACCACGTGCGTGGCCCGACGGCAAGCCCGTCACCGGCAGCGACGTCGTCGCCTCGTTCCGCCGCGCTGCCCAGCCCGGAAGCCGCAACGCCTTGCGATCGCTATTGCTCGGATTCGAGAACGGCCCGGAGGTGCTGTCGGGGGCCAAACCGACGTCGGTTTTGGGCGTCGGCGCGCCTGTGGATAACGTTGTCGAGGTCCGCCTCGCCGGGGCGATGCCGCACCTCCTAGCGATGCTCGCCGAACCCGAGTTCGCTGTGACCCGACCTGGCGTCCGGCCGCCGCCGCTCGGGCCGTTCCGCGTCGCCGATTCGGACAAAGTGCCGATCATGCTGACCCGGAATACCGCGACGGTGCCGAATCCAAAGGTCACGCTCGCCGCCATCGCGTTGACCCCGGTCGACGACCCCGGAGCTGCAGTCGCCCGCTTTGCCCGCGACCGCACCGACCTCGTCGTCGGCAACGGGCTCGCGGGATTCGGCGATGCCCGGCTGATGGCATCGTCGAATGCGCTCCGGGTCGAACCGGCATGGGCGGTCTACGGCTATCTCGCCAATACGGCGCAGGGGCCGTTGGCCGATGTCCGGGTGCGGCGCGCACTGTCGATGGCGATCGATCGCGACGATCTCGGCAGCCGCCTGTTCGGCGTCGCGCTCCCCGCCGTTCTCGGGCTCGTGCCGCCGCTGCCGAGCGAGCGGGTCCCGGCGTTGCCCGACTGGGCGATCAGCGCCCCCGCCGCTCGGCTCGACCTCGCGCGCCAATTATTGGCTGCAGCGGGCTATTCGCCAGCCGCGCCGCTGACCGTGACGATCAGCCTTCCCGATGCGCGCGAACATGCGATGGTCGCGACCGAGATCGCCGCGGACTGGGCTCGGATCGGTGTCAGGACGCAGACGATCGCCCGCCCCGCGGCGCTGCACGCGCAAGTCGTCGCGCGCGGCGACTATGAGCTCGCGCTGATCGAACGGTCGGGGATCGATTCGCCGTTCGCGTTCGTGCTGCCGTACACCTGCGCGGCAAAGTCCGCGGGCTACTGCAACCCCGCGGCCGACGCCCTCGTCGAAAACGCCGCCGCGACTCCCGACCCCATCGCGCAGGCAGCGACGCTCGGACTTGCCGAAGCCGCGATGGTCGCCGACGCGCCGTTCATTCCGCTGTTCGCCCCGGTTCGCTGGGCGCTCGTCGCGCGACGGGTGACCGGCTGGTCGAGCAATGCAGCGGGCCACCACCCACTCGCGCTCCTCGGCATCGAAGGTGGCCGCGCGGCATCGACGCGCTGACGGAACGCGCGGCGGGGACTAGTGCCGCTTGAGCGCGCGCAGCAGCGCCGGGGGCACCCAGTCGTTGACGAAGTGGCGGCGTGCGACCTCGCGGTCAGGAACATCTGCGGTGCCGGGGCGCGGTTTAAACACCGTCGTGCGCTTCGGCACATTGGCGAGCCCGTCGACCGGTGCAGTATAATAATACAGCGCGATCGATCGCCGCGACCGCTCGGGCGGACAGGCGATGACGTCGGGGACGCCGTGGAAACTATCGAGGTCGGTGTTGAAGATAACCGCCCGGCCGAGCTTGGGCGGGACCGACAGGCGCCGCTCCTTCATGTCGGTCGACCAGAGTTCGAGGTCGCCTTTCCATTCGGGCAGCCAGTCGTCGTTGAGGTAGATCAACAGGTTGACGCGCCGCAGGAGGTCCATCCCCTTGTGGATATTGAAATCGGCATGGACCCCAAGGTGCCCGCCCCGCTTGGTCTCGTGCAGGCCGGCTCCGATGTAATAAGGGTCGGCGATCAGCTTCTTGATGCCGGTCAGCGACTCGATGAATCGCACCATCGGCTCGGCGTTCATCTCGGCCAGAAAGGCCCGCAGGCCTGGCGTCTTCACGTCGTGCGGCTGCCATTCGTACTTGAGCCGCTCCTGCGACCGGTCGTAATAGGTGCGGTCGGGGCCAGTCTCGGGCCATTCGGCGGCGAGGCGGCGGAGTACGTCGGCGTCGATGAAATCGTCGAGGACGATATGCGGAAAAGGCTCGGCGGCGGCGTAGCGCTCGTGCAGCGCCGCACCGGCAGTGATGCACTGCGCCTTGTCGAGCGCGACGACGTCGGGCGACAGATTAGTCGTTTCGAGGATCGGCATCCACTTCAGCCCTTACCAAGCGAGCAAAACAGCGTGCGCAACACGCTGCGATAGGCATCGAGCCGTGCCTCCACCTGGGTCAGTCCGGCCGCGATCTCGGTCGCCAATATCGCACGCTGATCGAGCGCGGCAAGGATGAAAGCAAGCGCGGCATCGGTCCCCATGCCGGTGAACGGGACCAGCCGGTCGTAGCCGAGCGAGCCGAACAGCCCCTCGAACTTGCGGCTGTACGACACCGGCACCACCGGCACACCGCTCGAAAACGCCGCGATGCACGCGTGCATCCGCGCCGCGACAAGGGCGTCCAGCCCGGCGATGTGGCTCTTCGCCGCCGACGGCGAGGCGAAGTCGGGTACTCGGATCAGGGCCGGGTAGCGTGCGGCGAGGGTGTCGGCGACGTTGCCGTCATCCTCGTTGGAGCCCGTCTCGCCGTTGACGTGGCAGATCAGCTCGATGGTCACGTCGCCGCGCGCGAGAAGGGACTCGATCAGCCCGGTCATCAGCGCCTGGTAGTCGTAACCCAGCTTGAACTCGCCCTTGCCGGTATGGCCGCCGTTCCACAGCAGCCCCGACACATTGATGCCGACCCGCGGCGCGCCGGGCGAGCGCTGCGGCGGCGTCCACGTCAATGCGAAGGCAACATCGACGGCGTAGACCGGCTCGACCCCCGGCACGAGGGCGCGAACGGTTTCGGCCGAGCGCGCATCGCGGACGACGACGGCGCGCGCGCGCCGCATCGACCAGCGCGCAAGGCGGTTGAGCGTGCGTTTTGCCAACGTCTCGCCAAGGAACGGGCCGATCGTCTGCGGCGCGAAGACCAGCGGCACGCGCTGGCCGATCGCGACGATCTTCGACGCGACGATCCATGCGTAGCGCTTGAACGGGTAGATATCGGTGAAGCTGTCGCCGCCGCCGATGTCGAGGATGCAATCCATCCGGCCGACACCGGCGGCGAACTTCGCTGCTGTGGAGAGGCCGAGCGGCGAAAACCGGATGTCGGCGTCGTGGATGTACGACCGCCGGTTGTCGTCGAAGCCCATGATGACGAACGTCGGAACGATGCCGAGTTCCGCCGCGACGGCGCGGACGAGCGCGATATTGCCGACGGTCAGCGCGCCGACGCCAAGGTTGCCCGAACGGTCCGAATGCCACAGCAGACCGATCGAGATTTCACGCTCCGTCATCGCGGCGGCAAGCCGGTTGCGCGTCTGGCCCGGCCTTGATACTGCGGTGCAGCGTAAATCATACTCCCCGGTAACTAGCTTGCGGGGCATGAACAAGAGTGTTGTCGATGACGATTGACGAAATAGTCGCGAAAATCGCCGATGTGATGGTCGACGTCTTCGACGTCGACGAACTCGATGTTACCGAAGCAACGTCCGCAGATGATGTCGAAGAGTGGGACAGCCTAAGTCACATTCGTTTCATCATTACGCTCGAGCGGTTGTTCAAGATTAAGTTTCTCAACGAGGAGATCGCCGACCTCAAAAATGTCGGTGATCTTGCGCGGGTTATCCAAGCCAAATTGCCCGCCTGACGCAGCGGGGACCGCACCGATGCTTGCCGATCTCGACTGGCTCGAACCCGCAGCGGACTTTCGCGTCCGCCTGAAAGCGGTTCGCGCGGCGATTGCCGACGGTGCCACCGATGTCGAGGAGCAGCTCTACGCGCTCGCGCTCGCCCGGCTCGATCTCAACCAGCTCGGCCTGCTCGCGGGAGCCGTCGCATCGCACGTCGCCGGAAGCACGGCGCCCGGACCTTTGACGCGCGTCCGGCTCGGGATAATCGGCTCGGGCACCCTCGGCCTCATCGAACCCGCAATTGCTGCAAGTGCGCTGCGGCACCGGGTGATCGCGACGGTGATCGGCGGTGATTATGGCAGCGCGATGCAGGACGCGATCGATCCGCAAAGCGCGCTGCGTGCCGCCGGTCTCGACCTCGCCCTGATTGCGCTCGACCATCGGACCCTCGGGCTCGACCGGGCTCAGGCAAACCCCGCCGCGGCGATCGATGCGGCGGCGGCGATGCTCGGCGCGATGGTCGACGGCCTCGCCGCATCGGCAGCCGGCGGAGTCATGGTCGCAACGATCGTCCCCCCGGTCGAGCCGCTGTTCGGCAGTTTCGACGCGGTCGAGGCTGGGTCGGTCACGGCGCAGGTGGCGGCGCTCAATGCCCGGCTGGCGGACTGGGCGCGCGACAAGCGGATCGTGCTCGTCGACATCGCCCGGGTGGCGGCGTGGGTCGGCCTCGACCGCTGGCACGACGCCGGGCAGTGGCATTCAGCGAAGCTGCCGTTCGACCCCGACCTGATCCCGCTCTATGCCGATGTCGTCGCGCGGACGATCGCG
The DNA here is from genome assembly GCA_043745075.1 of Sphingomonadaceae bacterium. GTDB lineage: Bacteria > Pseudomonadota > Alphaproteobacteria > Sphingomonadales > Sphingomonadaceae > Polymorphobacter_B. The sequence continues at coordinate 8,412 of JAYTTV010000166.1, forward strand.
GCGATCCGCGGCACGACGCGCAAGTGCCTCGTCCTCGATCTCGACAACACCTTGTGGGGCGGCGTCATCGGCGACGACGGCGTCGACGGCATCGCGCTCGGCCAGGGATCGGCGAAGGGCGAGGCGTTCCTCGCGATCCAGCAGATGGCGCTTGGGTTGCGCCAGCGCGGCATCATTCTCGCGGTCTGCTCGAAGAACGACGACGACGTCGCCCGGATCCCGTTTCGCGATCATCCCGACATGCCGCTCAAGGAAGCGCATATCGCGTCGTTCGTCGCCAACTGGGGCGACAAGGCGACCAACCTCCGCGCGATCGCCTCGGCGCTCAACATCGGCCTCGATAGCCTCGTCTTCCTCGACGACAATCCGGTCGAACGCGCGCAGGTCCGCCGCGAGTTGCCGATGGTCGCGGTCCCCGAGCTCCCCGCCGACCCGGCACTGTATCCGCGCATCCTGCTCGGCGCGGGATATTTCGAGGCAGTCGCCTTCGCGCAGGAGGATCGCGACCGCGCCGATCAGTACCGCGCCAACGCCGAGCGCGCCGCCTTCGCCGGGACGAGCGACATAGCGGGGTATCTGGCATCGCTCGACATGGTCGCCGATTTCCGCGCATTCGACGCGGTCAATCGCGCCCGGATCGCGCAACTGATCAACAAGTCGAACCAGTTCAACCTGACGACGCGGCGCTATACCGAGGCGCAGGTCGCGGCGCTCGAGGCCAATGCCGGCAAGCTGACGTTGCAGGTCCGTCTCGCCGACCGCTTCGGCGACAACGGCATGATCTCGGTCATCGTCGTCGACCGTGCGACATGGGAGATCGACACGTGGCTGATGAGCTGCCGCGTCCTCGGGCGGCGGATGGAGGAAGCGGCGCTCGCGCAGATCGCCGCCGCCGCGCGCGCCGGGGGAGCGACGGCGCTGACCGGGCGCTATATCCCATCGGTCAAGAACAAGATGGTCGCCGACCATTATGCCAAGCTCGGCTTTGCCCGGGTGAATGGCGACGACAGTGGTGATGCTGGCGGCGGCGAGACGATATGGCGGCTCGACCTCGCCGACTATGTCGCCCCCGACCTGCCGATGCTAATCGTCAATGAAGCGTAGGTCGCGGTGATTCGGATCAACTGGTCCGCCAAACTTATCGGCATCCTCGCGGCGGCGTTCTTGACCGCCGTGGCCGCAGCCGCTTTGCCCGACAATCCGTACCAGCGCTGGCAGCAGGTCGAGGACACACTCTTCGCCAATGCGACGTGGTCGTACGAGCGCATTCACTTCGATCCGCGCCCGGTCGACGTCGCGATCATCGGTCCGTCGCGCTCGCAGATCGGCCTGAGCGCGCCGCGTATCGCGGAGCAGCTGGCGGCGCTCGGCCAGCCGGTGACGGTCGCCAACATGTCGGTCATCGAGGATGGACGTAACCTCGAATGGGCGATTGCCAACGAGTTGTTCAAGGTCAAACATCCGAAGCTGCTGATCATCCTCGTCAGCGAGGACCGCAACCGCTGGGGTCATCCCGGTTTCAAATATGTCGCGCCGGCTGCCGCGGTCGCGTGGCCGCCGCAGCCGTTCCTGCATAACTCGCTCTACGACATCACCTATCTGCCGTTTCGCCAGATGCGGCTGTTCGCGGCGTCGCTGTTTCCACAGACCTTCGGGCTGCGGACCCGCTTCGACCCCGCGCGCTACGCCGCGCTGCCGACCGACTTCACCACCAGCCAGGTGATGACCGACGGCAAGCTGATCGACATGGATGTCGTCCACACGGCCGACGAGCTGCGCGCCGAGGCCCGCGCTTTCGCGGCGACCCAGAAGCCGTCGAAGGTCCCGCGCGCGCTGGCGCCGGTGATCGAGGGCGACGATCCGGTCTATGTCGGGGCGATGGCGCGGCTCGCGGCAGCACATCATACGCGCGTGATGTTCGTCTTCCTGCCCGAATTCGGTGGCGCGACCGTGATCGAGGGACGCGACTTCTACACGCGCTTTGGGCCGGTCGCGGACTATGGCGATCTGGCCAGCGATTCGCGGCTGTTCCAAAGCTTCTCGCACCTCAACCGTCGCGGTGCGATGATCGCCAGCGACCGGATCGCCGCCGCCGCCGCCCCGCTGCTTGCTGCCGCCCCGCGCGACCGCTACGCACTGACGATCGGGGACGGCTTCGCGGACCAGCGAAGCCGGCGGCATCCGGCCAGGGTGGGCTGACGCGCGATGCTGTTCAATAGTTTCGTCTTCATCTTCGGCTTCCTGCCGTTCGCGCTGATTGCCTTCTACGCCAGCGGACGGTGGCTCGGGCGCGGCGCGGCCGCGATCGTCCTGTCGCTCTTCAGCCTGTTGTTCTACGCGTGGTGGCGGCCGCAGGACCTGCCGATCCTGCTGTTTGCGATCGTCTTTAACTATATCGTCGGCGGGGTGATCCAGCGGGCACGGGCGCGCGATCAGGGCGTCGCGGTCAAGCTATGGCTGACGCTCGGGCTGGTCGTCGATCTCGGCCTGCTCGGCTATTATAAATACGCGAATTTCGTCGTCGAGAACGTCGCCGCGGCGACGGGGTCGGACTTCACCCTCCACCACATCATCCTGCCGCTGGCGATCTCGTTCTTCACGTTCCAGAAGATTGCCTACCTCGTCGACTCGTCGCGCGGCGTGGTGAAGGGGACCGGCCCGGTCGAGTTCGGCCTGTTCGCGTCGTTCTTCCCCCAGCTCCTCGCCGGGCCGATCGTCCATTATTCGGAGATCATCCCGCAGCTCCGCGCTCCGCAATTCACCCGGCTGCTGACGCGCAACCTCGTCATCGGCCTCGTCATCTTCGCGATCGGCCTGTTCAAGAAGACCGTCATCGCCGACACGCTTGCAAGCTTCGCCAACCCAATGTTCGCCCACGCGATGGTCCCGGACGGCGCCGTCAGCGGCGCGCCGTACGACCTCGCGCGCGGCTGGACCGCGGCTGTGACGTACACACTCCAGTTGTACATGGACTTCTCGGGCTATTCCGACATGGCGATCGGGCTCGCGCGGATGTTCGGGGTCAAGCTGCCGCTCAACTTCCACTCGCCGCTGCGCGCGGCCAGCATCATCGACTACTGGCGGCGCTGGCACATGACGCTACAGCGCTTCCTGCTCGCGTATCTCTACCAGCCGATCGCGCTGCCGATGAACCGCTGGGCGGCCGAGCGCGGGCTGACCGGGTGGAGCGCGTTCGCTGCCGGGATCGCGGTGCCGACACTCGTCACCTTCGTCCTCATCGGCGTCTGGCACGGCGCGGGCTGGACCTTCGTCGTCTTCGGCGTGATGCACGCACTGTATGTGCTGGTGAACGAAATCTGGCGCGAGCGCCGCAAGCAGGCGAACCGCCGCCGCCGCAAGGCCAAGCTGCCGCCGCGCGTCATCGGCCGTGGTGAGGTTATCGCCTACCATGTCATCACGCTGATCTGCGTCGCCTTCGCCAACGTCGTCTTCCGCGCGATCAGCCTTGGCGACGCCGCCACGATCACGCGGGCGATGACCGGGGTCGACGGCATCGGCGTATTGTCGGCGGCAAGCCTGCCCGCCGACCTCGCGGTGACGATCGTGCTCAGCATCGCGCTTGTCGCGCTGTTCCCCAACGCCCAGCAGATCATGGCAGCGTACCGCCCGGCGGTGAACTTCGCCGAATGGCGCGGCGTCAATCATCCGCCGCTGATGTGGCGCTGGCGGCCGAATACCGCGGGGATCGTCTTTGCCGGGGTCGTGCTGTTCGCCGGGATCATGTTCATCCAGCGCGGGGCCGCCGTCTTCCTCTACTTCAACTTTTAGGAGACGCCGACCATGCGACGTCTCGACTGGAGCCGGACCGGCCTCGCGATCCTCGCCACCGTCGTGCTCGCCGGGGCCGCCGCCGCAGCGCTCCCCGACAACCCGTACCAGCGGTTCAGCACGCTCGAAAACACCATCCAGAAGCGCGCGCGCTGGATCTACGAGCGGATTCATTGCGACCCGGCACCGATCGATGTCGCGGTGGTCGGTCCGTCGCGGTCGGGGGCCGCGGTCGACTCGCGGCAGCTCCAGGCCGATCTCGCCGCGCTGGGCCGCACGGTGAATACCGTCAATTTCTCGCTCGCCGAAAATGGCCGCGATCTCCACTGGGTCATCGTGCAGCAATTGCTCGAGACCAAATCGCCCAAGCTGATCGTCATCGGGGTCATTGAGAAACCCGGGCGCTACGGCCATCCCGCGTATAAATATGTCGCCCCCGCCGCCGACATCGTCGACCCGGCCTTCGTCGGCAACGTCGATTACCCGGCGAACCTGCTGTACCTGCCGTTCCGCCAGCTTCGGCTGCTCGCGGCGCAAGTCTTTCCCGCAGTCTTCGAGCTGCCGGCAACGTTCGACCCGAAGCGCTATGCCGGGACCAATCCGGGGCGACCGCTCAGCTTCGTCGTCGCGGCAGGCGTCGAGCCGGAGCGCGAGGAACCGCTGACCAAGGCGGCGCTGCTCGATCAGGTCCGGCGTTACGAGGCCGGGGTTCACCCGCCGGTGCTCGGTGACCGCTTCGCCGATATCGAGTTCGGGGACGAACGGACGTATGTCGCGCGGATGGCGACGCTCGCGCAGCGTCGCGGAATTCGCGTCGCATTCCTGTTCCTGCCTTATTATACCGGTCCGCATGTCATTCAGGAACGCGCCTTTTATGAGCGATACGGGCCGATCATCGACGCGTCGTTCCTGTCGACTCACGATGAATATTATTCCGATGTCGCGCACCTCAACCGCCGCGGGGCTGTGGTCTTGACCCAATGGCTCGCCCCGCGGATCGCGGCCCTCGTGCCCGAAACGTCCGCGAAGACGGCGTCGTGATGCTTGCTGGCCCGGTGCTGCACCATGTCGGCATCGTCACCCCCGACGAAGCCGAGGCGGCGGCGATGATGGCGGTCCTCGGCCTGCGCGAAGACTATCGCGGCTACGTCCCCGAATTCGGCGCGCTGTGTATCTTCGTCACCGGAAACGGCGCGTCGCCGGTCGAATTCGTCATTCCCGACGAAGGCACGGTCCTGGCCAAGTTCAACAGGGGGATGGGCGGGCTCCATCACCTCGCCTACGTCGTCGCAAGCCTCGATCAAAAGGCAGCTGAGCTGGAGGCGGCGGGAATGCGCCTGCTCGAACCGAAGCACGTCAAGGGCGCCGGCGATTTCTACTGCAACTTCCTCAGCCCGATCTACACGCGCGGGCTGACGATCGAGTATATCGAGCTGATCGCTTGATGCCGCGTCGCTCTTCACCCCGGTATCGCTACATTCGATGCGACGCCGGAACGGCAGTCGGTTCCGGGGGTCGGCATGGCTAACTCGAACCCCGCCTATCTCCCGTCCTACGCACGACGCCCCGTCGACTCGAGCCGCCTGCGCCGCGTGCTGATCGTTCTTTCGCGGATCCTGCTGGCGGCGGGCTATGGGGTTTTGGTGGTTCTGCTGCCGCAGGACAAGCTGTTCATCCTCGCGCTGCCGATCGTGGCGATGCTCCTGATCACGCTCTGGATGCTGCCCGATCGCACGACGTTTCCCTTGGCGGCGCTCGAACGCGTATTTCCAGTCTATATCGTGATGAACATCATCTGGCCGGTCTATCTCGCCGTCGCCCTCCCCGGACTGCCGTGGCTGACGCCGACCCGCATGATCTTGCTTTTCCAGACATTTTTGCTGGCGTACAGCTTCGCGACCTCAAGCGACCTGCGGCAGTACGTGGCGAAGGCGGCGCGGACGTCGTCGTGGTTCTGGGTGAGCTTGTTGTTCTGGGAGGCGACGCAGGTCATCACGCTGCCGCTGTCGCGTAACCCGGCAACGTCGATGAAGATGTTCGTCGACAATCAGTTTGCGCTGGTCGGCGTCTTCCTGCTCGGGTGCCTGTTGTTCAGCAAGAAACGCTGGGCGACGTGGCTGATGAGCACGCTTGTCATCCTTGCCATCCTCACCGCGATCGATGGCTTCATCGAACTCGATCTCGGGTACCCGCCATGGGCTAATCATATTCCAAGCTTCTTGCGCGCGGACGAGGCGATGATGGCGGTCGTCCTCGGCGCCCAGGCCCGGACCGCCGACGGGATATATCGCGTCCATGGCCAGTTCCCGTTGAGCCTCGTCATGGCCGAATTCCTGGCGATAACGATCCCGTTCAACATTCACCTCATCGTGACGCGCGACGGTTTCGTCCGGCGAACCCTGCTGATCCTCGCGCTGATCTTCATCATCGCGTCGATCCTGGTCACCCAGTCACGGCTCGGCCTCGTCGGCGCGATGGTCGCATTCGTCGCTTATCCGCTCATGTGGGCGTACCGGGTTTGGCGCAGGGGCAACAGCGGCATGCTCGGTCCGGCGCTGCTGTTCGGCGCGCCCGCAGGAATCATCCTATTGCTCGGCGTCGTGTTGAGCAGTCACACATTGTCGAACCGTATTCTTGGCGGCGGGGCCCAGACGGCGAGCAACGAGGCGCGTAAGATCCAGCGCCAGATGACGGTGCCGCGCGTGCTGCACAATCCGATCGGCTATGGCCTCGGCAACAGCGGAACGGTCCTCGGCTTCGCAAATCAGGGCGGCTATCTGACGATCGATAGCGGCGTGCTGACGACGGTCCTCGACCTCGGCGTCGTCGGCCTCGTCGCGTTCTTCGGACTGCTGATCGCCGCGGTGAAGGTTGGAGTCGGAGTCTACCTGCGCACCACCGATCGCGAACTAGGCCTTGCCGGCCCCGCCGCAGTCTCGATCCTTGTTTTTGTCGTGATCCGGCTGGTGCTGTCGCAGGAAAACAACTTCCCGCTCGCCTTCCTCATTATCGGTATGATCATGGGTCTCGCCGCCCGCGAACGTGCGAGCCGCAGCGAAGTCGTGACTGGGCGACTGGCTGCCGACCCGCCTCAGGATACGCCCATCCCGCTCGCCGCGGCGACAAGCGTGGCGCGCATCGCCGGCTGATCCGCCAGCGCCGCCGATCCATCGCCGAGCGCGGCCTTCGCCGCCGCCTTGTCGCCAAGCACGGTGTACGCCCGGATCAACCGGATCCAGCCATCGGCATCCTTGGGGTTGGCCTTGAGCTTCGCCGCGAGGTTGTCGACCATGCCGCGGATGAATGCCTGCTGCGCCGCGGGCGGCAGCGCGCCAACCGTTGCGACATCGCCCGCGCTCGGACCACGCGCGTTCGCCGCGCCGGCCACGACGGGCGGTGTTCCGGTCAGGCGCCCGGTCAGGTCGATCTTCGCGTCACTCGCCGCAGTTTCGACGAATCTCCTCAGTTCGGGAGCCCATGGTGCACCCGGCGGAGCTTCGTTGAGCAGCTGCACCCAGTCGTCGATCGCGCCCTTGTGGTCGCCCGCCTGGTCGCGCGCGAGCGCGAGGAAATAGCGCGCGCGGGCGTCCGTGCCATCGAGCTTCCGTGCGTCGGTGAACGCGGTCGCGGCGGCCGGGGTGACGACGCCGTTCGCCGCGTTGACCAGCGCCTCGCCGTACGCCGAGGCATATCCCGCGCCGCGCGGGTTGAGCTTGAGCGCCTTGCCATAGGCGGTGGCGGCATCGGCGAAACGCTGCGTCTGGAAATACGCCCAGCCGAGCATCCGCCAGCCCTCGGGATCACCCGGGCTTTTCACCATCCGTGCCTCGAGCTGCGCGATCATCGGTACGATGTCGGCTGCCGCCGCGTGAGCGGCGGTTGCAGGTTGGGGCGCATCGATCTGCGCGATTTCTCCGGCGATGACCCGCGGCGGCGCGGGTGCAGTCAGGTCGGGGCGTCCGATCACCGCGTAGAGCGCGGTCGCGCCGAGTGCGACGACGACCGCCAGCCCGGCCGCCGCACGCGCCGCCGCGGGGTTCGCCATGATCCGGACCGGCAATGCCTGCGCGCGATGTTCGACGAGCAGGCGGCGCTTAATCTCGGTCCGCAGCGCATCCGCTTCCCCCGCGGCGACCTGCCCCGATGCCGCCTGCGTGCCGACCTCGTCGAGCTGGTCGCGCAGCACGGCCGTGACAGCATCGGTCTCGCGCGCTTGGGCATCGTAGCGCCGGACCAGCGGGATCACGAGGCCGGCAGCGGCGAGCGCGACCATGGCAGAGAAAATCACCCACAGGACGAGCGTCATCTAGATCCGATCTTGGCGGAGAAGGACGTCGGCGGCGGCGGCATCGGCGGCGCTGAGCGGAGCGACCGTCGCGGCAGGCGAGCGGCGGCGGACATAATACACGACTCCCGCGCCGCCGATCACGACAAACGCGAGCGGCGCGAACCACAGAGCGATCGTCGCGGGTTCGAGCGGCGGCTTAAGCAGGACATAGCTGCCGTAGCGGTCGACGAGATACTGAACCGCCTGCGCGTCGGTCGCGCCAGCGACGAGGCGTTCGCGGACGATGACGCGGAGGTCGTGCGCGAGCGGCGCGTCGCTGTCGTCGATCGACTGGTTCTGGCACACCACGCAGCGGATTCCAGCGCTGATCGCCCGCGCCCGCGCCTCGAGCACCGGGTCCTTAAGCTGCTCCGACGGCGTGACGGCAAGGCCCGGTGCGGCAATCAGCAGCGCGACCAGCGCGGCGGCGATCTTCATGCTTCATTTCGCAGCCGGACAAGCATGGGTTTGAGCGTCTTTTCCCAATCGTCGACGGTGATCGGCCCGATCTGCTTGTAGCGCACCCGCCCGCGTCCATCGACGACGAAGGTCTCGGGGACGCCGGTGACGCCGAGGTCGATCCCGGTCCGCGCGCCCGGGTCGCTGGCGATGCGGGCGTAGGGGTTGCCGAGCTGGGCGAGCCACGCCTTCGCCGCGTCGGGCTGGTCCTTCCAGTCGAGCCCGAACAACGGCACGCCCTCCGCCGCGATCCGGCCGAGCATCGGATGCTCCTGCGGACAGGCGGCGCACCATGAGGCAAAGACGTTGAGCAGCTTCGGCTCACCACGCGTCAATGGGGAGCCAAACGCCGCGGTGCCGAAGCCCGGCGAAGTCGCGTCGAGCCCCGGCAGGTCGAACTTCGGCAATGGCTTGTCGATCAGGATCGACGGGATGTGTGACGGGTCCTGCGTCAGGCCGTAGCCGAAGAAAGCGATCAGCCCGACGAACAGCGCGACCGGGAGCGCGAACAGCAGCCGCTTCATGCCGGTACCAGCCGTCCAACGTACCCCGCCGACGCGCGCGCCGCACCGAGGCGGAAGCGGCGATCGGCAAGCGAGGCGCAGCCGCCGAGCGCCATCAATACCGCGCCGCTCCAGATCCAGCCGACGAGCGGGTGATCGTAGAGCCGTACGACGATCCCGCCGGTCTTGTCGGGCTCGCCGACTGCGACATAGGTGTTGCCGAGGATGCGTCCTTCGATGCCCGCCTCGGTCGTCTGCGAGCGGCTGGCGGGGTAGAAACGCCGCTCCGATGTCATCGGCCGGGTGGTCCCGTTACGGGCAAAATCGAAGCTGGCTATGAGCGTTTCATAGTTCGGCCCGGTCGCCTCGCGGATGGACACCAACGTCACCGCCTCGCGCCCGATTGCCACCGTCTGGCCGGGATGCATGACGAGAATCTTCGACGATTGCCATGCGGTCATCGCCGAAATCCCGGCGACGAGAATACCAAGACCGGCGTGCGCGAGGACGAGGCCGTAGGTCGAGGTCGGCGTCGTCCGCACCGACCGGACGAAGCCGCCGCCCAGCCGCCACCGGCGCACCAGCACCGCACACGCCCCGATCACCAGCCACACCGCAAGCACCATGCCGAACGCCGCGAGCACATTGGTCCGCCCGAAGATCGCCACCGCGACGACGAACGCGATCACCGTCGCGAGCAGCGGCCCGCGCAGCCGCCGGACGACATCGATGAGCGCGTCGCGCTTCCACGTCAGCATCGGCCCGAAGACGACGAGGACGAGGAGGGGCGCCATAATCGGGACGAAGGTCAGCGCGTAATATGGCGGACCGACCGAAATCTTGTCGGTCGACACCGCCTCCATGATCACCGGGTAGAAGGTGCCGAGGAAGACGACCGCTGTCGCCGCCATCAGGAACAGGTTGTTGAGCGTCAGCCCCGCCTCGCGGCTGACGCTGCTGAACAGCGCGCCTGACTTCATCGCCGGGGCGCGCCACGCGAACAGCGCGAGCGCCGCGCCGGTCGAGCCGACGATGATCGCGAGGATGAAGATGCCGCGGCGGGGGTCGACCGCGAACGAATGGACCGACGTCAGGATGCCCGAGCGGACGAGGAAGGTGCCGATCAGCGACAGCGAGAAGGTCAGGATACCGAGCAGGATCGTCCAGCTGACGAGCGCCCCGCGACGTTCGAGAACCAGCGCCGAATGAAGCAAGGCGGTGCCCATCAGCCACGGCATCAGCGACGCGTTTTCGACCGGATCCCAGAACCACCAGCCACCCCAGCCGAGCTCGTAATACGCCCAGAAACTGCCGAGCGCGATGCCGCACGTCAGGCAGGTCCACGCCGCGAGCACCCACGGCCGGACCCAGCGCGCCCATGCAGCGTCGACCCGGCCTTCGATCAGCGCGGCGACGGCGAAGGCGAAAGCGACCGAGAAGCCGACATAGCCGAGGTAGAGCAGCGGCGGGTGGATGACCAAACCCGGGTCCTGAAGGAGCGGGTTTAGTTCCGCCCCGTCGAGCGGCGCGGGCGACAGGCGCGCGAACGGGTTCGACGTGAACAGCAAAAACACGATGAACGCGGTCCCGATCATCCCTTGGACCGCGAGGACGCGCGCCTGAAAGGTCGTCCGCAGATTGTCGCCGAACAGCGCGATCGCCGCCCCGAAGATGCTAAGGATCAGCACCCACAGCAGCATCGACCCCTCGTGATTGCCCCACGTTCCGGCGAAGCGGTAGATCAGCGGCTGGGTCGAATGCGTATGTTCGGCAACGACTTGCAGCGAGAAATCGGTGCGGACGAAGGCGAAGGCGAGCGCGGCGAAAGCGGTCAGGACGAACAATGCCTGCAGCGTCGCCGACGCACGGCCGACCGCCATCAGCGCCGGATCGTTCCGCGACGCGCCGAGCATCGGCACGACCGACTGGGTCAGTGCCAGCATCAACGCGAGGATCAGCGCGAAATGTCCGATTTCGCCTGCCATTCGACGCCCTTCACCACGATTCCAGAGGGCATATTAGCGTTTCCGCCGCGCGATGGTAGGGGTGCGCCATCATGGTCGAGCATCTGACGAGTCCTTCGAACCCGACCCTCAAGCGGCTGCGGTCGCTCCATGAGAAGAAATTCCGCCGCGCCGATGGGCGTTTCCTCGCCGAGGGACTGCGGATCGTTGCCGAGGCGCTCGAAGCCGGCATCGTCCCCGAAGTCCTTGTTTTCGGTGCGGATTCGGCGCGGCACCCGCTTGTCGAACGCCTCGTCGCGGCGACCGAGGGCGGCGGCGGGTCGGCGATCGAGACCAATGCCGACATGCTCGGCAAGCTGACGGGGAAGGATAATCCGCAGGCGGTGGTCGGGGTGTTCCGGCAAAATCCGACGCCGCTCGCCAGGCTCGACCGGTCCACGGCGAAAATCTGGATTGTTTGTCAGTCGCTCAAGGACCCCGGCAACCTCGGCACGATCCTGCGGACGGGCGATGCGGTCGGGGCTGGCGGCGTCATCCTGCTCGACGAATCCTGCGACCCGTACAGCACCGAGGCGGTGCGGGCGTCGATGGGGGCGATCTTTACCCAGAGCGTGACGATCACCGATGGGCCAAGATTTTTCAACTGGTTACGTCGCGGATCGGGCGGTTTCGTCGCCGGGGCGGCGTTGACCGGGGCGGTCGATTTCCGGAGCGTCGCTTACCCTGCCCCGACCTTCGTGCTGATGGGCAACGAGCAGGCCGGGTTGCCGGAAAGCTATGCGAATCAATGCGATGCGCTCGTCAAGCTGCCGATGCTGGGCAAGGCCGATAGCCTCAACGTCGCGGTCGCCACCGCCGTCCTGCTGTACGAAGTTCTCGGCCAGCACGCCGCACCAGCACGCGCACAGTTGCCGAACATCGACTGAACGCCGATGATACCGCTATGCGCTCACGGCAAACGCCGGAGCGACCCGACGAAGGACCATGACCATGACACGCATCGCCTATGAGGTCGTCGAACACGACGGCGGCTGGACCTACAAGGTCGGCGACGTCTTCACCGAGACCTACCGGACCCATGAGGATGCAACTGCCGCGGCCAAGGCGGCGGCGACCGAGCACGGGCTGAGCGGCGAGACCGAAGTCATCAGCTTCGAGGATGCCGACGGACGTTGGCACGAGGAAACCGCGCAGGGCGACGATCGTCCCGACATCGAGGTCAAGGACACCGGCCGGTCATAGCATCGGCATCGCCGGCCGGCTGATCCGCGCATGCCGCTTCCGCGCCCACCGATCCGCCACCAGCGGGTCAGTCTCAGCGGCTTCATGGCAATCAGGCACGGAGCGCCGTGGAGCACGGGCGACATCTATTACCAGTTGATGGAGCTGTCGTGGCCGGCGTTCGTCGCGGTCGCGGCAAGCTTCTTCCTGCTCGTCAACCTCGGCTTCGGCGCGATCTACGCCAGCCTTCCCGGCGCGATCAGCAACGCCGCCCCGGGCTCGCTTGCCGATGGTTTCTACTTCTCGGTCGAGACGCTCGCGACCGTCGGCTACGGCGAAATGGCCCCGGCGACCCACCTCGGCCATGCCATCGCGGTCGTCGAGATCCTGACCGGCATCTTCCTCACCGCGACGATTACCGGGCTGATCTTCGCCCGCTTCGCCCGCCCACGCGACAGCCTCGTCTTCAGCAATCCGATCGTCATCACGACGATCGGTGACCGCCGCGTGGCGATGCTCCGGCTTGCCGGGATGCGGGCACGGCCGATCGCGGGAGCAACGGCGCAGTTCCAGGTGCTCGAGACCGTCGTCCTGCCGAACGGCAAGATCTACCGCCGCTTCGTCGACCTCCCGCTGGTGAACCAGCGCAACGCGATGATGGCGATCGCATGGACGCTGGTCCATATCATCGACGATACCAGCCCGCTCAAGCCGATCCTCGACGACCCCGAGCATACCCTGCGGCTGATGGTCACTGTCAGCGGGCTCGACACGTTGCTCAGCAGCCAGACCTTCGGCGCGCGCATGTATTCGCGCGATGACCTCCGCTACGAGCATGAATTCGTCGACATTTTGGAAAATCGCGACGACGGGACGATCCATATCGATCTGACCCGGCTCCACGACACCCACGCGACCGCCACCGAGACCGCGCGCACGGCTTGAAACCTTCTCGCGGCGCGGTGGTTTGACGGGCTCAACCCGCACGCGAGATCAAAGCATGACGAACGGCACCGGCGACTTCGACCGCCGTACGTTTCTCGCCAGCGGAACGATTCTGGCGGCGGCGGTGCCGCTGGCGGCGAGCGCGAAAACCGAAGGGCGAAAAATGGAGCAAGCAGCGGCGGTGAAAGCCGAAACCGGGGTGCCGATCACCTTGCGGATCAACGGCGGCGATCACCGCCTGACGGTCGATCCGAGAACCACTTTGCTCGACACGCTGCGTGAGCGGCTCGGGCTGACCGGCGCGAAGAAGGGCTGCGATCAGGGCCAGTGCGGCGCATGCACAGTCCACGTCGATGGCCGCGCGACGCTATCGTGCCTGACGCTCGCGGTTGCCGCGCAGGGCCGCGATGTCACAACGATCGAGGGATTGGCGGCAGCCGACGGGACGCTCCATCCGATGCAGGCGGCGTTCGTCGACAACGACGCGTTCCAGTGCGGCTATTGCACCCCCGGCCAGATCATGTCGGCGGTGGCGATCGTCCACGACGGCCACGCCAAGGACGCGAACACGATCCGCGAGGCGATGTCGGGCAACCTGTGCCGCTGCGCCGCATATCCGAATATCGTCGCGGCGATCGAGCAGGCCGCATCGCAGATGAAGAGGGGCTGAGCCGATGCGTCCGTTCACTTACTCATTGGCGGCCGACGCCCCCGCCGCAGTTCGCCAAGCAACCGTCCCCGCCGACGCGCACGTCCGTGCTCCGGTCCAGTTGATGGGCGGCGGCACGACGCTGCTCGACCTGATGAAGCTCGACGTCATGCGCCCCGACGCGGTCGTCGACATCACCCCGCTGGCGACCGAGCGCTACGGCAACATCGAGGCGTCAGCGAAGGAGCTCCGGCTTGGCGCGCTGGTCCGGATGAGCGACGCTGCCGAGGATCACGCCGTCGTCACCGATTATCCGGTCATCGCGCAGTCGCTCGGGTTGGCGGCGAGCCAGCAGCTTCGCAACATGGCGCGGCTCGGTGGCAACGCGCTCCAGCGGACGCGCTGCTCGTATTTTCGTGACCCGAGCTACGAGCAGTGCAACAAGCGTAATCCCGGGTCGGGCTGCGCGGCGATCGACGGGTTCAACCGGCTGCACGCAGTGCTCGGTACCAGCGATTACTGCATCGCGA
>JAYTTV010000167.1:0-1533 GCA_043745075.1 Sphingomonadaceae bacterium
CGGACCGGATCATTGCCCTCGGCGAGCGCGGTCTGCGACAGCGTCGCGGCGGCGGGATAATCCCGGCGGTTGAGCGCATCGATCGCGCGATAGACCTGCAATTTATTGCGCAAACGGTCGCCGGAAACGCCACGAGGCGCGTCGTTGGCGTCGAGCAGCGCCGCCGCTTGGTCGAGGTAGACCTTGGCGACGTCGCGGTAGCCGAGGTTCGATTCCGATAGCGCCGCGTCGAGGGTCAGGTCGATCCGGTCCGCTTTCGACGCCTCGAGCGGAAGCTTGGCGAGATAGCGCGTGACGATCTCGCGCGCCTCGCCGTGCTGGCCGCGGATCGAATAGTCGAGCACCTCGGTCCGCTGGTCGCCGAGCGCGGATTCGTCGGCGATCACGGCCCCGAGCACGACGCCCGCGGGCGGCGGCGGCGCGGCGGCGGGGACGAGCGCCGCGCCCTTGCCGCCACCCTTGCCGCCGACCTTCGCGCCGCCGATTGAGCGCAAGCCGGTTGCGAGATTGTCGGCGAACCGCTTGAGGCCGTCGACCGCGTAGATCTTGCCGCCGTGCGCGACCTGAACCGCGATCGCCTCATAGCCTGCTTCGCGCGCGACGCAGCGGCGTGCCGTCCCGGTCCCGAGTCCGGCAACGGTCACCGCGACGGGCGCACCGCACGCCAGTCGCGCATCGCGCGACTTGTCGAGCAGGGCCGTCGCGTCGGCCGTCGCGGCGACGACGTGATAGCGCCCGACCGACGCGGTCTCGGTCCAGCCGCGGCAGCGCACGTTGAAGCTCGTGTCGAACAGCCCCGGCGCCGCGGGATCGCTCCATGTCCGCTCGGCGCGGCACAGTTCTCCCTGCGGACCCCGGCCCAAATCGATCGTGTCGGGCAGAACCGCCGCTGCCGGGCTGGCCGTCAGCGCGATCGCGAGCCACACCCACGAAATCCGCGTCATGGCCGACTCTCCCGTTGCGGACTTTTCTGCTCCGCTCCCGCCGTGCAACTGGCCTTGCCGGCTCCCGGCGCGCAATCGTCGTCGTCCTCGCGCCACAACGCCTCGTTGGTCGCGCCAGTGATCAGCTCGACTGACAGCGCGAGGACGGGCGCGCTCGAGATCAGCAGCGTCCGCCCCGGATCGGCGAGGTTGATCAGCGGGATCGAGACCGACGACTGGATGCAGCCCGAGGTCGACAGCGCGACGCAGCCGTTGACCCGGATATTATTCGGGCTGATCCCGTCGAGATTGTTCGCGTTGACGCTGATCGCCGAGGCGATGCCGGTCTTGCCCGCGATCGAGCCGAACACCGCGATGACCGGGTCGGCCACGCTTGTCCCCCCGACCTTGTTGAACTTGAGCGTCCCCGCCTCGATCCCGCCGCCGGGCGTCGTCGTCGGCCCGGTATTCTGGATCAGCGCCCATTGGCCGGGCGCGAGGACGAGCGTCCCCGCCTTGACCAGTGCCTGCGGCGTCGGGGTCTGCTTCGAATACGGCGGGGTCGCGAGATAAAGCGACGAGCTCGAGTTGTTGACGAACTGGGTCCGCG
>JAYTTV010000168.1:0-5859 GCA_043745075.1 Sphingomonadaceae bacterium
GGACGCAGCCATCGACCTCGACGGCTGGACGCCGCGGAACTTCGACGGCCGGAGCCATGGCACCGTCACCCTGCGCGAGGCCTTCGCCAAGTCCTACAACCTCGCCGCCGTGCGGCTGGGCCAGGCGGTGGGGATCGACAACGTCATCGCCGTCGCCCGCCGGTTCGGCATCGAGGGGGACCTGTCGGCGACGCCCTCGCTGGCGCTCGGCACCTCGGAGGTGACGCTGATCGACATGACCGAGGCCTATGCCGCGCTGGCGCGGGGCCGGGCGCCGGTCACCGCCACCGGCCTCGCGGCGATCCGCTTTGGCGAGGACGGGGCGACGCTGGCGGTGACCGGCAATGGCGACGTGGCGCCGGTGCGCCTCGCGCGGACCGCCGAGCCGATGGCCGAGCTGCTGCGCGCCGTGGTCCGCGACGGCACCGGCCAGGCGGCGATGACCGAGGGCGTCAGGGGCGGCAAGACCGGCACCAGCCAGGACAGCCGCGACGCCTGGTTCATCGGCTACACCGACGACCTGGTGGTCGGCGTCTGGGTCGGCAACGACGACAACTCGCCGATGACCGGCGTCGTCGGCGGGACGGTCCCGGCGAAATTGTGGAAGAAGTTCATGACCGCCGCGCTGACCCGCGAGGGGCTGCTCCGCCCCGCGCCGGTACAGCGCGGCCCGGTCGACGCGATCGGCGATCTCGTCGGGAGTGTCGTCGGCGATGCGACGGGGGAGGCGGCGGACGCGATCCGCGATGCCTTTGGCGGCCGACGCCGCGACGATCGACCCGACCCGCCCGAACCGGCCGACCCGCCGGAGCCGCCCGAACCGCCGCAGCCGCGATAATCTGCTGGCGCTGCGGGGCGGTCAGACCGCCTCGAGCCGATGCCCCCCGCGGACGAAGCGGTGGCACGGGATCGGGCGCGCCGGGTCGCGTAGCCGCAGCTTCACCTCGGCCAGAATCGCCCGCGTGATCTGCGGCAGGTCGAGGGCAGCTGCCGCGTCCCAGTAGAACCATGCCAGCTCGTCGAGTTCACCCGATCCAGCGCCGGGATCGAGCGACACCAGCGCGGCCGCATCGGCCATGAAGAAGCGCGCGTCGAACCGTCGTGGCCGAACCGGGGGCGTGATCGCGCGGGCGACGAAATCGAGCACGGCGAGGTCGGGCGCGACCCCGGCGGCGAAGAAGTCGCGCCACGGCCCGGCGCGCTTGACCAGCGCTGAGTCGACAGGCTTGGCGAGCAGCAGCCCGGTCTCCTCGAACGTCTCGCGGATCGCCGCCATCGCCAGCGCCCGCCCCCGCGCCGGGGTCGTCGTCCGGGCGAGCGCGGCGGCGACATGGCCGACAAGCTCGGTCGCGGCGGGGACGGCGAAGTCGGCGCGGTCGACCCCGCCGCCGGGGAAGACCCATTTGCCCGGCATGAAGGCGTGCCCACCGTGCCGCCGCCCCATCAAGACCCTAGGCTCGGCTTGATCTCGGCGGACGATCAGCAGCGTCGCCGCATCCTTCGGGCGACCCGACGTCAGGACCGGCGCCGGCTCCTTCGACGCGGCGGTCGTCAGAGCGTCATCCGCTGCAGCTCGCGCTGCTTGTCGAACCACTGGTGCTTGAGCGCGCCAAGGACGTGGAGGGCGAACATGACGTACAGCGCGAGCGCGAGGCTCGCATGCCAGCCGTAGAAGATATCATGGACATGCTCCTTGTCGGGCTGGCCGAGGCTGGCGATCCAGCCGATCCGCGGGACCTCGAACAGCCCGAACAGCGTCAGCGGATGCTCGGCGGCTCCCTTGAACGCCGAATCGTGCATGTAGCCGGTCAGCGGCAGCCCGATGACGAGGACGTATAGCGCGAAATGCGCGAGGTGCGACGCGGTGACTTCCCACCACTGCTGCCCCGGCGGGGGCGGCGGCGGCGCGTGCGTCACCCGCCACAATATCCGCATCAGCCCGAGGCCGAGCACCGTCAGCCCGATCGACTTGTGCAGGTTGATGATCGGACGGTCCCAGCTTTCGGGGAAATAGGTGATCACCCAGATCATCACGACGTTGACGATGATCAGCGCCGCAATCGTCCAGTGGAAGACGACGGCCGGCTTGGTGTACTTGTCGGGGAGGGTCATCCAGCTTCCGTTCATACCGCCTGAGACAATCGGTTTGTGGCACAGGCGCAACCGATGTCGCTATAGGCTTGCGCGTAGTTGATGAAGGTCCGCCATTGCCCGTCGATCTTCAAGCCGTCCTCCGCGCCAATTCGCCGCGCTGGACGCCCGTCCCGACTCCGCTCGCGAGCACGCTGATCCACGGCGGCGTCGCCGTCCTGTGGGTCTTGCTATTCGCCGGAGCGTTCGTCTTTTCAGGCATATTCGCGTGGAGCGTCGGCCTCGTCTACGTCGCCTACGACACCGTGCTGCTGGTGTTCACGTTCGTCCAGACGTGGATGCTCCGCCGCGCCCTGCCCGCGCCGGGAGCCGGTGCGCCCGCCGGGGTCGCGGTGATCGTCGCCGCGCACGACGAGGCCGAGGTGCTGCCGGTGACGCTCGCCGCGCTGTTCGGCCAGTCCGACCGCCCCGAGCGGATCGTCATCGCCGACGACGGCTCGAGCGACGGCACCGCGGCGATGCTGACGCGCGAGTTCGGCCTGACTGCGCCCGCGCTGGGCAGCCTGAGCGCCGAGAGCACGACCCACGCCGGGCTGCTGTGGCTGCGCCTGCCGCACGGCGGCAAGGCGGCGGCGCTCAACATTGCTTTGGGCGCGATCGACAGCGACATCGTTCTGACGGTCGACGCCGACACGCTGCTCGAGCCCGCCGCGATCGCGGCGATCCGGGCGGCGTTCGTCGCCGACCCCGCGCTCGTCGCCGCGACCGGAGTCCTGACCCCGGTGTGCGACGCTTCGGCAGGCGGGCGGCTGTTCGAGTGGTTCCAGAAGTACGAGTACATCCGCAACTTCCTGTCGCGCTTCGCGTGGGAGCGTGTCGGCGGGCTGCTGCTGATCTCGGGGGCGTTCGCCGGCTTCCGGCGGCAGGCGGTGCTCGACGTCGGCGGCTTCGACGCCGATTGCCTCGTCGAGGATTACGAGCTGATCCACCGGCTGCGGCGCTATGCGGCGCTCCACGGCCGCCATTGGACGACCGCGGTGGTCGGCGGTGCGCGCGCGCGGACGACGGCCCCCGCCGACCTGCCCGCCTTCCTCCGCCAGCGGCGGCGCTGGTTCGGCGGCTTCCTCCAGACGCAATACTGGTATCGCGACATGGTCGGCGACAGCCGCTACGGCCACCTCGGGCGGTGGATGCTCCCGGTCAAGGCGTTCGACACCTTCCAGCCGGTGTTCGGCCTGACCGCGTTCGCGCTCCTGGTGACGTATCTCGCGCTCGGCCGGGTCCACGTCCTCGCGCCCGTCGCGATCGTCATCGGGGTCAAGATCCTGATCGACCTTGCCTTTCACCTGTGGTCGATCCGGCTGTACCGCCACTGGGCGGGCGGCCCGCCGATGGGCGCGGGTGCGGCGGTGCTGGCGTCGCTGGTTGAGCCGTTCAGCTTCCAGCTCCTCCGCCACGCCGGCGCGGCGTGGGGATGGGTGTATTTCCTGACGGGCAAGCAGACGTGGGGGAAGCAGAGCCGCGGCGGGTTGGTCGAAACCGTCCGCTAGAATTTGAACCGCAGCGTCACTTTGGCCTGCTTGCTGACGCTGCCGTTGCTGAAGCCTTTCTGCTCGGCCTCGATGCCCGCGGTGCCGCCGAGAAAGTTGGTCGTCGCGCGCAGCGGCTGAGGCTCGAACTTGTCCGCCGGAAGCGGGCGCAGGCGGAAGGTTTCGTCACCCTGGCGCCCGCAGACGGTGATCTCATCGGGTTTGACCACACATGGCGGCGCGATCGCCGCATGCAGGTCGACGGCGAGCGTATCCCCGACGGTCGCCAGGCTCGTCTGCGCGATGATGAGCATTCCCAGCATGATGCGGGGATGATGGTCCGCAGGCGCGGATCAGGCAAGCGCATCCCTAGACGCGCGGACACAGGTGAAACAGAGCCGGGGAGATGGTGTCCTCCCCTCCCCTTCAGGGGAGGGGCGAGAGACGGCGCGCTTGCTGCGGCCCGAGGGTGGGGAGCCACGGGCGAGGTATACGCGGCGACTGCCACACCCCCGACCCCTCCCCTATAGGGGAGGGGAGGAGCAAGGCAGAGCCTCAGACCAAAGTCGCCAGTGCCCCGCGGTCGAAGTCCTTCAACTCGCCCATCCGCCCGTCGCGGACCTTTTCCGCCCAGTCGGGGTCGACGATCAGCGCGCGGCCGACCGCAACGAGGTCGAATTCGTCCTTTTCAAGCCGCTCGAGCAAATTATCGAGCGACGCCGGCTGCGACTGCTCGCCCCCGAAGCCCGCGACGAACTCACCCGACAGCCCGACCGAACCGACGGTGATCGTCGCCTTGCCGGTCAGCTTCTTCGCCCAGCCGGCGAAGTTCAATCCCTCGTCGCCGTCA
This sequence comes from Sphingomonadaceae bacterium, assembly GCA_043745075.1. GTDB lineage: Bacteria > Pseudomonadota > Alphaproteobacteria > Sphingomonadales > Sphingomonadaceae > Polymorphobacter_B. The sequence continues at coordinate 4,471 of JAYTTV010000168.1, forward strand.
ATCTCGGCGAACTCGGGCTCCCAGAAGCGCCGCTGCGAGCAATGGAAAACGTCCGCCCCGGCCTCGGCGAGCGGATTGAGCCATGCCGACAGCGCGTCGGGGGTGGTGGCGAGGCGCGCGGTGAAATCCTGCTGCTTCCACTGCGACAGACGGATGATCAGCGGTGTGTCGCCGATCGCCGCCTTGACCGCCTTGACGACCTCGCCGGCAAAGCGCGCGCGTTCGGGCAGGCCGCCGTTCCAGCCGTCGTCGCGGACGTTGGTCCCATCCCAGAAGAACTGGTCGATCAGATAGCCGTGCGCGCCGTGGAGCTCGACCGCGTCGAAGCCGATCCGCTTGGCGTCGGCGGCGGCCTGCGCGAAGGCGGCGATCGTGTCGGCGATGTCGGCGTCGGACATCGCCTTACCGTATTCCTTGCCTGGGCGGAGCAGCCCCGACGGGCCTTCGGCATCGTGCGCGTAGTCGGGGAGCATCGGGTTCTTCATGCCGCCGACGTGCCACAGCTGCGGCGCGATCTTTCCGTTCGCGCCGTGGACCGCATCGACGACCTTGCCCCAGCCGCCGAGCGCCGCTTCGCCGTGAAACACCGGAACGTTGGGGTCGTTGAGCGATCCGGCGCGGTTGACCCCGGTACCCTCGGTGACGATCAACCCGACCGATGCCTCCGCGCGACGCCGGTAATAGTCAGCCACATTCGCTCCCGGCACCCCGCCCGGCGAGAACGACCGGGTCATCGGCGCCATGACGATCCGGTTGGGCAGGGCGAGCCCGGCCATGTCGAACGGGCGGAAGAGCGGGTTGGTCATGGCGAGCGGCCTCGGATTGGTTGCGCGGCTCTATTACGGGCTCGTTGACGCACGCGGCAAGTGGGGCACGACGAAGGATTTCTTGAGGGTTTCACGCGGCGACCGGCTCAGCCGCCGGACCGCCACGGGCGCGAGCATGTGCGGGACGGTCAGGATCGCGAGCGCCATGAAGGTCGCCGCCGTGAGCCGCTGCGGCAGCGCAAGCCGATCATGCACGACGTAGATCGCCGTGACGATCGCCAGCGCGGCCCCAGTCACGGGCACGACGACCGGTGCCCAGCGGCCGACCCGCCAGCGCCGCGCCTCGGCGAGCGCCCCGACGAAATGGCGCGGCGAATGGAACAGGCAGAAGAAGGCGGCGAACCCCGCCAACGGCGGCAGGACAAGCAGCGCGAGCAGGCTTGCGGTCGCTGCGGCGGCATCGGAGAAGCGATGCGCGACAGTCATCGCGACGATGCCGGCTGCTGCGATCGCCAGCGCGACCGGCGCGACGAGCAGGAGAGCGTCGGCGACCCCGGCGGCCGGTGCCCCGGCCAAGGCAACGAAGATGCCGGCGACCGCGTCGCGGTGGTACAGCGCCGAC
>JAYTTV010000169.1:0-5845 GCA_043745075.1 Sphingomonadaceae bacterium
GCCCAGGATGTGCGGTAGCGCCGGCTTGACCTGATAGCGGCCGAGCGCGACCAGCGCGTCGACATAGCCGATACCGACGGCGGCGATCTTGATCCTCACCTCACCCGCCTTGGGCTGCGGGAGATCGATCTCGACCTCTGCATAGTCGTTGAGGTTGTCGAGGCGGTCGGCCTGGATGGCGCGCAAATCGGGTCCCCTAGGCGTTACGCGAACCGGTATTCGGACGGGTCGAAGACCGACGTCATGCGCCAGTAGTCGACCAGCCGATAGGGCAGGACCGCGAACACCCGCCCGGCAGGATTGCGGTACCAGTTGTTCAAGCCCTTGTGCGTCCAGACCATGCCCTCGTGAAGTTGGTCGACCTCCTCGACGAAGGCGTCGTGGACGGGGGCGCGGACATCGATGCTGTGCTTGCCGCTTTCGATAACCTCGCGCAGGCAGTTCATGATGTAGCGGACCTGACATTCGACCATGAAGATCGCGTTGCCGCCGTGCGCCAGCCCGGTGTTGGGACCGAGCAGGATGAAATAGTTCGGAAATTCAGGGACCAGTGTACCGAGATAGGCGGTGGCGTCGTCGGGCTTCCAGACCTCGTGCAGGTTGATGCCGTGGCGGCCCTTGATTGTCATCGGCCACAGCATTTTGCTGGCCTGGAAGCCGGTCGCGTAGACAATCGCATCGACTGTCGTGAGCGTACCGTCGGCTGTGACGATACCTTCGGGCGTGATCTCGGCGATCTTGTCGGTGACGAGAGCGACGTTCGGCCGTTTCAGCATCTTGTACCAGTCGTTGTCGATCAGGATGCGCTTGCCGTACGGCGGATAGTCCGGAATCACTTTGGCAAGCAGTGGCGAGTCGGCGCCGATCTCGTTTCGGATGTGCCGCTCCATGAATATGCGATGGCGGTCGTTCTTCTGGTTGATCGAGCGCGCCGGGTTCTGCCATTCCGGGTCAACCTTGAGCGCGGAATGCAGCCCGTCGGCGAAGCCCCAGAACAGCTGGAAGCGGTACCAGCGCCCGTAATAAGGGATGTTGGCGAGCGCCCATTTCTTGCCGTCGGCGACCTCGCCGAAATAGTTCGGGTTGGGCACCACCCAGTGCGGCGAGCGCTGGAAGATGGTCAACTCCGCGACATCGGGCGCGATCGTCGGGCCGACCTGGTGGCCGGACGCGCCGGTGCCGATCATCGCGATGCGCTTGCCGCGCCAGTCGAACGCCGGGTCCCATTGCGCGGTGTGCAGCGCCGTTCCGGCAAAGCTGTCGCGACCCGGGATGTCGGGCAGCTTGGGACGGTTGAGGATGCCGACCGCGGACATGATGGCGTTGGCCTTGAGCGCGTACTCGCTGCCGTCGGCCCGGCGCGCGGTGACGGCCCAGGTCTGGGTCGCGTCATCGAAGGTGCAGGCGGTGACCTCGGTGCCGAAATGGGTTCGCCGACGCAGATCGTGCTTGTCGGCAACCCCCTCAAAATACTGCCACAGCTCATCGCGCTTGGCGTAGAAGTGCGACCAGTCGTGGTTCGGCTCGAAGGAATACGAGTAAAAGTGGTTCGGCGTGTCGACGCCGCAGCCGGGGTAGCTGTTCTCGAACCAGGTGCCGCTGACCGTAGCGTTCTTCTCGATGATGGTGAACGGGATACCGGCTTGCTGGAGCCGGATCGCAGCGCACATACCCGACATACCAGCACCGATGACGACGACATGGAAGGCGTCGAGCACGGCGTCGTCGGGGCGGTCGCGCCAGACCAGACCGCGCGGATCGATGGCGACGGGCTCCAGGTCCTCGCGCATCATTGCGATATAGTCCTCGCCGACCGGCTCTCCGGCGGCGGTGTTCAGCATGTCGACGAGCAGCTGGCCGCCCGGGATCGGCGGCAACGGGCGCGGATTGCGGGCGTAGTCCATCAGCACGTCGAACAGCCCGGCGCGGATCTCGGCGCGCAGCGGCTCGGGCATGGTCTCGTGATAGCTCATCGGGCCCGCGATATGCGGGCGGGCGCGGTCGAGCCACGAGGCATCTCCGGTCAACTGGACCAGCACCAGCATCAGCGTCGCCGCGTCCGCCGCTTCGAGCGCGGCGCGCAACTGCTCAGGCTGCGAGGCGAGCGTGTCGAGATCGTGTTTGGTCATCGGTGCGGGTTATCCATGCGGAGTCAGGCGAACGCCGGGAAGGCGCGAAAGTCGTTGCCGGTCGCCGCAATGCGGACCGCGTGATCGCCCGCGAAGTGTGCCGGGACCAAGATCGCCTGCTCGGCAGCGGCGCGAGCGAGGACATGGCGGCGGGCGGCGCGGGCCTGCACGGCGTCCTCGCAGAAGATGCTGTTCCACTCCGGATTGAGGATTTGCAGCGGGTGGTGGAGGACATCGCCGACGAACATCGCGCTGTCGCCGGTGCTGACGATGGTCATGGTCTGGCAGCCGGGCGTATGGCCCGGATTGGCGTCGAGGCGCACGCCGTCGGCGATCTCCACGCTGCCCGTGACGATCTCGGCAAGGCCACGGTCGAGGATCGGCCGGACGCTGTCCTCGAAAAATCCGGCGTTGACCGCCTCCCCGATCATGTCGGGGAATTTGTCGCGGTTGTTCGGGTCCCAGTATTCGACGTCGGGGGCGGGGAAGACGTAGCGCGCGTTGCCGAAGGTCGGCACCCAGGCGTCGCCGTCGAGCCGGGTGTTCCAGCCGACATGGTCGACATGAAGGTGCGAGCAGACGACGAGGTCGATGTCGTCAGCGCCGAAGCCGGTCGCGGCCAGCCGGTCTAGGAAGTCGGTATCGAGGTTGGCGAACACCAGGATGCCGGGGCGTACCTTATGGTTGCCACAACCGGTATCGAACAGAATGACCTTGTCGCCGGCCTCGATCACCCAGCTTTGGATGCGGGCCTGGATCGCGTCGGTCTTGTGATCGAGATAGGCTTCGCCAACGCCGTCGCGGGTTTCGGCATAGCGGTCGGTGTCGAATCCGGCGAACAGCAATTCGGGCGTCAGGAATTCGCCACGCCACTCCTCGACACGGTGGACGCGCATCTTGCCGACTGAAAAACTCTCCATGCTCTCCTCCGTCCCAAGCGACGACAACCCTGACCGAGCCTCTATTTACGCTACTGCGGAGTAGTTATCGATAAGCGTCTTGGCGTCAAGACGGCACGCCGTGACCGCATGTTGCCGGGACTAAATCTGCGAAACTCTTGGTGCAGTGCAGCATTATCGAAGCGCCAATGCGGTACGCTTTAATGGTTGCGTCTTCCTGGCAATCAGCCATATTTACGCAGCGGTAGATAAAACATCACCGCGATTTGGGGAGTTCGACATGCTCGTATCGACAGTTGGCAGGGTCAACCGGCAATCGCCGAGTACCCGCCGGGCCCACTGCCGCTTTCTCGCGAGCGCGATTCTCCTTGTCGTACCGGGTGTTGCACTGGCCCAGGCCGAACCGGCCGCGGCGCCGGCCGGCACTGCCGCAACCCCGAGTCTGCCGAACACGACGACGGCTCCGCCGACAGCCGCAGCGAACGACGGCGTTGCCGACATCGTCGTCACGGCGACTCGGAGCTCTGAATCGCTATCGAAAGTCGCCGCCTCGGTGACTGCGATCTCCGGTGACGCGATCGGCGCGGGCGGCATCAAGGACATCGGCTCGCTGTCGTCGGCGGTGCCGAACCTCTCGGTCGGCGACCAGTTCGGCGTCAACCGCACCTTCATCCGCGGCATCGGCCTGACCAGCATCGACCTCGGGGCCGACGGCGCGGTCGCCTTCCTGCAGGACGGCGCTATAATCGCACGGCCAGCAGCGCAGCTTGCCGGCTTCTATGACATCGACCGCGTCGAGGTGCTGCGCGGGCCGCAGGGGACGCTATATGGCCGCGGTGCCACGGCGGGCGCGATCAACCTGATCACCAAGCGCCCGACCGAGGAACTCAGCGGCTACGCCAACGCGAGCTACGGCAATTATAACGCCGTGACGCTTGAGGGCGGCGTCGGCGGGCCGATCGTCGGCGACAAGATCATGGTCCGTGTTTCCGGCAAGTACGACCGCCGCGACGGCTATGGGAAGAACCTGTTCACGGGCAACGACGTCGACAATCGCAATGCCTATGCGATCCGCGCCAGCGTCCTCGTCAAGCCGTTCGAGGATTTCGAGATACTCGTGTCAGGTGAGCATTTTCACGAGCACGATAACAACTATGCCTTCCACTACTTCGGCCCGACGATTTCGCCGGACAATCCGCTTGGCGCAGTGTTCGGCGGCAACACCCTCATCAGTTATTCCGCCAAGCAGGGCGTCGCCCCGAATCTCCGCAATATCTATTCAGACCAGGATGCCCTGAACCGCCGCAACGGCAACAGCGTCACGGCGACGATCGACTGGCGACCGGGCAACTGGGACGTCAAATCGATCACCTCGTACCACGACTTCTCGCGCTTCAATCGCGACGATCTCGACGTCACCAACGTCCAGGCGTTCGGGCAGAACAATTATACCGAGAAGAGCAAGACAGTCAGCCAGGAATTCCTCGGCACATACAAGACCGCGCGGTTCGATGCCCTGTTCGGTGCGACCTATTTCCACGAGCAGCTGTTCGGCGAAGTGCGGGTGCCGCTGACCAACCTCGGCGTTTTGCTCGGGCTGCCGGCCAACGCCCTCAACGACCAGTTCTACCTGCAGAGCGGCACTGTCGATATCGACGCCTATGGCATCTATGGACAGGGCAGCTACTTGGTCACCGACAAGCTGAAGATCACCGCGGGCGCGCGCTACAGCTACGAAAAACGGACCGGGGTCGGCAGCTTTCAGTTCCTCAATTTCGTCCCGACCGACAAGTCTAAGGGCTGGGGAGCGGTCACGCCGACAGTCCAGGCAAGTTACCAGCTGACCGACCAGACATTGCTTTATGCGTCGGTGACGCGCGGCTTCAAGTCGGGCGTCATCAACGTCGGCTCCGAGAACGCTGTCATCAACCCTGAATATGCGTGGGGCTATGAGGCGGGCGTCAAGTCGTCGGCCTTCGACAACCGGCTGGCGGGCAGCCTCGCCGCTTTCTACATCGATTACAGCAACCTGCAGATCGGCTTCGTCGGCGCGGACAGCGTCGTCACCACGGTCAACGCTGCGTCCGCACGTAATTACGGCCTCGAACTCGAATTGCGCGCCCGCCCGACGCAGGGCCTGAGCCTCGAGCTGTTCGCGACTTACCTCGACGCGAGGTACACGAACTTCACCACCGGCGACTATCGGCAGGGCTTCGCGCTGGTCAATCTCAAGGGCAACCGCCTGTCGAACGCGCCGGAATTCACGGTCCGCGGCGGCGCGAACTACGACATCCCGCTGGGCGACGCCGGCAAGATCAACATCCGCGGCGACGTCAACTGGCAGGACCGGGTATACTTCACCGAGTTCAACAACGCCGACGCCACACAGGCACCCTATGCCACCGTCAACGCCGGGGTCCGCTACACCACCGCCAGCGGGCGCTGGTCGCTCGACTTCTGGGGCCGCAATCTCACCGACCACTTCATCATCACCAACAACATCGTTTCGGCGCCGCTATATTCGAGCGTCCGCGTCGGCTCCCTCGCCCCGCCCCGGACCTACGGGGTGACGGCGAGCGTGAATTTCTGACGGCGACGGCGACGACTGTGGGCGAAGCCTCGAGCTTCTCGTTCGATCCGACCGATCCCGGGCGGCTGGCCGATCGTCGGAGGTGTTTGTCTTTCAGGACCCGCCCCGCCACACGCGGCAATATTCGATGCCCCGGAGCGCTCCACCATCGCGCGCGGCGGTGCGAAGCACCTGTCTTTCGGCGGTGGCATCCACTTCTGCGTCGGCGCCGAACTTGCGCGGTTGGA
>JAYTTV010000170.1:0-5817 GCA_043745075.1 Sphingomonadaceae bacterium
AAATTCGACGCCTTCGTCAAACTCGTCGGCGACTATGCACCTGCGGCTCCGCGTGATCACCCGTATTGGTCCGACGCCGCGCCGTGCGGGCTGCCGATCGACGAAATCGAGGCGATCTGGGAGCGCATCGCTAGCGCCGACGACTGGAGCGCGTTCACTGCGAAGGTCGCCGCGATCCGCCGCATGGGGGCGGCGATGGCCGCGTGAGCCGCTGGACGGTCGAGGCGGCGAAGATGTGGTACGCCGCGCGGGCATGGCCATTCGGGTGCAACTTCATCCCGTCGACCGCGGTCAACCAGCTCGAGATGTGGCAGGCCGAGACCTTCGATCCGGCCACGATCGACCGCGAGCTCGGCTTCGCCGCCGGGGTCGGCATGAACGCGGTGCGGATCTTCCTCCACGATTTGTTGTGGCGCGACGATGCCGGTGGCCTGCTCGACCGGATCGAGACGGTGCTCGGGCTCGCGGACAAGCACGGCATCGCGACGATGCCGGTATTCTTCGATTCGTGCTGGAATCCCGCTCCGGTCAGCGGGCCGCAGCCGCAGCCGCGTCCAGGGGTGCATAATAGCGCATGGGTCCAGTCGCCGGGGATGGCGGCGCTCGAGGATTCAGCGACGCGCCCGCGGCTCGAAGCCTATGTCTGCGGGGTCGTCGAGCGGTTCGCGCAAGACCGGCGCATTCTTGCCTGGGATATCTGGAACGAGCCCGACAATGGGCCGGAGGTGGCGCAGCGCGACGCGGCGACGCTCGCGGCGAAGGCGGCGCTGGTCAAGCCGTTGCTCGCCGATGCGTTCGACTGGGCACGCGCGGCGTCGCCGTCACAGCCGCTGACAAGCGCGATCTGGTCGGGCGACTGGTCGAAGCTCGACCGGATGACGCCGATCCAGCAGCTTCAGGTCGAGTCGTCCGACGTCGTCTCGTTCCACAATTACGACAAGGCAGAGGAGTTCGCACGGCGCGTCGCCTATCTCGAGGCATTCGAGCGCCCGATCCTGTGCACCGAATATCTCGCGCGCCCGCGCGGCAGCACCTTCGCGGCGATCCTGCCGGTGGCGAAGGCGGCGCGGGTCGGGGCGTTCAACTGGGGACTGGTGCGCGGCGACACGCAGACCAACCTGCCGTGGGACTCGTGGGACCACCCCTACGTCGATCGCCCGGCGGGCGTCTGGTTCCACGATATCTTCGACGCCGACGGGACCCCCTTCGATCCCGCCGAGCCGGCATTCCTCCGGGCCGAGGCGTCAGCCTCGGCCTAGGACGCGATCTTAGGCGAGGACGGTGGTCGGGCGGCGGCGGCGAACCGCTGTGCCGACGAGGCCGAACCCGGCGAGCATCAGGCCCCACATCGCCGGCTCGGGAACCGCAGCCACCGATACGCCGTCGAGAACCGCGATCGGCGGCAGGCCGACCGGCGTGCCGTTCGACAGGAACGACAGCACCTGGCTGGTCGACGTCGCGTGGAAGGTGAAGCTCTCGTGCATCCAGCCGGAGAAACCCTGCGACGGGTTTGCGACGATCGCGGTCGTCTGCGTCGCGTTGCCGAAGCCGACCGAAAGTTGCTCGGTCGTCGGCCCCTGGCGGTTCTGCAGCTGCGACGCGCCCCAGTCGAACGAGACGACATATTCCTTATCGCGCGTCAGGCCGGAAATCTGCTGAGTGAGATAACCGTGATTGGTCGGGTCACCGTCGAGCGCGACGAAGTTGCCGCCGGTCGGGCTGGCGACGAAGCTCGGCGCGAGCATCTGGCGGTCCGACCCATATTGGGTCTGGGCGCTGACCGTCGTCGCAGTGGCAGCGGAAAAATACAGGTTGAACGCCTCGTACGTCTCGGACACCCAGCCGGTCGGTCCGCCCGTGGGGTTATACCAAGTGTTGAACTCGGTATTGCCAGCGTAGCCCGCCTCGAAGTCACCGTTTTGGACGAGGTTGGTTGCGGCAGACGCCTGGACTGCGGCTAGGGCAGTGCCCGCCACGACCAACAACTTTATAAAGTTACGCATATGCAACAAACTCCCGTCTGGCACCGCAGTGCCGGCACAAGAGCAAACTAGCAGTAATGACTTATACACTAAAGCAAATTGATCGTTAATTTCCGTTGTCTCGACGTAACTATGCGTGGGGCTGCGTGGTGGCCGTGGTGGATTGATCAATCGTCCGCGATCGACGACACCGTGTCGGCGTCGCCGGCGCTCGACCGGCGACCGTGGGGATCGCCGCCATGACCGACCATATCGCCGTCACGATCGATGGCGGAATCGCTGAAATCCGCTTCGCGCGACCCGAGAAGAAGAACGCGATCACCGCGGCGATGTACGCGGCGATGCGCGACGCCCTGCTCGGCTGCGCGGTCGAGGACAGCGTCCGCGTCATCCTGTTCACCGCCGCCGGCGACAGCTTCACCGCGGGCAACGACCTCGCCGACTTCATGGCACCCCGAGAGGGCGAGCAGGCGGTCACCGGCTTCCTCCGCGCGATCGCCACCGCGCCGAAGCCGCTGATCGCCGCGGTGCGCGGCAATGCGGTCGGAGTCGGAACGACGATGCTGCTCCACTGCGATCTTGTGGTCGCAAGCGAGACCGCGCGGCTGCAGGTGCCGTTCGTCAACCTCGGGCTGGTCCCCGAGGCGGCAAGTTCACTCCTCCTGCCGCGCGTCGTCGGTCATGCCCGGGCGAGCGCGATGGTGCTGCTCGGCGAGGCGCTCGATGCGGCGACCGCGCTGTCGGCGGGGCTGGTCAATCGCGTCGTCCCCGACGGCGAGCTCGAGACAGTCGCGCGCGAAATGGCGACGACGCTCGCGGCGAAGGCGCCGACCGCGGTCCGGCTGGCGAAGGCGCTGCTCAAGGGCGACCTCGCCCCAGTGCTCGCGCGGATGGACACCGAGGGCGTGCATTTCGCCGCGCAGCTCAAGTCGGCCGAATGCCGCGAGGCGATCGCCGCGTTCTACGAGAAGCGTGCGCCCGACTTCAGCCGCGCCGCGTGACGGCCGCCGGATAGTCGAGCGCTGACAACAGGTTGGGACGAGCCTCGGCCCGTCCCAACGAATGCCGTTCCTACGCCGCGACGACGGTGCGGCGGCGGCGGGCGACGACGCCGACGAGGCCGAAGCCCGCGACCATCAGGCCCCACATCGCCGGCTCGGGCACCGCGGTGACCGACACGCCGTCGAGGACCGCAACCGGCGGCAGGCCGCCCGGGGTGCCGTGCGACAGGAAGGTCAGCGCCTCGCTCGTCGCGGTCGCGGTGTAGATGAACTTCTGCGCGAACCAGCCCTCGAAGCCGTGGGTCGGGGTGCTCAGCGTCACGGTGTCGTGCGACTGGCTGCCGAGCGAAACCTGCAGATAGTCGGTCGTCGGGCCCGACCGGCTCATCAGCTCGGAGCCGCCCCAGTAGAAGTCGACCGCATATTTCTTGCCGACGACGAGACCGTTGATCGTCTGGCTGAGCGGGCCCGAATAGCTCGGGTCGCCGTCGAGGATGACGAACTTGCCGCCATCGGGGCTCGCGACGAAGGTCGGCGGCAGATACTGGCCGGCCTCGCTCGACTGGGTGATCGTTTCCTGCGTCGTCACCGTCGCCGAATCGACGTACAGGTTATACGCTTGGTCGCCCGAGGTCGTCGCCCAGCCGGTCGGACCCTCGGTCGGGTGGAACGCCGGGTTGAACTGGACCGAATGGATATAGCCGGTCTCGAACCCGCCGTTGGAAACGAGGTTGGGCGCCGCCGAGGCGACAGACGCGGTCGCGAAAGCCGCGACGGCCATGAAGGTTTTGAAGCGCATTGATTCTCCCCTTGGCATTATTTGCTAACGGTGAATTAGCAAAAGACGTGCCAATTGCCCGACGCGCCGCGCACCAAAGAAAAACAGAGAGTTAATGATTTTGGGGTTCCCGACGCCCGCTAGGGATTGGCGAAGCGTACGCTAAAAGTGTCGGAGAATCTTACAGTCGTTACCGAAGCGTTACCGACGGTGCTTGCCGCGGTTCGCCGTCATTGGATCGGGACGCTTTGGCGGGGCCCACCCGGGAGGCGGCTCGACCGCCTGGCGGCTGCTGCCGAGTCCCATCGCGCCAGGCTGCTGGCGGTAGAGGTCGCCGGTCTCGCGCGCGGCATCGGCGTCGGCGAGCGCCTTGAGGTCGTCGCGCAGCTTGGCGGCAAGCTCGAACTTTCCCGCCGCCGCCGCCTCGCGCATCTGGCGTTCGAGGGTCTCGCGGTTCGTCGCCATTACGCCCGGTCGCCTACAGCCACGTCACATGTCCCATCTTGCGTCCGGGCTTAACCTCCGACTTGCCGTAAAGATGCAGATGCGCGCCCGGGTCGGCGAGCACCGCCGCCCAGTCGTGGACCGCGTCGCCGAGCAAATTCTGCATGCGGACCTTCGGCGCGGTCAGCGTCGCCGGGCCGAGCGGCAGGCCGCAGACCGCGCGGATGTGGTTCTCGAACTGGCTGACGCGCGCGCCCTCGATCGTCCAGTGGCCGCTGTTGTGGACCCGCGACGCCATCTCGTTGAACACCGGACCTTGCGGGGTCGCGAAGAATTCGATCGTCAGCACCCCGACATACTCGAGCGCCTCGGCAACCTTGCGAGAAAGCGCCACCGCTTCGGCGGCATGGCACGCGATGAAATCGGGGGCAGGGACCGCGCTGACGTCGAGGATGCCGCCCTCGTGCCGGTTGTGCGGCACGTCGTAGACGATGGTCGCGCCGTCGGTCCCGCGTGCGAGGATGACCGAAAACTCGCCGTCGAACGCGACGAGTGCCTCGACGATCGCGGGGCGTTCGCCGATCGCCGCCCATGCCGCCGCCGGGTCGTCGCCGGGGCCGATCCGCGCCTGGCCTTTGCCGTCATACCCCATCCGCCGGGTCTTGAGCACCGCGCGCGGGCCGATCTCGAGTAGAGCGGCTTGTAGATCGGCGAGACTGTCGACCGCGCGATACGGGGCGGGGTGCCCGCCGAGGCTTTCGATGAAGCGCTTCTCGCTCAGCCTGTCCTGCGCGATGTCGAGCGCGTTGCCGCCGGGGCGGACCGGGACGCGGCCCGCCAGCCGTTCGATCGCGGCGACGGGGACGTTCTCGAATTCATAGGTGACGACGTCGACCGCCTCGGCGAAGGCATCGAGCGCGGCCTCGTCGTCATACGCGGCGCGGGTCACTTCCGCCGCGACATCGCCCGCGGGCAGTTCGTCCTCAGGGGCGAAGATGTGGACGCGGTAGCCCATCCCAGCCGCCGCGAGCGCGAGCATTCGCCCGAGCTGCCCGCCGCCGAGGATGCCGATCGTCGAACCGGGAGGGGTCACGATGCGCTGTTCTCGGGCGCGTCTTCGGGGGTCTCCGCAACGCGGGCGGTCTGCGCCGCGCGCCACGCATCGAGCCGTGTCGCGAGCGCGTCGTCGGTCGTCGCGAGCTGCGCGGCGACGATCAGCGCGGCGTTGACCGCTCCGGCGCGCCCGATCGCGAGGCAGCCGACCGGAATCCCGGCGGGCATCTGGACGATCGAGAGCAGGCTATCCATCCCCGACAGCGCATTCGATTCGACCGGCACGCCGAACACCGGCAGCCGGGTCAGCGCCGCGACCATCCCCGGCAGGTGCGCCGCGCCGCCGGCTCCGGCGATGATCGCGCGCAGGCCGCGCGAGACCGCGGTCGAGGCATAGTCGTACATCCGGTCTGGAGTGCGGTGGGCGGACACGACGCGGGTTTCGTGCGCGATGCCGAGCGCGTCGAGCGTCTCGGCGGCGGCGCGCATCGTCGCCCAGTCCGACGTGCTGCCCATGATGATGCCGACGATGGCCATGTCTTGCGCCCCGCGTTCACGA
>JAYTTV010000171.1:0-5815 GCA_043745075.1 Sphingomonadaceae bacterium
TGGTCGATGCCGCTGCGCACCGTCTTCGGCTGGCAGAAGCCGTGCTACCTCGTCGGCGAAGGCTATGTGCAGACCTTCGCCGAGCTGATGGAGGGCACCGACTGGGACCAGTACGGCGTCGGCAAATACGCCAAGTGCTCGAATTGCATGGTCCATTGCGGCTTTGAAGGCACCGCCGCGACCGACTCGATCAAGCACCCGCTCAAGATGTTCGGCATCGGCCGCAACGGCATCCGCACCGAAGGCCCGATGGCGGCGGATATCGACCTGTCGAACGCACGCCCGGCGAAGGACAACTTCTCCGACCATGTCGAGAAGGAACTGGAGCGGATCAAGACGGCGGATCCCGAGGGGTGGAAGCGGGTTCAGCGCGCGGCATAGGAAATACTGCGGCTTGCGTTGCTGAGCGAAATGCTGTCTTACTTTCGTCTTACCAAGGCGGACGTCGATGGCCAACGCGCAGGAAATTATTACGACGGTTTCGACCAAGGGGCAGGTGATCCTGCCGAGCGAGGTTCGGCGGCGCCGGCGGTGGAACGCGGGAACGAAGCTCATCGTCGAGGAGACAGCCGATGGCGTTCTCCTCCGCGCCGCCTCGCCGTTTCCAGCAACGACGGTCGATGAGGTATTCGGCTCGGCGCGCTATACCGGCCCGGCGCTGACGATCGAAGAAATGGACGCAGCGGTCGACGCTTACTTCGCCGGCCGTGCGCGCGATTGACACCAACATCGTCATCCGATTTCTGACGGACGACGATGCGGACCAGTCACGCCGCGCGCGCGATCTTATCGTCGGGGGCGATCTTTTCGTATCGACGACGGTGATTCTTGAGACCGAGTGGGCGCTGCGGACTGCATATCGACTTCCGCGCCCGGCTGTTGTCCGCCTCATCGAAACCTTCGCCGGACTGCCCGGCGTCATCGTCGAAGAGCCCGAGCGCTTGAGCACCGCACTCGACTGGGCGGCGTCGGGCATGGACCTGGCCGACGCGCTACACCTCGCGGGAGCACGAGGCTGCACCGCCTTCGTCAGTTTCGACCGCGCACTGGCGCGAAGCGCCGCCGAGGTGAGGGCGTTGCCGGTCGTCGAACCCTAGAATACCCGCTTCCCGCCGACCCACGTCTGGCTGACCTTCGTCGCCCAGATCGTCGCAGGGTCATCAGCGAACAGGTCGTGGTCGACGATGATGAAGTCGGCCCATTTGCCGGGGGTGAGGGTGCCGACGCTGGTCTCGGCGTGCGCGGCGTAGGCGGCGCCGGTGGTGAACGCCGCCAGCGCCTGCACCGGGGTCAGTTTCTCGGCCGGACGCCAGCCGCCCGGCGGATTTCCCTCGTGATCCTGCCGCGTCACCGCCGAATACAGGCCGTAGAACGGGTTCGGCGACTCGACCGGAAAGTCCGACCCGCCGGCGAATCGCGCGCCTGAGTCGATCAGCGTCTTCCACGCATACGCCCCCGCGAGCCGCGCCGCGCCGAGGCGGTTCTCCGCCATGTTCTTGTCCGACGTCGCATGCGTCGGCTGCATCGACGCGATCACGCCGAGCGCGGCGAAGCGCGGCAGGTCGGCGGGGTCGACGATCTGCGCGTGCTCGATCCGGAGACGCAGTCGCGTCCGCTCGGCCGCCGGAACCCGGGCGTAGGCGTCGAGCACCTGCGCGTTCGCGGCATCGCCGATCGCGTGCGTCGCGACCTGGAAGCCGTGGCGCGTCGCATCGTCGACCCAGCCGCGGAGCACGGCGTCGCTGTGGAATTGCAGCCCGCGATTGCCCGGGGCGTCGCTGTAATCGGCTTTGAGCCACGCCCCGCGCGAGCCGAGCGCGCCGTCGTCGTACAGCTTGACCCCCGGCAGCGACAGGCGTTCGTCACCGCTCCAGCCGATGGGGCCGTTCGGCGCGATGGCGTGAAGCGCGTCGATCCCGCCCGCCATCGCGGTGATCCGCGCGGTCAGGCGGCGGTTGGCGTCGAACGCGCGGTAGAGCTTCCAAGTCGCCGGATCGATGCCCATGTCGGCGGCGCCGGTCAGTCCGACCGACGCCATGATCGCGAGCGCCTTGGTCACCGCCGCGGCGGCCTCGGCGGGGGTTGGTTGCGGCAGATGCCGATCAACGATCTGCTGCGCGCCGTCGACGAATACCCCCGACGGCACGCCGCCCGCACCGCGCTCGATCCGCCCCCCGGCAGGGTCGGCGGTCGCGGCGGTGACGCCCGCCGCGCGCAGCCCGGCCGAGTTGGTCCAGCCTGCGTGGCCGTCGACGCGATTGAGCCAGACCGGGCGGTCGCCGACGGCGGCATCGAGTTCGGCTGCGGTCGGAAAGCGCCCGAGCTGCCAGATCTCCTGGTTCCACCCGCCGCCGACGATCCAGCGCGCGGTCGGATTCGCCTTGGCATACGCCTTGACCCGCTCGAGCGCCTCGGAAAGCGATTTCGTCCCGGTCAGGTCGACCGACAGCGCGCGATAGCCAAGCTCCATGATGTGGCCGTGCGCGTCGATTAGCCCGGGCAGGACGGTCGCGCCGTTGGCATCGACCACCATCCCGGCGGGCGCAGCGACGCCCTTCGCCAGCGTCGCCTCGACCCGTCCATCGTCGCCGACGACGAGCGTGCCGAACCGCGCCAGTTTGCCCGCATCGTCGAGCGTATAGCCGTTGGCGTTGACCACCACCGTCCGCGCGGCGAGCGGGGCGGCGATGACGAGCGCCGCCGCGATGCCCGAGCGCCAGATCGTCATTTCGCCCCCCCCGTCGTCAGCCGTCCCAGCGCCCGGAACGCGCGTTCCGCCGCCCAGCCGGTGCGGATCAGCGCGCCGAGCTGCCCTGGCTGGCGCAACAATGACCGCAGAACCGCGGGCAAGTCCATCGCCCCGTCGGCGTGCATGCCGAGCAGCGCCGCGGGTGGCAGGCCATGCTCGACGCTGTCGGAAATCACCCGCAGCGCGGCGAAGCGGAGGCGGTTGCGCTTGGCGACGCGGGCGGCGACCCCGCTTTCCATGTCGACCGCGATCGCGCCGGTCGCGGCGTAAAGCGCACGCTTGGCGATCGCGTCGGCGACGGGGCGCTCGCTCGCGGTGATGCGGCCGCGCCGTGCTCCCGGGGGGACGAGGAACGGCGCGACCTTGCCCTCGACGACCCAGTCGCCGGGCTTGAGGCCGCCGACGAGCGCGCCCGCGAGCCCGATGCTCAGGACCGCCGACGCCTGCCCCGCCAGCGCCGACAGCTCGCGTTCGAGCCGCGCCGCGTCGCCGCCACCGGCGATCACCACCACGCCATCACGAGCGATCAGCTTCGCCTCGCGCAGCAGCCCGGTCGCGACGAGGATCATACCGCCGGGGTCAAAGTCCGTGGACGACGTGGACGCTGTTGCTCGCGCGCAGGTTGCGGTACCGCGCCAGCGCCCACAGCGGGAAGATCTTCGCATAGCCGTGGTAGCGGAGGTAGAAGACCCGCGGGAAGCCGCCGCCGGTATAATCCTCCTCGGGCCAGACGCCGCCATCGCCCTGGTTTTCCGCGAGCCACGCGACGCCGCGTGCGACTGCCGGATGTTCGACCTCGCCCGCCGCCATCAGCCCGAGCAGTGCCCATGCGGTTTGCGACGCGCGGCTGTCGGCGGGGACATGGCCGGTGCGGTCGAGCGCGTAGCTGTCGCACCCCTCGCCCCAGCCGCCATCGAAGTTCTGCACCGCGATCAGCCAGTCGGCGCCGCGGCGGACCGCCGGGTCGGCTCCGGTCAGCCCGGCGGCGTTGAGCGCGCACAGCGCCGACCACGTCCCGTAGATGTAATTGACCCCCCAGCGCCCGAACCAGCTGCCGTCGGCCTCCTGCTCCTTGCGCAGATAGGCGAGCGCCGCCGCCATCCGCGCCGACCCGACCGGTTCGCCGAGCTGCGCGAGCATCGAGACGCAGCGCGCCGAGACGTCGGCGGTCGGCGGGTCGAGCAACGCGCAATGGTCGGCGAACGGGATGTTGTTGAGGTAATGGTAGCTGTTGTCGGCGTCGAACGCGCCCCAACCGCCGTCCTTGCTCTGCAGCCCGACAGTCCATTCGGTGCCGCGCGCGATCGCCTCGTCGTAGCGCGCGCCGACGCGGCCGCGCGCGCGGTCGAGCGCGCAGACGACCGCGGCGGTGTCGTCGAGGTCGGGATAATGCGCGTTGTTGTACTGGAACGCCCAGCCGCCGGGGCGCAGGTCGGGGGCGTTCTCCGCCCAGTCGCCCTTCACATCGAGGACCTGCCGCGGGATCAGCCAGTCGAGCCCGGCGTCGGCGGCGGCTTCGGCGGCAGGGCTGCGGACCTCGAGCATCGCGTGCACCGCGAGCGCGGTGTCCCAGACCGGCGAGAAGCACGGCTGGCAGTAAATTTCGCCATCTTCGCGGCGGACGATGAGTTTCTCGACCGCGGCGCGGGCGATGTCGCGGTGGACCGGGTCGCCGAGCGCGTCGAACATCATCACGCTGTTCGCCATCGCCGGGTAGATCGCGCCGAGCCCGTCGTCGCCGTTGAGCCGTTCGACGACGAAGCTGCGGCAGCGGTCGATCGCGCGCTGGCGCAGCCGCTTCGGCCACAGTCCGTCGCCCGCCTTGAGCGCGACGTCGAGCGCGCCGAACGCCGCTTTCCAGAACGCCTTCGCCCCGGCGACGTTCGACTTCGGCTTGACCGTCGCGCGCGGCAGATACAGCTCGTCGACCTTGACCCCGCGCGGGTTCTTCGCCACCGGGCGCAGCGCGGCGAGGACGAGCAGCGGCACGATCACCGTCCGCGCCCAATACGCCATCTTCGACAGATGGACCGGGAACCAGCGCGGCGCGAGGATCAGCTCGGGCGGCATCGTCGGCACGGTTTTCCACGGCCCGGCGGCGAACAGAGCGAGCTGGATGCGGGTGAAGACGTTGACCGCCGCTGCGCCGCCCGAGCCAAGGATCGCGGCGCGGGCGCGGGCCATGTGCGGGGCGTCGACGGGATCGCCGATCATCTTGAGCACGAAATACGCCTTGACCGTCGCCGAGATGTCGAACGCGCCGCCGTGGAACAGCGCCCAGCCGTCGTGGTCGCCCTGGATCCGCCGCAGGTAGCGGCCGATCCGTGCCTCGAGGTCGAGGTCGTCGGGCTCACCGAGGAAATGGCGAAGGAGGACATATTCGGCGGGGATCGTCGCGTCGGCCTCGAGCTCGAACACCCAGTGGCCATCGGGCTGCTGGACACGGGCAAGCGCGTCGGCCGCGCGGCTGACAGCGGCATCGATCTGCGCCGTCGTCGCGGGGTCGAACGCCGACAGTTCGGCGGACGCGCGCGACACCGGGTGGTCAATGACAGTCATCACCGCTGCTTTACAGCGGGACCGGTCGAATCGCCAAACCTTGATAGATTAGCGAACGTCAACCTCTGGTTGCGGGCCGTGCCTCTTGAGCCAGCCCCGCCGCGGTCACCCCCGAGCGGATCGCCCCCTCGATCGTCGACGGCAGCCCGGTCTGCGTCCAGTCGCCCGCGAGGAACAGGTTGCGCGTCGCAGTGGCCGTCGCCGGCCGCAGCGCGTCCTGCTCGACCGTAGCGGCGAAGGTCGCGCGGCGCTCCTTGACGACCTGCCACGCGGGCAGCGGCGCTGTCAGGCCGAGCGCGGCGGCGACTTCGGCCCAGACGGTCGCGGCGAGGTCGGCGCGGTCGCGGTCGACGACGGCGTTCGCCGCGCTGATCGTCACCGAGATGCGGTCGGGGAAGGCGAAGATCCACTCGGTGATGCCGCCGAGGACGCCGAGGATCGCAGAGGCATTTGGCGGCGGCGGGACCGCGAAGTGCAGGCTGACGATCGGGTTGAACGCGGTCGGCA
>JAYTTV010000172.1:0-1516 GCA_043745075.1 Sphingomonadaceae bacterium
TCGCTCCAGCAGGGCGGTCAGGCCCCGAACATCGCCCGGCTGGCGCTGCTCCGCGCCGGCCTGCCGACGAGCGTCAGCGGCCAGTCGATGGACCGCCAGTGCGCGTCCGGACTGATGGCGATCGCCACCGCGGCGAAGCAGATCATCGTCGACGGGATGCAGATCACCGTCGGCGGCGGGCAGGATTCGATCTCGATGGTCCAGACCAACAAGATGCGCGTCGATCCCGATCCCGGCCTGATCGCGATGCATTCGAACGTCTACATGCCAATGATCGACACCGCCGAGGTCGTCGCCAAGCGCTACAACGTCAGCCGCGACCGGCAGGACGAGTATAGCTACCAGTCGCAGATGCGCACCGCCGCCGCGCAACAGGCCGGGCGCTTCGACGCCGAGATCGTGCCGCTGCCGTCGAGCATGGGCATGGCGAACAAGGAAACCGGCGAGATCACCTTCCACGACGTCACGCTGACCAAGGACGAGGGCAACCGCCCCGAGACGACGCTCGAGGGGTTGAAGGGTCTCAAGCCGGTCCGCGAGGGCGGGGTGATCACCGCCGGCAACGCGTCGCAGCTGTCGGACGGCGCGTCGGCGAGCGTGCTGATGGAGGCCGGCGAGGCGGCGCGGCGCGGGCTGACCCCGCTCGGGCGTTACGTCGGCATGGCGTCGGCCGGGCTCGACCCCGACGAGATGGGCATCGGCCCGATCTACGCGGTGCCCAAGCTGTTGAAGCGCAACGGCCTGACCATCGACGACATCGACCTGTGGGAGCTGAACGAGGCGTTCGCGGTGCAGGTGCTCCACTGCGCCGACGTTCTCGGCATCGATCAGGCGAAGCTCAACGTCAACGGCGGCGCGATCTCGATCGGCCACCCGTACGGCATGTCGGGCGCGCGGCTGACCGGTCATGCGCTGATCGAAGGCAAGCGGCGCGGCGCGAAATATGTCGTCGTGACGATGTGCGTCGGCGGCGGCATGGGCGCGGCGGGGTTGTTCGAGGTCTATTGAGCGGGGGCTGCTGTCGCCCATGACGGTGCTTCGTGGGGCTGAAAGGTCACACGAAGTTCACGGTTTTGAACGTCGATTTTCGTTCTCTCACCTCCGGCTAAAGGCACGCCCGCATCTTCACCTTCCCTAAAGGGGAGGGGAGCAGGTAGGGGGAGCCGGCTAAGATAGCGACCAACAATGAGAAAGACCACGGTGCCGGACCCGCGCGATCCGACTCGCAGGGACCGTAACGTGTTCGCGGGGCTGTAGGACAGCGGAATCAAACGGCGATCGAACCGCCGCCCGCGACCTAAACCGCCTCGAAGATCGCCGCCTGCACCGTCGCCGCGCCGCGTCGCAGCGGCTTGAGGTCGTCCTGATACTTCGCCGAGAACCAGAAGCTCTCCGCCGCCGTCCGCGACGGGAAGGTGATCATCACCGCGCCGACGCCGTCGGGCCAGCCTTCGAGGCGATTGGCCGGCTGGCCGTCGACCGTCACGACCCCGCCGTGCGCGGCATAGAGTCCCGA
>JAYTTV010000173.1:0-59358 GCA_043745075.1 Sphingomonadaceae bacterium
GTTGTGGCGCGCACAGGTTCGACCCGCAGCAGCAGTCGCGCCGCGCCCTGCCGCGACCGCTGAGGGCCGCCGTTACCTCGACGCGCTGCGAATGACGCCGTGACGATTGTGCTCGCATGGATACTCATTGTGGCCGCCGTGTGCGGCGCTGTGCGGACCGGTGTGCGCGTGCGGAAAACGCCGGTAGGAGAACGAGATAGACCGTGGCGGTCGGCAATACTGTTCGCCGTCCAGCCAATATGTGCGGGCCTGCTTTACCTCGCCCTGATGCCGTCGATGCCACAGTCGGGGGGCAACCTGACCATCCTCACCCGTCACGCCAGCGCGATCGACGCGATCATCGGCGGCACCCACCTCGTTGCCCTGCCCGAAGCGCCGGCAATCGCCGGAGCCGAGCGCGTTCCCGACCTCGCCACCGCCCTGCGCCGCTATACACCGGCCCGCCTCCGAATCGTCGGCGAAGGCCTCGAACCACGCGATATCAATGCGATAAACGGGACGCCTGTCGACTTTTCCCCTGCGAAGCGCCCATCAGGGCTCGTCCGCGTCGACTTCCCGGGCCCCGTCGCTCCCGGGGCGACATTCACGGTCGACGGCCGGGTGAGCGGGCTCGTCAAGCCGGAGGTCGACTTAATCGATCCCGCTGGCCGTCGGGTCGACACCGCCATCCCCAACGCAGCCGGGGACTTCGCCGTCTTGGCCACCGCGCGCGCGCCCGGACCCGCCCGGTTCACGCTACGGGTCCGCGCCAGGGCGCAAGTCGTTGAGGACGCAGCGGTGCCGGAGATGACCGTCGCCGCTTCGCCAATGCGTCTGCTCCTCCTCGCCGGGGCTCCGAGCCCCGAGATCAAATACCTCCGCCGTTGGGCCAGCGATGCCGGTATGACCGTCCACAGCCAGATCGCGACGGGCGGCGGCCTCGCGCTCGGCGATGCCCCGCTGGCGATCACTTCGGCAAGCCTTGAGAAGTTCGACATCGCGGTCCTCGACGAGCGGAGCTGGGCCGGGCTCTCCGCGAGTGAGCGGAGCGCGATACTTGCGGCGGTTCGCGCCGGGCTCGGTCTGCTCGTCCACATCGACGGGCCGGTGTCAGCCCCGGAACGCACCGCGTTGCAATCGCTCGGTTTTTCCGTTGCGGGCGGAGATGGCAGCGCTCCGGTCATACTAGCGGAACCGGCGCTGGACGATGCCGCGCGCCTCGCCCGCGATGGCCCGGGGAGCAGCGACGCTCCGGCGCGTCTCAATGCCGACGCCGCAGTGCCGGCATTGACGCGGTGGGCGGTCCGGATCAGTGCCGCCACCGCGAGCTCGTTGGTTCGCGACGCTCGGGGCGCGACGATCGTGCCGTGGCGGCCCGAGGGCGCGGGGCGCATCGCGCTCTGGCCGCTCGACGACAGCTTCCGGCTCGTGCTGGCGGGGCATGAGGCGAGGTACGGCGAGTTGTGGCGCGGCGCTTTCGCCACCCTCGGTCGCGGCCAGCGGAGCACGACGCTAAAAATCGGGCAACCTGCGTGGGTTGCACAACGGATCGCGCTCTGCGGATTAAGCGGCATCGCAACCGTCACGGCGCCCGACGGCGGCGTCACGACGCTCGCCGACGATCCCGCTGCGGGCTGCGCCGCCTTCTGGCCGCGGGTCGCAGGCTGGCATCAGGTGCGGCAGGGTGGCCAGACGGCGGTGGTTTCGTTCGCGGTCACGGCAGCTTCGGCACTTCCCAACGTCCGCGCGCAAGCGAACCGCGATGCGACTCTGCGGCTCGCGTCGGAGCGAACGACCCGCCCGGCTTCGGCCGATCGTTCTGGCTCCCCCGGTGGCCCCTGGCCGTGGGCGATCGCCTGGCTGGTCGTTTGCTCCGCCCTGTGGGGGTTTGAGCGTTCGCGGTTCGGCGCTGCTATTCGATAGGGCGACCGTGCGCGAAGGCGGCTCAGCCAGGCGCTGTCGGCAGCGGCCTATTTCGAGACGACCAGCACCTCGAACGAGCCCGGGATCGCCTTCGGCCGCTGGCCGGCTTCGGCGGCCGCGAAGCGGGCACCGGGCAAATAGATATTGCCCGTCGCCGGATCTGCGGCACCGGTGCGCGAGCCCTTCTGCGTCGACACGACCCCGATGCCGCGCGGCACACCCGTTGTATCGATGACCGTCAGCGCACCGTCACCGCCGGTCGGGACGTAGGCGCGGTCGCGCGGGCCGTCGTAAATCACCGCGTCGGGGCGCGAGCCGATGGCGATATCGGCGAGCAGCCGGCCCGACTTCGCCTCGACGACCTTGGCGTGGCCGTTGGCGCACGCGGAGATCAGATATCCCTGCTTGGTCAGCGCGAGGCCGCCGGGGTCCTCGCAGCCGGTGAGGGTGATGGTGCGAACGACGGCACGCTTGGCGACGTCGATCACCGCCAGTGCGCCTTTGTCCTCGACGTTGACGTAGAGCGTGCCCTTGCCGTCGACCGCAGCCGATTCGAGCGCTCCCGTGACCGGGACCTTGCCGGCGAGCGCCTTCGTCTTCGGATCGATTACCGCTACGCCGCCGCCGGCATTGTCCATGACCAGCAGCATGCCTGTCGCCGGGTCATAAGCCGCGGCATCGGGCTTCGACCCGGTCTTGATATCGGCGACGATCGCTCCGGTGCCCGCGTCGAACAGCAGAGCGCCGCCGCTGGTCGTGCTCGTCACCATGCCGATCGTGCTGCCCGGCACCGTAACCGCGCCGTGGGTCCGCTGCGCCGCGACGAGGTGCGGATTGACCGCTCCCGTCGCGAGATCGATCGTCATCACGCCGTCCGAGCGCGACACGAGCATCGTCTTGCCGTCGGCGCTGACGTTGACATAATCCCAGCCGCCGTCGGGACCGGGTATCCGCTTGGAGACGATCATGCCGGGGTCGGCGGCGAGCACCGGCGAAGCGGTCAACAGCAGCATGGCACCGGCAATCACATTGCGCATCTTTGACATTCCCTCGTTCGGCTCAGTCTTGTAATATCCTAGAACTTGAAGCGGAAGCCGGCCTCATAGCTCTGGTCGTAGAATTCGCGCTGGGTCGTGCGGTTTGCAAACCCCTCATAATAACGCAGCGGCGAGTTGGTCAGGTTCCGCGCGTTGAAATAGACCGCCATGTGGGGAAACAGCTGGTAGCTCGAGGTGAGATCGAGCTGGGTGCGCTGGTCCTCGTACGTGTCGAAGCCGGCAGCGCCGCCGACGCCGAAGATCGCCGCATCGACATGGCTGAGCGAGACGCGCAGCTGAAGCTTGTTCGCCTCGTAGAATATCCCGGCGTTGTAGGTCAGCGGCGAGGTGCCCGGCAGGCGGCTGGTCTCGCCGGGGCGGATCTGGAACTTCGACCAGACATAGGTCGCGTTGGCGACGACGCCGAAGCCGTTCCACGGCGCCGGCAGGATGCCGAACTTCTGGTTGTACTGGGCCTCGACACCGCGGGCGTGCGAACTGCTCACGTTGGTGTAGGTCGTGATCGCCGTCCGCCCGGTAATGCCCGGATAATTATTGTCGAAGGTCAGGCCGCTGACGATGTAGTTGTCGAACTCCTTGTCGAACGCACCGAATGAAATGATCCCCGAATCGGGCAGATAATATTCGATCGCACCGTCGAACGCGTTGACGGTTGTCGGCTTGAGGTTGGGATTGCCGACCGACACCGCCTGATTGCCGGTATCGACGATCGCGCCCGAGACGAGCTGGAGAAAGCCGGGGCGGCCGATGCCGGTCGAATAGGTCGCGCGCGCAACGAGGCCGTCGGCAAGATCGTAACGCAGCTGCACCGTCGGGAAGACGTTGGTGTAGCTCGACTTGCGCGACGACGGCGTGAAGGTCGTGCCGTCGGTAATCGTCGTGCCGCGGTATGTGCCGTCGGTGTTCTCGACGCGGACGCCGGCGAGGACCCCAAGCTTGCCGAACGTCCCTGAATATTGCGCGTAACCGGCGTAGATGTTCTCGGTGTCGTTGAAGAAGCCCTGGGCGTCGCGCCGGGCGTTCGACGCGCTAGTGACCTGCGTCAGCGGCGCGAGCAGGGCACGCACACCGGGGATACTCGGCGCGTAACCGACGTTGTACGTGCTGGCGTAGTAATTGGTGAACGGACCGTCGCCGAGGACGTTGCTCAGCGATGTCGCCGGGATGCCGGTGTAGGTCAGGTTGTTCGGCTGGTCGATCTTGTCGCGAAAGCGCAGCTTGCCGCCAACCTTGAAGTTGCCGTCGCCGCCGAGCAGCGATGTCGGCACGGTGACGTTGAACACGCCGGCATATTCGCGGTCGTGCGCACGCTCGGTTGCGTTGTTGGCGCCGGTCAGGGTGAACGGGCTCGGGTCGCTCGGGTTGAACCCCGATGGCGTCAGTGTCGGATATAGTCGGCTGCTGTTGTCGTAAGCGACGGTGAAGCCGGGCTGGCCGACGCGCGAGAATGTCGCGTTGTGGTCATAGTCGCGGTGATACGTCGCCGACGTGTACGACAGCTGATAGTCGAGGATTACCGAATCGAGGTCGTTGCGCCCACCAGCAGCGGCGATGAAGTTAAGGTGGGTCTCCTGCTCGTCGCGCAGCGTCAAGCGCGCATCGACGCCGGTCGCGGTGATGATGTTGCCGATGGTCGTCGTGGTGTCGCCGAGGCCGCGATACTGGAGGATCGAGCGCTTGACCGACTCAGTGTACCCCGCGTCGTTGGCGCGGATGTAATAATGGTTCTGCGGGTCGGGGTTCCAGTCGAGTTCGCCGCCAAAGCCAAACCGCCGACGGTTATAGGTGTAGCGGCGCAGGTCGAGGCTATCGAGCACCTTGTCGCCGGGCGTCCCCGGCTGGACTGCATCGAGCAGGCCGGGCTCGACGTCGTCGAACCCGCGCATGTCGGTGTGGAACGAACCGGTCAGCACGATGGCAAACCGCTGGTCGGGGCCGAACGCGGTTCCCGCCGCAGCCTCGCCGATGAAGACATTACCGTTCTTGTGCGCGCTCTGATAGCCGCCGCCGATCGTGCCCTCAAAGAACGGCTTGGTCAGCCCGACCGCAGTTCGTGGGGTCAGTTCGACCGAGCCGCCGAGCCCCTCGGCCTCCTGATCGGGCAATCCGGTCTTGCGGACGACGAGCCGGTCGACCGCGCCGATCGGCACGGTATCGAGTTCGACCGCGCGCCCGCCGCCGCCGAAATACGTGCCGCCGGGCTGGGTGTTGAGCAGCGTCACGCCGCCGAAGGTCGTGCCGTTGAGATTGCCGTCGATGCCGCGGATATTGACGAAGCGCCCCTCGCCGGTGTCGATCGCGAGGCTCACGCCGGGAATGCGGCCGAGCGCCTCGGCGGCGTTGAAATCGGGATATTTGACGATGTCCTCGGCGGCCTGGACGTTGACGAGGTTTGGCGCGGCCCGCTCCTCGGCGCGAGCGGTCTTGCTCGCGCGGACACCCGTCACGACAATCTCGCTGGCGACCGAATCGCGCGCGTCCGAGGCGGCATCCGCCATCGCTGCTGTCGCCACCAGGACCGTCGAGCCCATCAGGATAACCCGGAATGTCGTGCGCATTGCAAACCCTTGAAGTTGTTCAAGCGCGGGCTAGCGGGCGATTACTACGGTTCGATGACGCTTCGATGATGTATTAGACCGGCTAATTGCGACGGAATTGCAAATGTCGCGCCGCCGTCGATTAGTGCGTCGTAATCGCCGAAACCGAACCAAGATTAAGGAACGAACTGCGGCGATTTGGCGCAGACTGTGGAGAAGTATCGACCGACCAATTGTTTCGGTGTGCTTATGCAAGCACGACGAGGAACGGATGGCATGCTTGCACAAGCCTGATGCATAATAGCAACTTGTGCGTCAGGTCGTTCAGGTCAACTTTCGAGACCGAGCTTCCGCCCTCGCTCCACAACCGACGGCTGGATGCCGATCGCAGCGGCACGGTCGGCCGTGGCCCCCGCCGCATCGCCGGCTTTTGCCCGGGCGATGCCGCGGGCGTAGAACGTCCACGCGCTGCGCGGGGCGATGACGATCGCTGCGTCATAGTCCTTGAGTGCCTGGGCGAACTCGCCGCGACGAACCCGGACCAGCCCCCGGCTATCGAGATATGCGGCAGTGCCCGGGCGGAGGCGGATCGCGGCGTTGCAGTCGTCGAGCGCCCGGTCGAGTTCGCGATTGAGCAGCGCCCGCGTCCAGCACCGCTCGTTGAGCGCTGCCGGCCTGGCGGCATCTTCGGGGTGCGTTTTCAACCACGCATCGAAATTCGGCAACGCAGCTTCATAGTCCTCCACATTGGTCAACATCGTGCCGAGTTGCAGCCGTCGCTCGGATGACGGCGGCAGTTGCTTGTCGGCGACGTGCAAGTCCTCCGCCGCCCCGGCGGGATCACGGTCGCGCAGCTTGAGACCGGCGCGCATCAGGCGTACCTCGGCGTCGGCCGGATCGAGCGTTACCGCCTTGTCGAGGTCGGCCGAGGCCAACAGCGGCTGGCGATTGGCAAGCCGCATACTCGCGCGAATCCGCAGATAGACCGCGTCGTTCGGCGCAAGCGCTACTGCCTTGTCGAGATCCGCCAGCGCGGCTTTGAGCTTGCCATTCGATGCCTGCACCGATCCGCGGCGGCTATAGCCCTCCGCAGTCGTCGGCTCGGCCGCCTTGTCGGTCAGGTCGAGCGGCGTACCATCGGAACTGACCGCGCGGGTCGGCGTCAGGCCGAAGACCGGTCCGCCCTCGTAGGTGATCAGCATCTTGTTCGCCTTGTTGGCGACGTAGAGGCGGTGCGTCCGGAAAAAGTCGAACCCGATCAGCATGTCGCCGTCGCCGATCGTGATGTCGCCGAACTGGATCTTGGGCTTAGGGATCGCCTCGCCGCCGATGTCGATCTTGTCGAACGTCCCGATCCACGTGCGGAGAGCGCGGCTACCAAGACCGGTCGACAGTCCGGCGGGGACGACCCCCGGGCTCTCGGGGGTGATACCGGCGCGCTTGGCCGCCGACAGGGTCATGATCGACGACTCCGCACCAGTATCGAAGACAGCGCGGAGCTTGACGCCGTTCACGGATACGGTTCCGACGGTGTGGACCTGGAACGGCGGATTGCGCGATTCGAGTGAGATGATCGTGAACGGCTTGGTCCCCGCCCAATACGGCAGCATGTCGACCGCGCAGTCCTTGGCGTGGAGGAGCCGGATCGCGCCATGCGGAAGGTCATATTCGACATCGTCGATGCCGAGGAAGTTCTGGCCGAGCAGGCCGACGGTTCCGGTGTCGGTGCCGCCGACGAGGAAGTCGACCTTGGGCACCGAAACGCCGCCGAGGCCGAAGTCGTGGACCGAGGCAATCGACGCTGAGGTGTCGCCGTTAATGCCGCGAAGCCGGAACCACGGCGGCGCCGGATCGAGGTGCAAGCCGAACTCGGCTGCGGATGCCCGCGACATCGTGCTGTAGAACGCACCGCTGTCGACGATGAAACGGGCGTCCTTGCCGCCGATCCTCGTCGTCACGATCGGGCGGCGGCCCGCGAGCATCATCGACATTTCGAGAAACTTCGACAGCTGGCACGTTGCCGCCGCCGCGGGTTTGATCGACCCGGCCGTCACCGCGAGGACGATCCCGAACGCCGCCAGCCACCGATGCTTCCGTCGGCAATAAATCGACCGGTCCATCTTCACCCCCCTCGCCGCGCATCATGCCGTCAGTATTTGCTGGCGATGGCGTTCTCAAATCAACTTACTGCAAGTTTCCGGTAATTAAATGACATCGTGACGGTCGACCGCGGGCATACTTGCTCTTACAGGTGCCAGGACGCGTAATTACGTAAGCTCTGTTGCGCCCGGACCACATCGCGACTTCCACGCCTCGCGCGAAGACCATAAAGCCCCGCGGCCTCCCCCATCCGGCTCCCCCATCTGGCGGATAGCCACTGGTCACCCGCGGTCGTACCGCTGCGATCGACAACGGGAGATGGTCATGACGATGTTCGGTTCCACGATTGCAGCGGCGGCGATGGCGACGGTGATTGCCGGCCCCGCGATGGCGATTACGGCTTATACGTCGCAGGCCGCATTCGACGCAGCGGTCACCGGGGAAACGACGTTCGGCTTCGACGAGAGCAACTCTGCCTTGCATTACCACGTCGCCGACAATCCCTACAAAACCTCGGGTATCGGCTTCGCGAACAACACGACCGCAGCCGACGTCGCGACCGGCGGCGAGCCGATCCTCTTCCTGATCGGGAATGCGACGATATCGAACTACGGTCATGACTTTCTGTCGTTTCAGAATACCGAGACCGGGGTTTCGGCCGACTTGACCTCGCGCGGCGTGACCGCATTCGGCTTCGTCTACGCGAGCTACATCGTCGGCGGACCGGCGACTGTGTCGGTCGATGGCGGCGCGCCGATCGCCATCGACGTTACCGGCGCCCCGTCGTTTGTCGGCTTCACCTCGGCGACGCCGATCAAGGACATCAGCATCCTCTTCCCGACGGCGTACAGTCTCGACCTCGTCAGCGTGTCGTACGCCGGTGCAGGCGCGGTGCCCGAACCTGCGTCATGGGCGCTGCTGGTTGCCGGCTTCGGCGTCGTCGGGACCGCGGCGCGGCGGCGGCGGCGGCAGATGCCGGTCACCGCCTGATTCGGCAGTCTACCGCGTCAGCGGCGGCAGGTCGGCGGTCGGCAGCGTCGTGCCCATGATGCTCGCCAGCGTCGGCGCGATACGGCGCATGTCGATCTGTCCGAGATTGCCGTGGAGGGGCGCGTCGGGGCCCATAACGAAGAAGCACGAGCGCATTTCGGGCACGTCGGGGCTGTAGCCGTGCATGCCCTTGAGCGTCGATGGCGCGACCAGCGCGGCGGCGGGGTCGCGGCCCATCTCGGTGCCGGGCGCGAACAGGATGAACCAGTCGGCCTGCTCGGACGTGCCCTGCCGCACCAGCTCGGCATGGTCCAACACGCGGGTGATGTGGAGCGCGGGGTTGGCGGCCAGTTCGGCGAGCAACGCCGCGACACGTGACCGCAGCGCCGGGTCATCGCGCCGCGCCATGACCACGCCCGCGCTACCGCCGGCGAACCACGGCACCGCCAGCCAGCTTTTGACCCTGGTCCCGTCGAGCGTGATCAGCCCGGCGCGGATGAACGCTCCGAACAGGTTCACGTCGGTGTCGATGTGCGCGAAGCCGTGGTCCGAGACGACGGCGATGTCGGCACCCGGCTCGGCGGCGATCAACTTCCCGACCATCGCATCGATCGCTTCGAGCGCGGCATGCGCCTCCGGGGTGTCGGGCCCGAACAGATGCTGGGTGTGGTCGAGGCCGGTCAGATACGCGGTCATGAAGCCGGGGTGATGGTCGGCGATCAGCCGGAGCATGAAGCGGGTGCGATCGGCATCGCCCTCGACGCTTTCGTCGATGCCCTGCGTATACGGACCGAGTTCGCTCTCGAGCGTGGTGACGAGCCCCGGTGTCGCGAGCGCCCGCACCAGCTTGCGATCGTCGTCGTGGCCGGTCCGCCAGATCTGCGGCAGGTTGTAGTCGACGTGCGCGCCCACGCTCACCGGCCAATGGACGTTCGCGGTCACCCGCCCCGCCGTGTGCGCTGCGTCCCATAACGTCGGCACCTTGATGTCGGCGGCATACCAATACCAGCCGACCTGGTTGATGTTGGTCGGGTCGAAGGTCAGGTTGTTCGCGATGCCATGCTTGAGTGGGCTGACCCCGGTGATGATCGTCGTGTGCGACGGATAGGTCAGCGTCGGCAGGATCCCGGTGACGCCGCTGGCATAGGCACCCTGCTTGAGAAACCGCCGCAGGTTCGGCACCTTGAGTCCCCGCGCGTCGGCGTCGAGAACATCACCCGGACGCAAGCCGTCGATCGAGATCAATAGCAGCGGTGCCGCCGCCACTGGGACCGCCGCACCAATCGCCGCCAGCAAGGTCAGCAGCAGTCTGGCGAGCGAGGGCATTGCCGGTCTCCGATGCGCTACCATGCTCAGAACAACGGCTTGCCGTCGGCACTCGGTAGCGCGACGCCGAGCAGGCGGGCGACCGTCGGCGCGATGTCGCGCTGGTCGATCTCGCCGATCGCGCCCTTGTGCGGGACGCCGGCACCGGCGGCGAAGAAGGCCGCGCGCATCTCGGGATGCTCGGGGAAATAGCCGTGGGTGCCCTTCTGGTTCGACGGCGAGACCATCTCCGGACCGTGGCCCATGGAGTAGCCCGGCTTGAAATCGATCCAGAAGCTCGCCATCGGCGTGCCGCCCAGCCGCGCGATCTCGGCGGCGTCGGCGACGCGGTTGATGCCGAGCGCCGGGTCGGCGGCGAGCCGATCGAGCAGCGCCTTGGTCTTCGCGACGATCGCGGCGTCGCCCGGATGCGCGAGGACGATCGCCGCCGACGCCCCGCCCCACGGCGCGGCTTCCCATGCGGTGACCTTGTGCGTCACCGGATCGACGCTCATCAGCCCGGCCTCGACAAAGGCGCGCTCGATATCGACGCTGTGGTCGACGTTGGCAAAACCGTGATCGGAGACGACGACGACGACAAGGTTGGGCTCGGCTGCGCGCGCAGCGTCGACGAGGCGGCCGACCGCGGCATCGATCTGCTCGAGCGTCGCCTTGGCCTTGGCCGAGCCGGGACCGGCGCCATGCTCGAAATGATCGAGGCTCGACAAATGGATGGTGAAGAATTCGGGCCGGTCGAGTGCGTAGATTGCGGCGGCCTCGGCGACCTTGGCGTCGTCGGCAGTCGCTTCTTCGCTGAACATCGCGTCGATGCTGACCCCGCTTTTGGCTTCGACCCGCGCCGGCAGCCCCGGGGTCGCCAATGCCCGCACAACCTTGAGGTCCTCGGCGATGCGCGTGCGCCAGTATTCGGGGAGATTATCGTCGATCGACGACGTACCGACGCTGACCGGCCAGCCGATCGACGCGACACTGCCGCCGCTGGCGTGGACCACATCCCACAGCGTCGGCACCTTGATGTCGCTCGCGTACCAGTACCATCCGCCGAAGTTCTTCGCTTCGGGGTCGAAGGTCGTGTTGTTGGCGATGCCGTGCTTCGCCGGCCAGACGCCGGTGATCAGCGTCGTGTGGTTGGGGTAGGTCACCGTCGGCAGCGAGTTGCGCACGCCAGTCGAATAACTGCCCTCGGCCATGATGCGGCGAAGGTTGGGCGCGGTGAACCCGCGCTTGGAATCGATGACGTCGAGCGGGCGCAGCCCGTCGATCGAGATCATCAGCACCGGCGCAGCATCGACCGCCGTTGCAAGCACCCCCGCCAACAGCGCGACGGCAAGTTTGAGATATGGTTTCACGACTTCATCCCGCTCGGTGAGAGCGTTATGGCCGCCGAATGTGACAGGTTGGCGATGCTGCATCGCGCCGCCGCGTTAGCAAATTGGCATCATGCCGATCGCGCCGTGGCGGGATTGTGATCTGGTCGTCGAGGCTGCGGACACGATACGAAAATAGCGGCGCCCCCTGTCGAGGACGCCGCTACTATCATCATCAGGAAGCGACGGGTGACCGCCGCCGAGCGCCGGAAAAGTCGGCGCGGCGACCGTCCCGATGCCTCAGGGGTTCGACACCGACCGCGGGATGCCGGCAGGCGCAAAGTTCGTGAAGCCGAACAGCTTGCGGACGTCGGGCGTCCCGTTGCCGTTGATGTAGTTATAGTTCTGGCTTGGGAAGTCGTCGGCCCATAGTCCGTCGAAGCCCTTGATGTTGCGATGGTAGAATTGATACGCATCGGGTGCAGTAACGCCGCCCATGACCGTCTGGACCTGGCCGAAGTGGTAGAGGTACGGATTGATGTTACCGACCCGCTTGCCTTGCTTCTGGATGTAGAGAGCAAGTGCACCGACGAACTCAGGCGATGAAACCGACGTGCCGATCACGCCGTAATTGCCGCCGCCAAGACCGAACTGATACACGACGATTGCGGAACTGCGATCGGGACCGCACGGTACCTGCGAGATGCCGCCGGGGCAACCACCGACCTGCATGCCGACGTCGGGCGTCGTGCGGAAATTCGATCCGGTATTGATCGGAACCTGATACGTCGGACGCGGCGAGACGACGCTCTTGCCGCCGCCGGCGCCCCAGTATCCGCCGCTGACATTCTCACCAAGGCCATAGATGTCGTATGGGATCTCGGGATCGCCGAACCCGTTTTCGCCGACATACGCCGAATTAAGCGTGCCGTCGGAGACCGTCACGAGATTGCCGCCGCCGACCGCGGTAACGTAGACCGACGTCGCCGGCGTCGACACGCCCTTGATAAACTTGGGCTTGGTGTTCTTCGTGAAGTAATCGGGCGTCGGACACGCTGGCCCGCCCTGGTCCCCGGAACTGGCGACGAAGGTGATACCCTGGGCATTACCCTGGCGGAAGATGTCGTCGTACATCGCGAGGACGTAAGTGTAGTCGGTGCCGTCGTTGTACGCCGCCGTGTACGTCGCTTCGCAGCCGCCGAAGGACGAGTTGACGACATCGTAAAGGTTCGAATCGACGACATACTGATATGCCGCCATGATGTTGCTGTCCTGAAGGTCCGGGATGCTGACGATCGTTCCGGTCGCACCTGGCGCACCGCCGAGAATCTGCTGAATGTCGAGGCTGGCCTCAAACGAACCGCCGCCATTCACCACACCACCGCCGTTGACCAGGATGGTGTTCGCGGTTGGCGCGGGCTTCCCCGTCGTCGTCGTGAAATTTTCGTGATCGAAGAACCGCTTTAGGTCTGCCGGATAGATCAGGTCCGAAATCACGACGGCCGCGTGCACGCCGGTCCCGTCAAGACGATCGCCATTCGGCAGGAAGCTCTGGTAGGACGGATAGTCGTACGCCTGCTTCAAATCGTTGTACCAATATGAACCTTTTACACCATAACGGTTATCGGGCAGCGCGGTCGCCGTGTGCTGGGAGAACGTCTTCTTGTCGGGCAGGCCGGCAAAGCTGATGATCTTCGCGCCGGTCGCGGCAAGCGCGGCTGGCATCATGAGCGCGCTGCTGGCGACGACGTGGAGCTTGCCGTCGAGGGTAACGACGCTCTTGAAACCGGTGCCGAGCAACGCGGTCGCCTGCGCGACGGTGCCGACGACGTGGAACGAACGCATCGTCGTCGTGGTCACCTGGAGGCCGGTCGCAGCGACCGCCGCCTGGGCACTGGCCATCGTCGCCGCGGTCGGACCGAACTGCGCGGCGTACTCAGCCGGCGACACCCATTTGTGGTAAGTCGCCGAGCCGGACGTCTGCTGCGCCGTCAGCAAGCGCTCGAGATCCGACGGATTCCGCAGCGGGAGAAAGACATCGAATCCAACCGGCGCGGTGGCGCTGGCGACCGTGACGGCGGCCCCTTTTTCGATCTGTGTCGTAGCGGCGGCGGGTACCGCACAGGCAGCCGTCCCCAGCATAAGCGCAGCAAACTTACCAATCGATATCATGCTTGTCCCCTGTTACGAGCGCTGGTCTCGCGCACCGCCGTAAGCGTCTTCGACACCGCGCCTATTAAGCTTACCGATCGTTTGCCGACTTACAACAGTGAAAACGAGAGGTTGTACGCCGGTAACAACTTTGATCGAACGGGGTCGCCGTCTGTCACTCAAGTGCACGAACAATATACGGCTGTGCCGCGACCCCGGTCAGCTCGGCAACCGTCGTCCGCACGAGATGTCCGCTCGCTCCGTCGCCGACATCGACGTGAATCGCGAGCGGATGGCCGTAAATCCGCGGATCGCCGGTCGATAATGCCGGGCGGCGATCGACCGACGAGGCCACCTGTGCGGCAGCCTGCGGCGTTGTCGCACCCGCGGACATGACGGCGGAGGCGAGCGGGCCGGCGTGCTGCGGATCGAATGCGAGGGTCGTTCCCGACACGGTCACCGCCGGAGCGATTCGCGCGTAGATCGCCGGGGTCATGCCATCGAGCAATGTCAGCTCATCGATGGCGGTTATCCCGAAGGTGGACGAGGCGCTGCGGCCGGGCACGGCGTCGCCGCGCAGGCGGAGGAAAGCGGCGACGAGGCCATCGACCTGCGTCATCGGTACACCGGCGCGTTCGAACAATCGGCGAATTCGGGGTGCCAGGACGAAATTGAGCGGCACCTTCGCCATCTCGTCCTCGACCGTGATCGACACGGTCATGCCGTCGAAGTCGACGACATGCGGCTCGCCGGTCGGCTGCCAGCGCTGGCCTGGTTCGACGAGGCCGAGGCCGTGGAGCGCGATCGCGGTCCCGGCACCCGCCGCCGCTGCTAGTCGCGCATGCTCGACCGTTGCGCTCGCACTCGCGACGGCACCGCGGCCCATGCCGATCCCGTCAAGCGCGAGGATCGCGAACAACGCCATCGCGGCTACCGCGGCGACCATCGCATAGCCGCGTTCGGCCTCGTCGACAGGCGCGCCGTCAGGGGATGCCATTGCCGCGGGTCAGCAGCGGGCGCAGCGTCTCGAGCTTGGCGCGCATCTCGTCGGCGAGCGCGCGTCCGTCGTCGACGGTGCGGACGACGCGCGGGCGCAGCAGGACGAGGAGTTCGGTTCGCGCGACCTGCTTGTTGGTGTTGCCGAACAGCAGTCCGCCGATCACCGGGATGTGGCTGAGGAACGGCAGGCCGCCCTTGGTGTCGGTCGTGTTGTTGCTGATCAGCCCGCCGAGCGCGACGACCTCACCGTCCTGTACCGCGATCGAGGTAGCGATGCGGCGGGTCGAGATCGTCGGCGAATTGATCCCCGTCGTCTGCGAGGCGACGACGTCGCTGACCTCCTGCGCGACGTCGAGCAGGACGAGCCCGCTGCTGTTCACCCGCGGCGTGATCTTGAGGATGATGCCGGTGTCGCGATACTCGATCGAATTGACGATCGGCGAGTTGCTGCCGATCGTGCTGGTCGACGACGCGGTGATGATCGGGACCTGGTTGCCGACCTGCAATGCCGCCGTCTGGTTGTTGAGCACGAGCAGCTTCGGCGACGACACGACGTTGATCTTGGTCAGGTTCTCGAGCGCGTTGAGCGCCGCCATGATCGAGCTGCCGCCGTAGAAGAATGAAAACCCCGGGAAGGTCCGGGCGATCGCTCCGGCGGGATCCTCGGACAGCGTCGAGCTGGTGCGGCCGCTGTTGAAGTTCCACTGGATGCCATAACGCAGCGCATTGGTAAGCGTCACCTCGGTGATCGCCGCCTCGATCATTACCTGGTACGGCACGACGTCGAGCTTGCGCAGCGCGTCCTCGACCACGGCATAATCACGTGGCGTGGCGAAGACAACGATCGCGTTGTTGGTCTCGTCGCTGCTGATCCGCGCGCGCAGGTCGTCGGAATTGATGTCGACGTTCGTCCCGGTGGCATTGCCCGCCGAGACCGCGCCGCCAGCGAGCGGATTCTGGGCGGTGCTGCCGGTGCCGTTCTGGCTGCCGAAGCCGCTGCCGGAGCCGCCGCCAGAACCACCATTGCCCACGCTGTTATTGCCGAAGCCGCTGCTCCCCGCACCCGCGCCGCCACCCGAATTGCCTCCCGGGATCGCGAAGTCGTCGCGGGGGCCGGCGAGCGGATCGCCGCCACGGGGAGCGTCCGACCTGCCGCCAGCGCTCCCGCCGCGTCCGCCAAACGCATTCGCCAGCACCTTGGCGAGGTCGGCCGAGCGGCCGTTCTGGACGCGGTAGACGAACACCCGCCGCTCGCTCGATTCGCCTTCGCGATCGAGGAGTTCAACGAAGCGCTGGACGTCGTCGAGATACTGCCGCTGCATCGACACCGCGAGGATGCCGTTCAGCCGATCCATCGCCACCAGCCGGACCATGCCCTTGGTCGGCGCGCCGTTAGCGTTGATCAGCCGGTCGAGCGCGGGAACGATCAGGCGGCTGTCGGTCCGTTGCGGCACGAACAGCGCGAACGAGGTGTTGCGCAGCCAGTCGACGTCGAACTGCCGGACGAGGTTGCGGACCGCCGCGCGCTGCCCGGCGGTGCCCGCGACGACGAGGCTGCCGGGAGCAGCCGACGTGATGACGTTGGGCAGGACCGGGTCGATCAGGCGGCGCAGTTCGTCCGACGCGACGAACCTGAGGGGGATCGTTTCCGAGGCGAAACCCGCGCTGTCGCCGCCGCCGACGACGGGTGCCTGTCCGCGCGCCAGTTCGACCGGCAGGATGACATAGACGCCGTTGCGGACGATCATCCCGAGGTTGGCGGTGACCAGCGACGTCTCGAACAGGCGCAGCACGTCGGCGCGCGAGATCGGTCGCTGCGTCACGAGCGTCACCGGCGCGTGGAGGTCGGGCGCGACGCTGAACTCGAGCCCGAGCATGTCGCCGAGCACCGCCTTCGCCACCGCCTGGACATCGGCGTTGGGGAAATTGAGGCTGACGTCGCCCGGGTGGACCGTCGCCGTCGGGTTCGTTACCACGACGGGCGCGCGCTCCTGCCCGGTCAGGATCGTCGACCGCACCGTCGGATCGGGGGCGGTTACGACGACCGGCTGGGCGGCTGCCGCAACCGCGCTGCCAAGCATCACCGCGGCCATGCTGCAGCTGATCGACCGGCGGAGCGTCACTCGCCCGGCCCCTTGGTCGCAGCCGCGCCGACGGCGATCGTCCGGCGCTCGTCACCGCGCGCAAACACGACCGCGTCCGCACGCACCGCGTCGAGTGTCCAGCCCGCGAGTTGCTGACCCGGCGCAAGCGTATGGATCACCGCATCGGTGCCGCGCAGCACCGCGACAGCGCGGCGGCCACGGCTTGCGACGCCAACGAGGGTGACGCCATCGATTGTCGCCGGCGCACTGCTTGCCGGGTCGGTCGCCGGGGCTGCACCCCGGGTCGGATCGAACAATGGCCGCGCCTCGATCGCCTCGGTCGACGGCAGCTGCATCGTCACTGGGAGCGGTGGTAACCATCGCGCGGACCCCGCGGTCCAGGTCTCGACGCCGATCGGACGGACCAGGAATTGAGCGGCGAGCAACACGATCAGCGCTGCGACCAGCACCGCCGGTACAAGCTCGATTTCAAAGCGGCGGGACATGGCGGTAGGCAAGGTCGATCCGGACTTCCATCGGTGCCAGTCTCCCCGCGCCCGACGCCTGGCCCGCATCGATCGATACCGCGACAACGGGCGAAAACCGCCCTGACTCGAATATCCTTAAGGCGGCAACGAGTTGCGTCAAGCTCAGCCTCGCCTCGACGCGGAGGCGGCTGGTGTCGGGGGTCGGCGGCTGTTCGCGGATCGTGCGGACCTCGCCACCGGTCGAGCGGATGACCGCGGTCGCGCGCTCGGTGGCAAGCTCGGTGGCGGCCCCCGCGTTCGGCGCGACGATGGCATAACGCTCTCGATCGGTGCGCTGGCGGGCGACTGCGGCGAGCCAGAACGCGCGCGATGCGAGCAGGCGGTTGCCGCGTTCGAGATCGTCGGCGAGCTGCTCGCGCTGATCGGCGCGATTGGCGAAGCCGCTGGTTATCGGCAGGATGACACCGAACACCGCGAGCAACAGCAGCGCGACGAGGATGCCGACGGCGACGAGGCGGCGCTCACGCGGCGACCACTGGCTCATCGCGCTGCGCCCGGAACAGCGAGGTCGACGGCAACATCGAAGCGCTGGCCGGCAGCGGACGACAGCGGCGCGTCGGTGGCGAGGTCGCGGACGTGCGCGAACCCCGGCACCCGCCGGAGGTCCGCGACGACGTCGACCCCGTCCTGCCGCGCCCCCGACAGCCGCAGGCTCCGCCCATCCCATGCGAAGCGTTCGACCCACGCGCCGTCGGGCAGCGCGCGCGTCACCGCATCGAGGATCCGCAGCGGCTCGGCGCGGGCGCGCGCGATCTGGAGCCGCCGTGCCTTGTCCTCGGCCTGCACCCGGGCGCGCGCGGCGATCACCGGGGCGAGCAGCACGCGCTGCGCCTCGACCTGCCCGGCGAGCTGGTCGGTGGCAGCGGTGTCGAGTTCGATCGCGACGCCGAGGTTGACCAGCATCAGCACGCCCGCCACCGCCCATAGCCAAGCCGATCCCCGGCGCGGCGGCGCGATCCCCGCTGCGCGCGCGGCGGGCATGAAGTCGAAGTCCATCGCCGCCGCCGCCGCGCCCTCGACCCCGATCGCGAGCGGCTTCAACCCGACAGCATTCGCCTCGCCGAGCGCGACCGCCGCCACCGTTCGCGGAACCGCCGCGACATAGGCAAGCCGCTTGCCGGTTGGAGCAGGCGGCGGAAACGCGACCGCGACAAGCACCTCGTCGGCACGAAACGGCGTCAGACGGTCGATATCGAGCGCAAGCATCCGGCGCAGGTCGGCCTCGGGCAGCGCCGCCGCAGGGACTTCGCGGATCAGCAGGCGGTCGCGCGGCAGGAGCAGCGTCACCTTCTGCCCGCGCGGCGCAACCGCGACCTCGGTCCCGCGCCGCGCCAGCCGGAAGCCGCCCGGGCGAACCTCGGCCGTCAGCGCCGGACCGCGCGTGAGCGCGCGCCGCGCTTCCGCCGGAAGCAGCGCGGCAAGCCACCAGTCGAGCGCGGCAACGACCGCCCGCCATGCGTCCAACGCGCCGTCCGCCAGCGTCATGCCCGCCCCCGGCACTTGCCGGTGTTGACGTCGAGGACGCACGTCGTGTCGACCGTCGTCGCCGGGCGGACGATCAGATCGGGCCAGTGCCGCCGGTCGCCGCGCGCGAAGGTCACACCGATGCGGATGGCTTCAGGAGCGGTCGGACGTGCGCTCCATTCGTCGGTCCAGCGCGGCACTCCAGTCGCATCGGGTCCGAAATAGGCGATTTGCAGCGCTTCGACGCCCGACAATAGTTTCGCATCGCCGAGGGCGAGGTTGCCGTCAATATCCAGCTCCAATCGGAAGCGGCGCTGCGGCGAAGGCCGTTCGGCGGCGGAAGGCAGCGCGACGAAGGTCATCGACTCCGGGCCGCCCTCGAAATCGGCGGCGAGCGCGGCCCCGTCGAAGCGCGTCGCCGGGCGCAGCCGCTCGATCCGGTCGCGCAATGCCGACTGCGCCGCCTCGACCGTCTCGCCCGCCGCCGTCCGCGCCTCGTTCGACCGCGTCAGCCGCGTCGCCGAGGCGAACCCCGTCGCCATCATCGTCGCCGCAAGCCCAAGCAGCGCGAGGCTGACGAGCATCTCGACCAGCGTGAAACCGCGCTCACCCTGCGTCACCGGGGCGTCGCGAGGCGCAGGGTGTCCAGGCGGACCCGATCGGCGCGCGCGCCGATGTCGCGGACCCGCGCCGAGACGCGGAGCAAATTGCCCGACGTGCTCGCGGCGGCGGGCTCGGCATCGATCGTCACGACCCACGCGAACGCGCCGTCGGTCCCCTCGGTCTCGCCGGGTTCAAGCGGGATGTCGCTGCCGACCATCGCCAGCCGCGACTGCGCGATCAGCGTCGCGGTGCGTGCCGAGTCCGCCGCGCGCAGCCGCAGCGCGTTTTCGCCGAGGCTGCGATACGTCACCGCGAGCACCGCCGCGATGATCGCGACCGCCACCATCGCCTCGATCAGGACCGAGCCATCGTCGTGGGAGCGGGCGCGGCTCACGATGCGGTGGCGAGGCCGGCGGCGTCGATCCGGACCGCCCCGCGCCGGGTCGCGCTCGCGATCGCCAGCGCTCCGCCGGTCGACGAGCCGTCGCCGTAGAACACCACCGACGGGTCGCCGCCGATCCGCACGCGCAACGGCAGGACGACCGGAACGCCGTTCCACGAATAGCCGCGCCCGTCGTCGCTCAGCGACACCGCTACCGGCGCGCCGCCGCGCACCGCTACCGCGCGTGCCCGGCGCAGGTCGCCGATCAACGCGCTGCGGCTGCGGTCGAATTCGGCGCGCCGGAGCGGTGCGATCATTGCCGGAAACATCAATCCGACGACCAGCCCGAGGATGCCGATGACGACGAGCATCTCGAGCAATGTCTGGCCCGACTCGCCCTCGCCGATGCCCGGCCTACCAGTTGCCGACATCGCGCGCTTCGCCGATGCCGCCGGGCGCATTGTCCGACCCCAGCGTCCAGACATCGGTGTCGCCGTGCTTGCCTGGGGCCGCGAATAGATATTTGTGCCCCCATGGATCGACCAAAGCGCTCGGCTTCTTGAGGTACGGCCCGTTCCAGTTCGGCGCGGTCGCCGGTGCGGTGATCAGCGCGTCGAGCCCTTCTTCGGCGGTCGGGTAGCGCCCGACGTCGAGCTGGAAATGGTCGAGCGAGGCGCTGATATTCTCGATCTGGATCTTCGCCGCCTGTGTCCGCGAAGAGCCGAGATAGCGGAGCACCTGCGGCCCGACGACCGCCGCGAGCAATCCCATGATCGCCAGCACGACGAGCAGCTCGAGGAGGGTGAAACCGGCGTTCGCGCCGCGTCGACTATCATTCATGAAGTGAGTGCCAGATCGTTGAAGCCGAGGATCGCCGTCATGATCGACGCGATCACGGTGGCGACGATGGCCCCCATGACGACGGTAATCAACGGCGTAAGAATGGCGATGAGGCGTTCGAGCCGGGCGCGGACCTCGCGGTCGAGGACGTCGGCGAGTCGCGCCAGCATCGGACCGAGCCGCGCGGTTTCCTCGCCGGTCCGGACGAAGCTGAGCGATGCGCGCGGGAAGGCCGCCTCGGCGGCGAGCAACGCAGTCAGCCCACCGCCTTGCTTGAGGCCGAGCGCGACCCGCCCGACCATTGCCGCCAGCGTCGAGTTCGCGACCGAGCGGCGGGAGATCGCCAGTGCCTCGGGCA
The DNA here is from genome assembly GCA_043745075.1 of Sphingomonadaceae bacterium. GTDB lineage: Bacteria > Pseudomonadota > Alphaproteobacteria > Sphingomonadales > Sphingomonadaceae > Polymorphobacter_B. Next base: position 20,650 of record JAYTTV010000173.1, read on the forward strand.
GCGGCACGCCGCCGTCGACGAGGCTGCCGAGGACGCGGGCAAAGCGCCCGATCTCGACCGACGTCACCAGCCGCCCGATCACCGGCAGCGTCAGAACGACGCGGTCGAGCGCGGCGCGGCTGGCCGGGCGGCGGAGCCACACCGAGACCAGCCACGCGGCGATGACGAGCGCCGCGACGATCGCCAGCCCATCGTCGCGGACGACATGGCTGATGCCGACGACGACCCGCGTCGTCGGCGGCAATGCGGCTCCCGCGTCGCCGAACAGCCCCTCGAACTGCGGCACGACGAACAGCAGCATCATCAGGATGACCCCCGTCGCGATGACGAGCAGCAACGCAGGGTAAATCATCGCGGCCGATACCGTCCGCCGCAGAGCTTCGGTCCGTTCGAGCGTGTCGCCGAGCTTGGCCAGCGCCTCGTCGAGGCGGCCATTCGATTCGCCCGCCTCGGCCATCGCCGCCGCCATCGGCGGGAACAGCCGCCCGCTTTCGGCCATCGCCCGCGACAGCGGCACGCCCTCCTTGACCCGGCGGTACAGCGCGGCGAACGCGGCTTTCTCCGCCGTGCGCTCGATATTATCGACGCACACCGCGAGCGCGCGGTCGAGCGTCAGCCCCGCGCCGAGCAGCACCGCGAGTTCGCCGACCGCGGTGGCGACGGCGGTGCGCGACGCCGCGCTGCTCCGTACCCGCGCCGCGACCGCGGGAGTCCGCACCGCGACGAGCTCGATCGGTGCAAGCCCGGTGCGGCGAAGCTGGTGGATCCCGGCGGCGTGCGACAGCGCTTCGACCGACCCGCTCTGGACCTCGCCGCCGACGGTCGCCGCGCGGTAGCGGAAGCTCGTCATTCGCCGTTCTCGCGGGTGACGCGGAGAACCTCCTCGATCGTCGTCAGCCCGGCGCGGGCCTTGGCGATGCCGTCGGCGTACATCGACGTCGCGGCGCTCGCGGCGGCAATGTCGCGCGCCTCGGCGCGGGCGAGGACGAGCTTGGCGATCGTCGCGTCGACGACGAGGAACTCGACCAGCGCGATCCGCCCGCGATAGCCGGTGTGGTCGCACTCACCGCACCCGACCGCGCGGTACAGCGTCGTGGCGTCGCCGACCGGGACCGGCGGGTCATACGCTTCGCGGCACGCCGGGCACAGGCGGCGGACCAGCCGCTGCGCCAGCACCGCGCTCAGCGTCGACGCGATCAGGAACGGCTCGACTCCCATGTCGAGCAGCCGCGTCACCGCGCTCGCCGCAGTATTTGTGTGGAGCGTCGACAGGATCATGTGCCCGGTCAGCGCCGCGTGCACCGCGACCTGCGCGGTCTCGATGTCGCGGATTTCGCCGACCATGATGACGTCGGGGTCCTGCCGCAAGAACGAGCGCAGCGCGGTCGCAAAGTCGAGTCCGATCGCCGGGTTGACCTGCATCTGGTTGACCCCTGCCAGCCGATATTCGATCGGGTCCTCGATCGTTAGGATCTTGCGGTTCGGCGCGTTGAGCTCGGTCAGCGCGGCGTACAATGTCGTCGTCTTGCCGCTCCCGGTCGGGCCGGTGGCGAGGACGATCCCGTTCGGCAGCGCCAGCGTGTCGCGCAATTTGGCCAGCACCGCCGGGTCGAACCCGAGCGCGGCGAAGTCGAGCGTCAGGTTCGACCGGTCGAGCAGCCGCAGCACCGCGCTCTCGCCGTTGATCGTCGGCGAGGTGGCGACGCGCAGGTCGATGTCGTGGCCCCGCACCGCCAGCCGCAGCCGCCCGTCCTGCGGCAGTCGCCGCTCGGCGATGTTGAGCCCGGCCATCACCTTGATCCGCGACACCAGCGGCGCGCGCATCGCCGCCGGCAGGGTCTCGACCGTCCGCATCTCGCCGTCGATGCGGAAGCGGACGACGATCCCGTCTTCGGTCGCTTCGAGGTGGATGTCGGACGAGCGCTGCTCGACCGCGGCGGTGATCAGCCGGTTGATCGCGCGGATCGCCGGGGCATCGCTGGCGAGGTCCTTGAGGCGTTCGAGATCGGCCTCGTCGGCGGCATCGTCGATCGCCGCGTCCGCTGCCATTGCCGGACCATAAGCGCGGTCGATCGCCGCCTCGATGTCGCTGCTCCGCCCGACGAACACCCGCACCGGCATGCCGAGCGCGAGGCGGATCGCCGATACCGGATACGGGTCGAACGGGTCGACGACGGCGACATCGCAGACGCCGTCGTCGGCCCGGAGCACCGCGGCCTTGAACTCGCGAAGGAAGCGTTCGCTGATGCGGTCGACTGCCACCGGAAGCCCGAAGTCGCCCGTGGCGGCGAGCGGTAGCCCCGTCGCCCGGGCCGCCGCTGCGGCAAGCGCGGACTCCGATACCAGCCCGAGCCGGGTCAGGATCGCGGCGAAGCGCTCGCCGGTTTCGGCCTGGACCAGACGCGCACGCGCAAGGGTTTCGCCAGTCACCAAGCCATGATGTTCGACCAGTTCGTCGAGCGACCCCGGTCCAAGCGACCCCGGCCCAAGCGACCCCGGCCCAAGCGGCGCGAGGGCAACGCTGATCGCGGCATCGTTGATCTGCAAGGCGGTTGCTGACATGACGTAATCGTAACCGCCAACCGCGCGCCAGCAAGCACCAAAAAAACGGTCCGCTAACCAGACCGAAACCGCACCCTGATCGGCTATTCGGCAAAATCGGCGCACCGGCAAGATTCCGCTTGCCAGCAGGATTAATCGTTGGTCATTTAACTATGCGTCGCGGAAAGCCATTATAGTCGTGACGGGGCAAATTCGATGGAGGGTCTCGATGACGGTGTTCAGGAACGTGCTTGCTTGCGGTGCACTGGCGATGGCTTCGGTTTTAGCGACGGCACCGGCGTCTGCCGCGTTCACGCTGAATAATACCAATGGCGGCGACGGTTATGTCACCGTCGACTCCAGTGGTTTCGATCTGTTCGGTTCAGATAATGAATCGGGCGACAACTTGACCGGTTATACCGATATCGCAGCAAAGACACAGTCGTATAAAGCCACTTATACTTATACAACTGCGGATTTTACTGGATCATTTTATGATCCGGCTGGATATTATATCAATGGCGCTCTGAAACGCTTATCTCCCTTTGATTCCGGATTGCCTTCGTCGTCGAGTGGAGTGGTTCGTTTCCGCGTGCATACTGGCGACAACTACGGTTTCTACGTCGCGTCCGACGGCTATTTCGGCCGCGCCAACATTGCCGCGGCGATCACGTCCGACGTGCCCGAAGTCTCATCATGGATAATGCTCGTCGCCGGATTCGGCATCGTCGGCACCGTGCTCCGTCGCCGTGGCAGCGTCGCGCAGGCGTCCGCCGCCTAGCTTAACGATCGCCCAAGCGTCGATCCGCCAAGCTCGATCTACCGTTGCGTCGCTAAGGCCGACGCGACGGTAGGCCCGGTCGCTCTACCGATTTCGAACCTGCTCAGCGTCTTTTGGAAATGGGACGAGCTGGGTCAGCAAGCCGGCCGCCGCAAACGCCGCGCCGATCGCCGAGACGAAAATCCAGCCGCCCATCGACCATGCGACAGTCGCCGCTGCCGAGCCGATCGCGCCACCGACGAACATCGCCCCCATGAAGATCGTGTTGAGCCGCGCGCGGGCCTCGGGGCGGAGCGCGTAGACGATGTGCTGGTTCGACACGAGCGCGCTCTGCACCCCGAAGTCGAGGACGACGACGCCGGCGATCATCCCCGCGATCGTTCCCCAGACGCCGAAGACGACCCACGCAATCAGCGTCAGCACGGCGCCGAGCAGGATCACCGGGCGCGGCCCGCGCCGGTCGGCGATGCGCCCGGCGACCGGCGCCGCGAGCACGCCCGCCGCGCCGACGACGCCGAACAGCCCGGCGACCTGCGCACCGAGGCCGAACGGCGGCTGCTGCAACCGCAGCGCGAGGATCGTCCAGAACGCGCTGAACGCCGCGAACAGGCAGCCTTGCGTGACTGCCGCGCGGCGCAGCGAGCCGAACTCGCGCCACAACCCGCCGAGCGAGCGGATCAGCCCAGCGTAACTGAGGCCGCCGTCGGGTTCGCTCCGAGGGAGCAGCATCGCCATCATCGCCGCCGCCCCGAGCGCCAGCGGCACCCCGAGCCAGAACATCAGCCGCCATCCCGCATGGTCCGCTACGAACCCTGCGAGCGTCCGGCTGAGCAGGATGCCGCACAACAATCCCGCCATCACCGTGCCGACCGTCGCGCCGCGCCGCTCGGGCGGCGAAAGATGCGCGGCAAGCGGGACAATCTGCTGCGCCACCGTCGCGGCGATGCCGATACAGACCGACGCGACGACGACGAGCGCAGCGTTGGGCGCGATCGCCGTCAGCGCCAGCGCGACCGCAAGCGCGACGAACTGCATCACGATCAGCCGCTTGCGCTCGATCAGGTCGCCGAGCGGCACCAGCAGGAACAGGCCGAGCGCATAGCCGATCTGCGTCGCGGTCGGGACGAAGGTGATCGCCGCGCTCGGCAGGTCGCGCTCGATCACCCCGAGCATCGGCTGATTGTAATAGATGTTGGCGACCGCCAGCCCCGCCGCCGCCGCCATGCCGAAGGTCAGTGCGCGACCGAGCGGCACCGTCGCGGGCTGCGAAACCTCGTTCAACGCCGCCGTCTGAACGGTCATGCCACGTCTTCGAGTTCGTTACGGCTTTCGCGGCGACCGTCGGCGGCGCGCCCGAGCACCGGCAGGCAGGCGAGGAAATTGCTCAGTTCGGTGCGCCGCAGCGTCTCCTCGGCAAGCTGCGCGTCGACCCCAAGCATCCAGCGCAGCGAACGACGTCCCGGGTCGCGGTGAAGCGCGTCGAGCTGGTCGGCACGCAAGTTCACATCGTGGGCGGAGTCGGCGAGCCCAGCCTCGATCAGCCCGTCGACCTGTCGGCGGAGGGCAACCGCAATCTCGCCCAGCGCGAGTTCGGGATGATACTGCACGCCCCAGAACACTCCTCCGTCGTGACGGATCTCAGCGGCCTGCACGCGCGTCACACCATTACTCGCGAGCAGGATCGCGCCTGCGGGCAGCGTCTCGACCTCGTCGCCGTGGATCGCCGGTGCGTCCCAGCTCGCCGGCCGACCCTTGAGCAGCGGATGATCGCGCCCCGCCTTGGTCGCAGTGAGTCGCCGCGCGATCCCCGCTTCCATCCGGTCGGGCATCTTGCGCACCTTGCCCCCGGCCGCAGCAACGGCGAGCTGGAGGCCCGCGCACGACCCGAAAGCAGGCACCCCCGACGCGAAAACGGTCCGCATGAAGGCGATCTGCCGCTGCACCTCCGGGGTGTCCTCGTAAACCTGGAGCGGCGACCCCGTGACAAACACCGCGTCGAACGCACTGAATTCGTTGGTGTCGTAGCGCTTCGCTTCACTATCGGACGGCGCGACGATGGTGACGATGCACCCCGGCTGCATCTGGCGGAGCGTCGCGGCATAGCTTTCGCCCGCGCTTTTCCCGGCAGCACGCCGACGCTCCTCACGCTCCTCGACGGTTTCGCTCTCGGCAACGAGAAAGTTCGGCAATGCGCATCCTCGGATGGGTCGGGGCACGAACGCGCAACGCGCAGATTGACCACGAGCAGACCGCTTGCAGCCAGCTTTGCCGCAATGCAACATCCGCAAGGTCGCAATCGACCCATCAAACCACCCTCGCCTGTTGTCCCGCGCGCCGGACTCGCGTCTAATCGCGACTTTAATGCGTGGAGCCAGACAGATGCGATCGACGGTGATGACCGGGCTAATGGCGGCGATGCTCGCGACGAGTGCGATGGCGGGCCCTCCGGCGCACCACCAAGCCGAGGCACAGGCGCTCGACCTCGCCAAGTCGGCGATCTCGCTGCGCTCGGTTCGCGGGCCGGGCAACAAGACCAACGAGGTCGCCGCGCTCTACAAGCGCGCCCTCGTCGGCGGCGGCTTCCGCGACAGCGACGTCGAGATCATCCCGGTCGACGACACCGTCTACTTGATCGCGACATGGCCGGGGTCCGACCCCAAGCTCAAGCCGCTCGTCATCTCGGGGCACATGGACGTCGTCGAGGCGATCCCCGCCGACTGGAAGCGCGACCCGTTCACCCCCGTCGTCGAGAACGGCTATCTCTACGGACGCGGCGCGAGCGACATGAAGCTCGACGGCACGATCGCGATCGCGTCGCTGATCGAGCTGCGCCGCGAAGGCTACCACCCGCGCCGGACGATCATCATCGAATTCTCCGGCGACGAGGAGACGGTGATGAAGACCTCGGGGATCATCGCCGAAAAGCTGGCGAACGCCGACCTCGTCCTCAATATCGACGGCGGCGGTGGCGCACTCGACGAGAAGACCGGAAAGCCGCTCTACTGGACGTGGAACGGCGCCGAGAAGACCTATGCCGACTTCGAGCTGACCGTGACCAACGCCGGTGGGCATTCGTCAACCCCCCGCCCCGACAACGCGATCGTCCAGCTATCGCAGGCACTTGTCCGGATCGGTGCCTACCACTTCAAGCCCGAAGTCAACGACCTGACCCGCGCGTATTTCGTCAGCGCGGCGAAGTACGAGGACGCGGCGACCGGAGCGGCGATGCGGGCGTTCGCCGCCAACCCCGCCGACCCCGCCGCGATCGCCACCCTGACCGCGAACCCCGAAACCGTCGGCGGAATCGGGACGACGTGCGTCGCGACGATGGTCAACGGCGGCCACGCGCTCAACGCGCTGCCGCAGCGCGCTACCGCCAACATCAACTGCCGCATCTTCCCCGGCCACAAGCCCGCCGACATCATGGCCGAACTGTCGCGGGTCGCCGCCGAGCCCGTCGTCCAATTCAAGGACGTCTCGGAAGGCTCGGTCGCCAGCGCCGCGTCGCCGATGCGCGCCGACTTCGTCGGGGCGGTAACGCACGCGCTCGGCACGGTCTACCCGGGCGTGCCCGTGTTCCCGAGCCAGGCATCGGGGGCGAGCGACAGCATGTGGTTCCGCTATCACAACGTCGCAAGCTACGGCGCCAGCCCGTTGTTCTTGAAGGGCTCGGACGATTTCGCGCATGGCCTGAACGAGCGCGAGCCGGTGGCGAACATCGCCCCCGCGATCACCTATTACCTGTCGGTGTTCAAGGACCTGTCGAAGTGACGCGAGGCCGCTGACGGACAATGAAAAGCTGCCTCGCCCTCCGCCACCTCGACTTCGAGGACCTCGGCGTCCTCGCCGCTCCGATCGAGGCGCGCGGCTATACGATCCGCTATGTCGACGTGCCGGTTGAAGGCCTCCGCGCCGAGGACGCGCTCGACGCCGACCTGCTCGTCGTCCTCGGCGGACCGATGAACGTCGATGAGACGGACATCTATTTGTGGCTGGCGTCGGAGTTGGCGGCGATCACCCGGCGGCTCGCGGCCGGGCGGCCGACGCTCGGTATCTGTCTCGGCGCGCAACTCATCGCGCAGGCGCGTGGGGCGAATGTCGTCCGCGCGCCGAAGTTCGAGATCGGCTGGATTCCGCTGACGCTGACCGATGCGGGCCACACCTCGCCGATTGCGGTCCTCGAAGGCCTGTCCGTTCTGCATTGGCACGGCTACCGTTTCGATCTGCCTGAGGGCGCGACCGGCCTCGCGTCGACGCCGCTTTGTCCGCAGCAGGCCTTCACGATCGGCGACACGGTCCTCGCACTCCAGTTCCACCCTGAAGTCGATCCAGCCGAGTTCGAGCATTGGCTGGAGGGCAACGCCGACAGCCTGACGGGGCACGGGATCGAGCCAGAGACGCTGCGGCAGGAGACGCGGGAGCTGGGTCCCGCCACGGCCGCGGCGGCGCGCGTGATGATCGATAACTGGCTCGCAGGGCTTGCAACCTTAGCAGGTTAGCGGATCAAGTGATGTTCTTATAGTAAGCCTTCATTCCCGCGAAGGCGGGTCCCATCACCATTACTGTCGGGGTGATGGGTCCCCGCGTTCGCGGGGATGACGATTTAAATAGCGTTCACCGCCCCGCCGCCGCTGCGAGCGACATCGAGAACGGTCGCGCCGCAACACCACTTCCCCAAGCCTTGTCCGGCACCGGTCCCATGACGAAGTGCAACTCCCCGCCCGCGCGGACCTCGGCGTCGGTGATGTAGCTTCGAGTCAGCGGCGCGCCGTTGAGGCTCACGCTCGCGACGTAGGGATTCGCCGCCGTCACCCCGTCGGCGCGGACGACGAAGCGCTTGCCGTCGGGGAGGGTCAGCGTCGCCGCATCCACAAACGGCCGGCCGATGACATATTGGTTCGACCCCGGCGCCACAGGGTAGAAGCCGAGCGCGGTGAACACCAACCACGCCGACATCTGGCCGAGGTCGTCGTTGCCGGCGAGACCGTCGGGCGTCGGCTTGTATTGCGACGCGACGATCTGCGCGAGCCGCGCCTGCGTTCGCCACGGCGCACCTGCGAAATCATAGAGATAGGCGACGTGATGGCTCGGTTCGTTGCCGTGGATATACTGGCCGATCATCCCGGAGATGTCCTCGGCATGGCTATAGTCGACCTTCGACGTGTCGAAGTCGAACATCGCGTCGAGCTTGGCGACCGCCTTCGCGTCGCCGCCGAGAACCGCGATCAGCCCCGCCTCGTCCTGCGGTACGAACCAGCTGTATTGCCACGCATTGCCCTCGGTATAGTCCGAGCCGTAGTCGATCGCCGCCGGGTCGAACGGGGTGCGGAATGCCCCCGTCGACAGCCGGGCGCGGAGCCAGCCAGTCCTGGCGTCGAAGCTGTTGCGCCAGTATGCGGCGCGCTTGTCGAAGAGGTCGGCGACATCGGTCCGCCCCATCGCCCGCGCCATCCGCGCGATCGACCAGTCATCATAGGCGTATTCGACGGTCTTCGATGCCGCCTCGGGCTCCTTGTCAATCGGCACGTAGCCGCGCTGCATGTACTCGCCGAGCCCGCCGTACGGCGCATAGGTCGCGCTCGCGACCATCGCATCGAGCGCGGCGTCGGCGTCGAAGCCGCGAAGGCCCTTGAGGTAGGCGTCGGCGATTACCGGGGCAGCGTGATAGCCGATCATCGTCCACGTCTCGCGCCCGGCGAACTGCCACACCGGCAGGATGCCGTACGCGCTCTCCTCGCGGCTGGCGACAAGCGAATCAATGACATCGATGGTTGTGCTCGCGGGCTGGATCAGCGTCAGCAGCGGATGCTCGGCGCGGAACGTGTCCCACAACGAGAAGGTCGAGCGAAAGGTGAACCCAGTCGCCTGATGAACCTGGTCGTCGGGACCGCGGTACCGCCCATCGGCATCGCTCCACACGCTCGGCGCGAGCAAGGCGTGGTACAGCGCGGTGTACAGGCTCGTCCGCATCGGCGCGGGGGCATCGATCTGGACGGCACCGAGCGCAGTCGCCCATGCCGCCGTCGTCCGCGCACGGACCACGTCGAAGTCGCCCGGCTCGGCGAGGTTCGCCACCGCCGCCGCCTCGTCGACCCCCGACAGCGCAACCTTGACCTCGAGCGGCGTCGCCAGCACGCCGAAGTCGAGGCGTGCCTCGAGCGCGCGCCCAAGCTTTTCGGCGACGTCGTCGCTCTTCCGGCCCGGCCCCTGGAAGCCCTTGTAGGCGATATTGGTCTCGCGATCGACGAAGGCGTGACCGGTCAGCGGGGCCGAGAAGCGCATCGCGAAGTACAGCTTGCGCCCCGGTGCCCAGCCGCGCGTCTCGCGGAACCCGGTCAGCGTGCCATCGGGCCGCAGATGCAGCCCCGACCACAGGATCTTGCCCGGGTAATTGTACAGCGACGTCCGCAGGTCGATGACGAGGTGCGCGGGCACGGCGGGGAAGGTGTAGCGATGGACGCCGATCCGCGTCCCCGCGGTGAGTTCGGCGCGGACTCCGCTGTCGGCGAGCGTCACCGCGTAATAGCCGGGGTGCGCGACCTCGCTGGCGTGGCTGAAACGCGAGCGATACCCCGATCCGGGCTTCTTCGGGTCACCCGGGTCGAACTGCACCGTCGCCCCCGCCTGCGGCATGACGAGGATATCGCCGAGGTCGGAGTGCCCTGCCCCCGAAAAATGCGTGTGGCTGAACCCCTCGATCGTCGGGTCCTCGTAGCGATACCCGGCGGCGTGGCCGTAGCACGCGCGGATCTCGCAACTCGTATCGGTATCGGGCGACAGCTGGACCATGCCGAACGGCGCGGTCGCCCCGGGGAAGGTGTGGCCCTCGCCGCCGGTGCCGATCATCGGATCGACCGCGTCGACCGGCGACGGGACGCCCTGCGCCGCCAGCGCAGCGGGGATCAGTGTCGTGAGGAGGAGCCAGCGCATGGCTATTGATAGGCGGGCGGCGGGCCCGGGTGCAAAGCGTATCTCAGCTGTCGGGGAACAGCAGTCCGGGCGCCGGCGGCTCGCTCTGCGGTCCAACCAGTCCCGATAAAGTCAGCCCGAGGAGCCGGATGCCGAGATCGACCGGGAGCAGCGCACGCAGCAGATTGGTGCCTACGGCAGCCACATCGGCGCGGTGGGTGATCGGCGCTGTGCGGGTCTGTGTGCGGCTGATGATTTTGAAATCGGCGAACTTGACCTTGAGCGTCAGCGACCGGCCGGTAGCGCCACTGCGCTCGATCCGCCGCCACGCCGCGTCGATCACCGGCTCTAACGCGGCGATCAGGTCGGCGGCGTCGATCAGGTCGCGGTCGAAGGTCCGCTCGGCCCCGACCGACTTGAGCGGACGGTCGGAGCGGACCGGGCGATGATCTTCGCCGTGAGCCGCGCGGTGGAAGTAACTGGCACTGCTGCCGAAATGCCGGGACAGCGCGTCGAGCGCGAAGTCTCGCAGGTCGGCCCCGGTGACGATCCCGAGCGCCGCCATCTTCGCCGCCGTTACCGGACCGACGCCGTGGAAGCGCTTGACCGGCAGCGCCGCGACGAACGCCGGTCCCTGCGCGGGCTTGATCACGCACAGCCCGTCGGGCTTGTTCTGATCCGATGCGAGCTTGGCGATGAACTTGTTGTAGCTCACCCCGGCCGATGCGGTCAGGCCCGTAACATCGCGGATTCGCTGGCGTATCTCGGTGGCGATCGCGGTCGCCGAGCCGATCCCGCGCGCATCGTCGGTGACGTCGAGGTACGCTTCGTCGAGCGACAGCGGCTCGATCAGGTCGGTGTAATCGGCGAAGATCGCGCGGATCTGGTTCGACACCTCGCGGTAGACGTCGAACCGCGGCGGCACGAAAATCAGCCCCGGGCAACGCCTTAGCGCGGTTACCGAAGCCATCGCCGAACGCACGCCGAAGGTCCGCGCCTCATAGCTCGCCGCCGCGACGACGCCGCGCGCCTCGGAACTGCCGACCGCCACCGGTCGGCCGCGCAGCCGCGGATCGTCGCGCTGTTCGACCGAGGCGTAGAACGCATCCATGTCGATGTGAATGATCTTGCGGATCGTCATTGCCGCCGGGGTGGCGCGCCTTGGCTATGCCGGGCCGGGAAACCAGAGCGGCGGCCCGTTGCCCGCCATCGCCACCAGCAGCAGCCCGCCGACGATGCAGAAGTTCTTGAGAAACTGCCAGAAATGCTCACGCGCCGGGCTCGCGTCGTCGGGCCCGAACAGCCCCGGCGACGCCCAGAATGGGTGATAGAGAACCGCCGTCACCGCGCAGAATGCCGCCAGCAGCAGCGCCGCCGGCCGGTCCCACGCGCGGCCGACGATCATGATCGGGGTGACGAATTCGACCGCGATCGCCACCACGACCATGCCGACCGCGACGATCGGCGGCCCCGGAATGCGCGCCGACTGCGTTTGCGCCATGCACGCGCGCCACCGCACAACCTTGTCGACAGCACTCGGCGGGAACATGCTGACAAGGCAGACGCGTGCAACGGTGTCGATCACTGCCGCTGCGGCCATATTGCTTTCTCCGGATCGACGTCACTCGGGTAGCGTTCAACGCGCCGTGGAGCCATGGTTCCGAATTAGACTGGGAGCGGCCGATGAGCAACGAGTGGGATGTCATCATTATCGGCTCGGGCCCCGGCGGGGGCACGATGGCGCTCGAACTCGCGGCGACGGGCAAGCGTATCCTGCTGCTCGAACGCGGCGGCTACCTCAAGCGCGAGCGCGCCAACTGGTCGAGCCAGGCGGTGTTCGTCGAAGGCAAATACCAGTGTCCCGACGTCTGGAGCGACCGGGCAGGGAATGAATTTCACCCCGGGCTCCATTATGTCGTCGGTGGGAATTCAAAAGTTTACGGCGGTTCGCTCTACCGGTTGCGCGAGCGCGACTTCAGCGCGCTCCAGCACGAGGAGGGCGTTTCGCCGGCGTGGGAGATCAGTTACGACGTCTTCGAGCCATACTATACCCGCGCCGAAACGCTGTTCCACGTCCACGGGCTGCGCGGTGCCGATCCGACCGAGCCGTGGGCGAGCGCACCCTACCCGCACCCGCCGGTCCGTCACGAGCCGCGCATCCAGGCGCTCCACGACAGCCTGACGAGGGCGGGCCACCACCCCTATCCGCAGCCGCTGGCGATCCTGCTCGACGAGGACGAGCACGGCGCGAAGCCGCACAGCGCGTGCATCCGTTGCGACGCCTTCGACGGCTTTCCGTGCCTGACCAACGGCAAGGCCGACGCGCAGATCATCGCCGTCGACCCGGCGATCGCCCACGACAATGTCACGCTGCTGACCGGTGCGTACGTCGACCGCCTCGAAACCGACGCCTCGGGCCGGACCGTCACTGCGGTCCATGTCGTTCGGGCCGGGGTGCCGGAGGTGTACCGCGCCGACCTGATCGTCGTCGCCTGTGGAGCGCTGTCGTCGGCGCTGCTGATGCTGCGTTCGACGAGCGACGCCCATCCGAACGGCCTCGCCAACGGCAGCGGCCTCGTCGGGCGCAACTATATGCGGCACAATAATTCGGCGTTCATGGCGGTCAGCCTCGCGCCGAACGACACCGTCTTCCAGAAGACGCTCGCGCTGTCGGACTTCTATTTCGGGTCCGACGACTATGAATTCCCGCTCGGCGAAATCCAGATGATCGGCAAGAGCCATGGCGATCAGGTCAAGGCCGAGGCGCTGCCGGCGTTGCTGTCATGGTTCCCCGACCGCCCGTTCGAGGAACTCGCGCGCCACAGCCTCGACTTCTGGGTGATGACCGAGGACCTGCCCCGCCCCGAGAACCGCATCGCCTACCGTGACGGCAAGGTCGTCCTCGATGTCGTCCCGACCGGCGACAAGCCGCACAAGCTGCTGCGCCACAAGCTCGAGGGACTGTTGTCGAAGATCGACGCGCACCCGCATCTGCTGCCGCGCTCGCTGTATCTCGGCAAGGATGTCGCGATCGGCGGGACCGCGCATCAGGCGGGGACGATGGTGTTCGGCTCCGACCCGGCGACATCGGTGCTCGACCTCGACTGCCGCGCGCACGAGGTCGACAATCTGTACTGCGTCGACGCGGGCTTTTTCCCGTCGATCGGCGCGGTCAACCCGACGCTGACGATCATCGCCAACGCGATGCGCGTGGCGGATCACCTCAAAGCGCGGATGGGGTAAGATGGACGAGCTTCGCATCGCCGGCATCGGCCTCCACGTCGCTAGCGTCGAACGGGCGACGGCGTTCTATGCCGCGCTCGGCTTCACGGAGGTCGGGCCGGGCGAAATGGTCTTCGGCCACGCCCGCCTCGAACTAACGGCCGCCACCGGCGCGGCGTACCCCGAACCGCGCGCGGCGAACGACCCGTGGTTCCAACACTTTGCAATCGCCGTCGCCGACATCGAGGCCGCCGCCGCGGCTGTCCTCGCTGCCGGAGCGACGCCGATCTCTCGCGGCGGGCCGCAGCTCCTGCCGCCCAACACCGGCTCGGTCACCGCGTTCAAGTTTCGCGACCGCGACGGGCACCCGCTCGAACTGTCGTTGATCCCGGGCAGTGCATGGCTCCGCGACGCGGCCCCCGGAGCGATATTCCTCGGCGTCGATCACACCGCGATCGCGGTCGCCGACCTTGCTGTCAGCCTGCGCTATTATGAAGCGCGCGGCTTTCGCGAGATCGGCCGGTCGCGGAATACCGGTCCCGAACAGGACCGGCTCGACGGCCTCGACGGCGTTGTCGTCGACATCGTCGCGCTCGCTCCGCCGGGGAGCGGACCGCATCTCGAACTGCTCTGCTACCAGACGCCGCGACCGGCGCCGCCCCGCCGTATTGGTGATAGTGACATTGCGGCGACCAGAACTCTCATCGCGGGCGGAAAGTCCGAGATCGACCCTGACGGCCACCGGATCGTATCGTCCGACGCGACATCGTAGTCGACAGGCGACGGTTCAGCGCTTCAGCGCATCCGCGATCTGCTCTGCGATCGATCCGGCGTCAGGCCCCGCGATCACATGCCATGTCAGCGGCCCGGTCGACACGACCATCCGTCCCGAAGCGCGCCCGGCGGCGGCAGGATCGACCTGCTGATCGTCGCGCACAGCCACGACGAGCCGGCTCGATACAGCCCGCGCCTCGACGATATTCGCCACGCCGCCCAGCGCCGCAATCAGGGCATCGGGCTTCGGCCCGCGCACCATCACCGGCGCTATGACCGAAGGCGTCGCGGAGGAAGCCTGAGCCGTGTCGCTATGCTCGCGCATCTCGCGCGCGAGGCTGTCGGCGATCGGCCCGACGACGACCTGGAGCGCATCGGCCGATGGCCGGATGACTCCGCGCGCGCCGAGTTGCTTGAGCGCTGCCTCGTCGACCGCCGCTTGGTCACGGACCACCAACCGCAGCCGCGTCGTGCACGCGTCGATGCTGACGAGATTGCCCTGCCCCCCAAGCGCGGCGAGCATCTGCTCGGCGCGGCCGCCTGCGACCGGTGCGGCCGTCGGCGCGGCGTCGACCGTGTCGCGCCCCGGGGTTTTGAGATCGAAGCGGACGATGACCCAGCGGAACAGGCCGTAATAGACCGCCGCATAGACCAGCCCGACCGGCACGAGCAGCAACGGCCGCGTCGCCTTGCCGAAGTTGAGGACATAGTCGAGCAGCCCCGCCGAAAAGCCGAAGCCGAGCTTCACCCTGAGCGCGTCCATCACCACCATCGCGACGCCGGTCAGCACCGCGTGGATGACGAACAGCGCGGGGGCGAGGAACATGAAGGTGAACTCGATCGGCTCGGTGACACCGGTCAGCATCGCCGTCAGCGCGAGCGACAGCAGCAGCCCGCCAACCCCGGCCCGGCGCGACGGCGGCGCGGCGTGGTACATCGCGAGGCAGGCGGCGGGGAGGCCGAAGATCATCACCGGGAAGAACCCGGCCATGAAAGAGCCCGCCGCCGGGTCGCCGGCGAAGAAGCGGTTGAGGTCGCCCGTCGCACCGTGGAAATTGCCAAGGATGAACCAGACGATGTTGTTGAGGATGTGGTGGAGCCCCGTCACCAACAGCAGCCGGTTGAGCAGGCCGTAGGCGAACAATCCGGCGGGTCCGGCGGCGGCGACGCCGTAGCTCAGCGCGTCGATCGCGTGGTCGAGGACCGAAAAGCCTGCCCCGAAGACGAGCGCGAGCACGACCCCCGCGAGCCCGCTGACGATCGGCACGAAGCGCCGCCCGCCGAAGAAGGCGAGATATTCGGGCAGCTTGATCGCGCCGAAGCGGTTGTAGAATTGCCCGGCGATGATCCCCGACAATATGCCGAGCGGGACGCTGAGCTTGGCGATCGCGCCTGCGCGGAACGCGGCCTCGGCGAGCGGGCGGACCTTGTCGGCCATGCCCGCGACCGCATCGGGCGGCACGGCGATCAGCGCCTCGGCGCCGTTGGTCGCGACGAGGAAGCAGACAACCCCGGCGAGCCCGGCCGCGCCGTTGCCGTCGCGGGCGAAGCCGACCGCGACGCCGATCGCGAACAACAGCCCGAGATTCTTGAAAATGGCGTTACCCGCGGCGGCGACGAAGGCGATGTCGAGCAGGTCGGGCTGGCCGAGGCGGAGCAGGATCCCCGCGATCGGCAGCACCGCGATCGGCAGCATCAGCGCCCGGCCGAGCCTCTGGAGCCCGGCGGCGGAGAAGCGCGGGAGTTTCACAGCGACGCCGCGACGAGGGCGCGGACCGCCGCTGCCGAGTCGCACGCCAGCGCGGCGCGGGCGAGCGACTTGCACGCCTCGAGCGCCAGGGTCCGAACCAGCGCTTTGACCTCAGGGACCATCGCCGGGACCGCGGACAGTTCGGTGACGCCGAGCCCGATCAGGATGCCCGACGCCGCAAGTTCTGACGCGAGCCCGCCGCAGACTCCAACCGGGCGATAGTACCGTGCGGCGCCCTCGCAGGTCCGTGCGATCAGGCGGAGGATCGCCGGGTGAAGCGCGTCGATGCCGCTCGCGACCGCCGGATTGCCGCGGTCCATCGCCAGCGTATATTGCGCGAGGTCGTTGGTGCCGATTGCGAAAAAGTCGGCGTAAGCCGCGAGAAGATCAGCGGTCATCGCCGCCGCCGGGGTCTCGATCATCACGCCGAGCTCGACGCGGTCGAGGCCCAGCTCGGCGGCGAGCGTGTCTACGATCGCGCGCACCGCGACGAGCTCGGCGACGCTGGCGATCATCGGCAGCAGGATGCGCGGCAGCGGGCGCACGCCAAGGATCGCGCGCAACTGCTCGTCGAGCATCGCGGGTCGCGCCAGCCCGACGCGAATCCCTCGCAGGCCGAGCGCCGGGTTTTCCTCGGGCGGCAGCGCGAGATACGGCGCGGGCTTGTCGCCGCCGATGTCGAGGGTGCGGACGATCAATGGGCGGCAGCCGAGCGCATCGGCGATGCCCTGGTAGTGGCGGGTCTGCTCGGCGGCGTCGGGGGCGGTCGCGCGATCGAGAAACAGCAGTTCGGTGCGGAGCAGGCCGCAGCCCTCGGCCCCGGTAGCGACGGCGGCGTCGGCATCGGCGAGGCTGCCGAGGTTGGCGAACACCTCGATCCGCGTGCCGTCGGCCATGCGGCAATCGTCGGCTGAGGCGGCGCGGGCGCGAGTGCGGGCGGCGGCGCGCTGCTCGACGCGCGCGGCGGCGGCGGAGATCTCTGCCTCGGCTGGGTCGATCACGAGCGTTGCCGCATCGGCGTCGAGGATGAGGCGTGTGCCGGGTGCGATGTCGAGGACGGCGACGCCCGCAGCGACGATCATCGGGATGTTCATCGACGCGGCGATGATCGCGACGTGCGAGGTCGGGCCGCCGTTCGCCAGCACGATCCCGCTGAGCCGAGCGGGATCGAGCGCCATGAGCTGCGATGGGAGCAGGTCGACCGCGCACACGATCGCGTTTTCCGGCAAATCGGACGGCACCGCTTCGGCCCCGTCGAGGGCAGCGATCACCTGCGCCTCGAGGTCGCGGAGATCGTCGGCGCGTCCGGCGATTCGCGCGTCGGCAACCCCCACGAGCGCGGCGATCGCCGGCGCGAGGGCAGCGCGCCACGCCGGCGCGGCGGACAGGCCGCGGATCAGCGACGCAGCGGCAGCGTCGGAGACCGCCGGGTCATCGAGCAGATCGAGATGGGCCTCCGCGATGGTAGCGACCGTGCCGCCGCCCGCCGCATGGCCGGCCAGGCTTGCACGCACGGTGGCGATGGCGTCGGCGAGGCGTTCGGTCTCGACCGCGATCCCCTCCCCCGGCGCGTCGACGATGGTCGTCGTTGCAGCCAGTTGGAAGGCGACGCCGATCGCCAGTCCGGGTGCAGCGCAGACGCCTCGGAGGAAGCCCTCCTCGACAGGAACCGGGGCAGCGGGAATCGGGACTGCCCGTTCGGGGGCAACATCCCCCTCCCCGCGCTCGAGCAGCCCCGCGATCGTTGCCGCTGCTGCTTCAGCGTCTACCCCGGTGGCGGCGATATCGACTGCCGTGCCGTGGGCCAGTCCGAGCGTCATCACCGCGACGCTGCTCCGCGCATCGGCCCGACGACCGGCTATGCTTAGTTCAATTGTCGCGGCGAAACCGCGAGCCACAGCGGCAATCGCTGCTGCCGGGCGGGCGTGGATGCCATGCGCCGCTGCGACGATTGCGCGGCGCGATGCCGTCGGGCCGTCGGCGGGCGCGGCGACCGGAGCGTCGACGCAGGGTGTGAGGTCCATCAGCCAGGCGCCGACCGCGACCGCTCCCGCTTCGCGCCGCGCCGAAATGACGAAGGCGTCGCCGTTGGTGACGACGATCGGCGACAACAGGCTCGTTGCGCGCGCGGCGAGGGCATCGAGATCGAAGCCGAGCAGCACGTCGCCCGCCGCGACCCGCGCGCCATCGGCGACATGGACGGTAAACCCCTCCCCGCCGAGCGCGACGGTATCGATGCCGACGTGGAGGAGCAGTTCGGCTCCGGCGTCGGTCCGCAAAGTCACCGCGTGGCGCGTCGGGGAGACCGCGATGACCGTCCCGGCGCAGGGGGCGTGGAGCGTGTTCGCCGTCGGGTCGATCGCGACGCCGTCGCCCATCAGCCGCTCGGCGAAGACCGCGTCAGGGGATTCGTCGAGCGGCCCGAGCCAGCCGGCGAGCGGGGCGACGAGCGCGAAAGATTCCATCACTTCGGCGCCTCGAGCCGGACCCAGCCGAGCAGGTGCAATGGATCTGGAGCGCGCCCGGTCATCGCGAGGCACAGGTCGTGGGTTCCGCTTGCCGCGAGCGGCGCGGTCAGCGGCGTCACTGCCCCGAGGCGGACGGCAGCAAGCGGAAGCGTCGCCACCACCGGCCCGGTGCACGAATCGAGCCGGACGATCAGCTCACCGGCGGGCGTCGCGGGTGGGCGCAGCGTCACGGTCTTGAGTTCATCGCCGAGCTGAAAGTTGAACGGCAGGATCGCGACCCCGGCCGAGATCGCCGTCACGCCGTCGAGGTCGGCCGCCGGCCAAATCCAGCACGTGTCCATGATGTCGGTGAGGAACGGGCCGCCGGGGCCGACGAGGTTGATGACGACGCGGTCGGTGCACGGCCGCAGTTCCTGGCTGATGCGATAGCGGAGGGCCGCAGCCGTAAAACCGCGCTCCACGACGCTCGATACGCGTAGCCCCCCCGAATAAGTTGCGGCGCGGACCGTGGTCCCCAGCGGCACCGCGATCTGTGCGGCAGCGACCGCTCCGGTTAGTGCTGGCGACGCGGGCGTCGGATCGCTGCCGTCGGTGGTGTAGCGGATATCGCCCAGCCCGGTCTGGCTGCTCAGCCGCACGCGGACGGTGTAGCCGTCGCGGCGTCCACGGATCGCCACCCCGACCGCACCGTCGTCGGCGTCGAGCCCGAGCGCGCGGTAGCGGGCAAACTGCGCCGGCAGGCGCGACTCGAGGCTTGCCCAGTCGCGCAGCGGCGCCGAGGTCCAGCCGTTCTCGGCGATCGCTGCCGCGCGCAGAAGCGCCATGCGTTCGACGTTGGCGTCGATGGCGATGTGCTCGGTCCAGATGTTCGCCTGGAGGCCGATGATGTGCGCGCGCTCGGCGTCGGTCAGCAGCACCTTCGCCGCACCCTTCGGCAGCGGCGGGTCGCCGGGGTCGTAGGCGTAGACGTCGGCGAGCGATATGACCGTGCCGCGACCGATCGTTCCGGAGGTGCTCTGGCGGTTGTCGAAGTAGAGCGTCGGCGCGGTCGCCATGACGACATCGTGCCCGGCCTTGACCGCCGCCACCGCGCCTTCGGCCCCGTGCCACGACAGGACCGTGTCGTTCGCGGGCAGGCCGCCGCCGTCGAGGATCTCGTCCCAGCCGATCAACCGCCGCCCGCGACCGTTGAGATACGTGCCGATGCGGCGGACGAACCACGCCTGCAACGCGGTCTCGTCGGCGAGCTCCAATGCGTGCATTCGCGCCTGCGTCGCGGCGTCGGCGTGCCACTGCGTCTTGACCGCCTCGTCGCCGCCGATCGCGATGACCTTGCTCGGGAACAGGTCGACGACCTCGCCGAGGATCGTCGTCAGGAAGGCGAAGGTGGCGTCGTCGGTCCGGTAGATCGACGGGAACACGCCCCAGTCGCCCTGCGCCGCCGCGTCGACGCCCGCGAAACCGACCTTGGGATAGGCGCGGATCGCGGCGAGGGCATGGCCCGGCATTTCGATCTCGGGGACGATCGTAATGTTGCGCTCGGCGGCGTAGGCGACGATCGCGCGGACCTCGGCCTGGGTGTAGAAGCCGCCGTAGCGTTTGCCGTCGCGCCCGACGCGGAAGCCGCCGACCGCAGTCAGCCGCGGATAATGCTTGATCTCGAGCCGCCAGCCCTGATCGTCGGTCAGATGCCACTGGAGCGTATTGAGCTTGTGGAGCGCCATCCAGTCGATCATCCGCCGGATGAACGCGGGCGACTGGTAATGCCGCGCGCTGTCGAGCAGCAGCCCGCGCCACGCGAAGCGCGGAGCATCGGCGATCGTCAGCGGCGCGAGGTCGATCGGCCCGGTCGCGGGCTGGTCGGCGGCGGTGGCGAGCTGCCACAGGGTGATCGCGCCGTAGAGCAGCCCGGCGTCGGTCGCGCCGGTGATCGTCGCGCGATGGTCGGCGATGGTGAGGCGGTACGCTTCGGGGCCGCCAGCGACGTCGCCGCGAGCGAAGACGATCGTGTTGCCCTGCCCTTCGGTCGTTGCCTTGCCGACGCGAGTGCCGAGAAGCGTCGCCAGTTCTCGCGCGGCCCGCGTCGCCCCGGCATCGCCCGGAGGCGTGACAATCGCTGTTGTGGAGTCGATGCGGACGCCGGCGCCGCTACCCGCGATGACCGACAGCGGACGCGGGATGACGTCGACCGTCGCAGCGGCGAGCGGCGTCGCCAGCAGCGCGACCGCCGCGACCGCGATGCGGCTAAGCATGGGACACGTCATTCGCGACGCCACCAATCCACGTTTCGAGGACGTTGAGCCCGCCATCGAGCAGGACGAAGTCGGCGCGCAGGCCGGGGGCGATGCGCCCGGTTTCGCCGCCGAGGCCGAGGAACGCCGCCGGGTTGCCGCTCGCCATCCGCGACGCGACGCTCAGGTCGAGCCCGAGCAGATCGACGCAATTCCGCACCGCCGTCGCCATGTCGAGGTCGGACCCCGCGAGCCGTCCCTCGGAGTCGTAGCATGCGCCGTCGCGGACCTCGATCGTCTTGCCCTGAAGGTCGAACGCGACGCGGTTGCCGCCGACGCACGGCATCGCATCGGTGACGAGCATGAAGAGGTCGAGCGGGCGGCTGCGCAGCGCGACCTTGAGGACCGCCGGGTGGACGTGCTTGCCGTCGACGATGATCCCGCAATACGCTTCGCTGAGCAGCGCCGCGCCGACGACTCCGGGGGCGCGGCTCGTCATCGGCGACATCGCGTTGAACAGATGGGTGATGCCGGTGACCCCGGCGCTCAGCGCGGCCTCCATCTCGGCGAAGGTCGCGTTGGTATGGCCCGCGGCGAGCGTCAGTCCCGCAGCCACGAGCGCGCCGATCGCGGCGGTGCCGGCCATTTCAGGGGCGAGCGTGACGAGGACGCGGCCCGCGCCGGGCGCTGTCAGGACGTCGAAGCCGGCGGCGTCGAGGCGGCGGAAGTGGTCGGCGTCGTGGATGCCGCTGCGTTCGTCGCTGAGGAACGGCCCCTCGATGTGCGCGCCGAGAACTCCCGGCACCCCTGCCGCGATCGCCGCGCGCATCGCGGCGAGGGCTTCGGCGACGATGCTGAGGTCGTCGCTGATCAGCGTCGGCAGGAACCCGGTCGTGCCGTAGCGGCGGTGCGCCGCGCCGATCCGGGCGATCGTAGCGACGCTCGGGTCGGCATTGAACAGCGCGTCGCCGCCGCCGTTGACCTGCGTGTCGATGAAGCCGGACAGGAGCATGTTGCCGCCGAGGTCGACGCGGGTCGCGGCGGTGAAGTCGATCTCCCCCGGGCGGCCGATGGCGACGATCCGCCCGTCGCGGACGAGGACTTCGCCGTCGCCGAGCCCGGCGTCGGTCATGATCCGGCCATTGGTGAAAAGCTGCTCGGTCACAGGGTCTTGGTGACCTTGGCGAGGAAATCGGGCCGGTCGGCGTCGAAGCCGCGGCGGAGCGCAAGTGCGTCGACGAGGCGGTACAGGCTCTGCGCCTGGATGATCGGGCGGAGCAGCGGGTGGCAGTCGACGACGGGCAGCGCGATCGTCCCGGGGCTCTCGGTGTCACCGGCGACGATGACGGGCGCGCCCTGCGCAACGAACGCGGCGACCGCCGCCTCGGTCCCGGCGCGACCGGCATCGCCGGGCATCAGCGCGAAGACCGGGAAGCCCGGTCCGGCGAGCGTCATCGGGCCGTGGCGGACCTCGGCGGCGCTGAACGCCTCGGCGTGGAGGCCGCAGGTTTCCTTGAACTTGAGCGCCGCCTCCTGCGCGACGCCAAGTGCGGGACCGCGCGAGACGACGTAGAGATGGTCGGCGGTCTCGAGCAACGGAAGCGCCGCGCTCCAGTCGCTCGCCCACGCCGCCTCGAGGCGCTCCGGCAGCGTCGCCACCGCGTCGAGCAGCACTGCGTCCTCCGCCCATGCAGCGACGAGCTGCGCCATGACCGCGAGCGTGCCGATGAACGACTTGGTCGCGGCGACGCTGGTTTCGAGCCCGGCGGCGATCGGGAGAACGACCGCCGCCTGCTTCGCCAGCGGCGAGGCTTCGTCGTTGACGATCGCGCCGACCAGCGCGCCCGCGGCCTCGGCGGCAGCAGCGGCGGCGAGCAGGTCGGGACTATGCCCCGACTGCGAGATGACGAGGCACAATGTATCGGCCATCGCGGGTTGCGCGCCATAGACCGATGCGATCGACGGCGACATCGACGCGGTCAGGATTTCGAGCTGCGTCTCGATCAGGTAGCGCGCGTACGTCGCGGCGTTGTCGGAGCTGCCCCGCGCGATCGTGACGACGGCGCGGGGCGGCGCGGCGCGCAGCCGGGCCGCGAGCGCGGCGACGACACCGGCATTGCGCTGCAGGGCGGCCGCGACCCACGCCGGGGCCTCGGCGGCTTCGCGGAACATCGCCGTCGATGTCGAGAGGGTCGCGGTCATGGCATTCCGATATTGAGTTCGGCGACAAAGTCGTAACTGTCGCCGCGATAGTAAGACTGGGTGATCTCGACCGTGATGCCGTCGGCGCGAAAGCCGCGACGCTCGATCAGCAGGCCGGGAGCACCCGCATCGAGTGTCAGCAGCCCCGCCTGCTCGGGGGTGAACAGCACGGCGCGCAGGCGCTGCAACGCACGAACCGGGCGATTGCCGGTCGCCTCAAGGGCTTCATACAGCGACGTCCCGACCGCCTCGACCGACGTGAGGCAGAACGCCGGTACGGTCGACACCTCGAGCGCCATCGGTGCGTCGTCGGCGAAGCGGATACGATTGAAGCGATAGACCGGGCTGCCCGGGCCGAGACCGAGCGTCATCGATTCCTCGGGCGTGACCGTGCCCTCGGCGCGCGCCAGCCAGACGCTGCGCGGGATGCGACCGCGCGAGACCATGTCTTCTGAAAACGACGACAGCTTGGAGAAGCTCTTTTCGATCCGGGCGGCAATGAAGGTCCCTGCCCCCTGTCGCCGGGTGACGAGTCCCTCCTCGACCAGCGCGTCGATCGCCTTGCGCACCGTGATCCGCGAAATACCGAAGTCCTGGGCGATGTCGCGTTCGGCGGGGAGCGCCTCGTTGGTCCGCAGCCGCTTGTCTGCGATGGCATCGCGCAGTGCCCGGTGCAGCCGCTGGTACAACGGGCCGTTGGTCTGCCGATCCAGCCTGCCGATCACGTCCATCAGCCCCACGCGACCGCCCCCAGTTCCATGTCTTGCCCCGGTTATGCACACCCGGCAGGCCAGTGCATACCACCGAATAATTGGTATTAGAAAGATATGTTTTTGGCCTTGCGTCCTATGGCAGATTTATGTCACCTTCGCTTTAATACTCGTGAGATAGGCAAGGTCCCGGGAACAAGTCCCGACCAAAGGACCGGCAATGGTCTTACGAATGTATTGAGCGGGCGGACCTACAAGGGGATACATCATGAGATTGCACCGGCATGTTCTGATCGGCTCGGCAAGCAGCCTGGCGATCTTCCTCGCCGCGGCTCCGGCCTTCGCCGCCGACGCCTCGACCCCCGACGACATCGTCATCACCGGCGTCCGTGCCAGTCTCGAAAAGGCGATCCAACTCAAGCGGCAGAGCGACAATCACGTCGAGGCGATCTCGGCGGAAGACATCGGCAAGCTGCCCGACAAGAACGTCGCCGACGCGTTGCAGCGCCTTCCCGGCCTCAACACCTCGTCGGCATCGAGCGGCGAAGGCGGCTTCGACGAGAACAACCGCGTTTCGATCCGCGGTACCTCGCCGAGCCTGACGCAGGTGACGATCGATGGCCACGCGGTGGCGACCGGCGACTGGTTCGTTCTCGACCAGTTCTCGACGGTCGGCCGCTCGACCAGCTTCGACTTGTTGCCGTCGGAAATCGTCTCGTCGGTCATCGTCAACAAGACGCAGGACGCGTCGTTGCTCGAAGGCGGCGTCGCCGGCTCGATCGACCTGCGCCTGCGCAGCGGTCTCGATCTCAAGAATACCTGGACCGTCGAGGCATCGGCACAGGGCGCGTACAACACCCAGAGCCACGAGACCAAGCCGCAGGTCAACGGCCTGATCGGCTGGCACAACGACGACAATACCCTCGGCGTCATCGTCCAGGGCTTCTACGAGGAGCGCAGCCTGCGCCGCTATGGGCAGGAGACGCTCGGCTACGGCGCGATCACCTCGAGCAACGCGACCGGGGCGGCTATCCCCGCGCTCGTCGGCGTCCAGGCCCCGACTCTGATCGGCTCGACGCTATTCACTCAGCAGCGGCGGCGCGAAGGCGGCGTGACGACGATCGACTGGAAGCCGAGCGACAAGCTCGAGTTGAAGGCGAGCGGATTTTACTCGTATCTCAACGCGAGCAACGTCAACGACAACTACCTTTACTGGGGGTCGCGCGAACTCGATCGCAACGTCCCGACGAGCTATACGGTCAAGAACAACACGCTGGTCGCCGCAAGCTTCCCGCTGATCGCGCCGTCGGGCGCGTTCAAGGGCCAGCCGATCGAAGGCATCGTCGCCGACAACATCGTCCGCCCGAACGCCAATGCGTCGAGCTACTTCGCCAACCTCGACGCGACCTACCACGCCTCCGATCGCCTGACGATCAAGGGCCAGATCGGCTATACCCGCGGCACCGGCAAGACGCCGTCGTCGCCGTTCTTCGAGGTCGATGCCCCGACCGGCATATCGTACGTCCCGTCGGGCAACGGCTTTGCCGTCACCACCGCGAACATCAACCCGGCGAGCCCGGTCGGCGTGTCGAACGACTTTGCAATCAACGAGACCTTCACCTCGAAAGACCAGGAAGTCTACGGCAAGCTCGACGCCAATTACGACATCAACAGCGGGGCGTTCCGCTCGGTCGATGCCGGCGTCCGCATCGCCGAGCACAAGCGGCAGACCGTCGGCTGGGATCGCGGCTGCACCCTCGGGGCCGACGGCCAGTGCTATAGCGCCGGGCTGTACAACTTCGCCGGGGTCAACCCGACGCTGTACCCGGCCGGCTTCAACGCCGGCGCGCTCGGCATCCCCGGCCTGCTGATCCCGCTCGCCGGCGACCCCGCAACGATCACCAAGGTCATCAACAACATCGGCGGCGGCGTTCGCGGCCCGATCTCGGCGATCGTCCAGCCGCAGAACGAATATTGGCCCGGCGAATTCAAGGTCAAGGAGACCGACGTCGAGGGCTATCTCATGGCACACATCGGTGGCGAAGGCTGGCGCGGCAACGTCGGCCTGCGCGTCGCCGCCACCAACGAGGACGCCTTCGTCAACGTCCCCGTGACGTGCAATCCGGCAACACCGACCGCGCCGACGACGTGCGCGCCCAACGTCATCACGACGTCGGCGTACGGCCCGTTCTACATCAACGAGGTCAAGCACAGCTATGTCGACTTCCTGCCGAGCATCAACCTGACCTTCGACATCACCCAGAAGATCCTGCTCCGCCTTGCCGCTGCCGAGACGATGTCGCGTCCCGACTTCAGCGCGCTCGGCGGCACGGTGTCGCTGACCGATACCAACTTCACCGGCAGCGGCGGCAACCCCAATCTGCGGCCGATCAAGGCGACGGTGTTCGACGGCTCGCTCGAATATTACTACGCCCCGGCGTCGCTCGCATCGATCAGCGTGTTCCACGACGACCTGCAGTCGTACGTGACCTTCGGCACCAGCGTCGGTAATTACTTCACCCAGCTCGACAACAAGTTCCACGATTATACGATCTCGTCGCCGACCAATACCAGCGGCCAGTTGTCGGGCGTCGAGCTGCAGATCCAGCAGCCGATCGCCTACGGCTTCGGCTTCCAGGCGAACGGGACCTACGTCAACGGTCATGAATCTTCAGGCGCACCGCTCGTGGGGACGTCGAAGTTCACCTACAACGTCGTCGGTTACTACGATAAGGGCCCGCTCAACGTCCGGCTCGCGTACACCTACCGGTCGCACTACTTCGTCGGGCTCGATCGCAGCTCGGCCGAGAACCAGAGCAATTACGGCACGCTCGACGGCTCGGCCAACCTCGCGATCACCAAGAACCTCACGCTGACCGTCGACGCGCTCAACATCACCAACGCCAAGCTGAAGTATTACGCCCAGACCCCCGACCAGCCGCGCGCGGTCTACGCCAACGGCACGCAGGTGTTCTTCGGCGTCCGCGCGAAGTTCTAGGCGCCGTTCGTCTTAAGAGGGCGGATAGCCGAACGCAGCGACCCAACGGTCGAGGCGCGGCAGCACCGGGGCGAGATCGGCGGCATAGGCCCGCCACCGCCCGACCCCGCGCCGGTTGATCCCGGCGCGGACCTGCCGTGCGCTCGGGGTGCGGACGTCACGGCGGGCGGCGGTCGCGGCGAAATCCGCCATTCCCGCATGCGGCGCGAGGCCGAGGAACGCGTTAAACCGCGCGACCTCGGCAGCGAGATCGGCGACCAGCGCCTCGTGCCGAACCTCGATCAGCGGCAGCGGCAGCCTCGACCGGTACACCGCAGCCATCGCCATCACCGCGTCGTAGCACTCGGCGGTCGCATCGAGCGACGTGAAGGCATAGGTCATCGCGTTCATCTGGAAGGCGTTGCGGAAGCAGCTGAGGACGACGTCACGGGGGTCGCGCAGCGCGAACAGGATGCGGGCGTCCGGGAATAGCCGCGCGATCAGCGGCAGGGTCAGCGTGCCCGCCGGTGCCTTGTCGACGAAGGTCTTGCCCCGGACCTCGACGCCTTCGGCGACGGTCGCCCAATATTGCGCGCGCCAATGATCGGCCTCGTCGGCGGTCAAAGCGGCCAACCGCACACAGCCATCGTCGTCGGCCAGGAATTCGGCGTAGTGATCGGCGAGCGTCGGCGCTTCCTCAAGCGCAACAACGTCGGGATGCCCGGCCAGTATCTGTTCGAGCAGCGTCGTCCCCGAGCGCGGAAAGCCGAACAGGAAGACGTGCGTCGCGACCTCTTCCGCGATCGCGGCGGAGCGCGGTGCGCCGGTCCACGCCGCCGCCGGAGCTGCCCCCCACCAAGCCCCAAGCCGCGCAGACTTGGCAGCTTCGCTCTCGCGGCTCGCGGCGAGTTTGGCGTAGAGGTGGCGGGCGAGCGCCTTGCCCTCCGCCGCCGCCGCGAACGCCGACGTGGGCTCGTCGAGCCCGTCGAGGATTTCACCGAGCAGGAGGAGCGCCTCGGACCGCTGCGCGTCGTTGAGCCCGGGAGTTGCCACGAGCGCGGCCGCATCGTCGCGCGCCGCCGCGAGATCGCCCTGCCCGAGTGCAAGGCGCGCCGCCGTCCACCGCACATCGAGCCGCGCGCGGTCGGAACCGGTGATCGTCGCCAGCACGGCGGCCGCTTCGGCGCTCTGCCCCGCGTCGACGTATAGCCCGATGCGGCCGAGCGCGGCGGCGGTGCAGCCGGGGTCGAGGCGCAGCGCCGCGTCGTACAGCGCCGCCGCTGCGCCAGGCTGGGCGAGGCTGCGGTGGACCGCCGCTTTGCCGCACAGCAATTCCGCCGATCCCGGGGCGCGGGCGATCGCCGCGTCCCAATTCGCCAGCGCCGCCTCGGGCTGTCGCGCCGCGACCTCGCATTGCGCCAGCCCTGCATAAGCCTCGTACTGGTCGGGCCGCAGCGCGATGGCGCGGCGAAAACCGGCGATCGCAGCGGCGAACTGACCCTGCTGCCCGGCCTGCGAGGCCGCGACAAGCAGCGCCATGTAAGCCTGATCGCCCGCGTCGCTCATCTGTCCCCACCCATCAAACCTGGACGCTTCTCGCGCGAAAGCGGCGCCGTGGCAAAAGCTTCAGCCGTTCGCGAGACTCGCGGTAATGTCGTCGCTCTCGGCGCCCGACGCGATCCACCGCGTCGCAAAACGGCCATGCTCGCCGAACAGCGCGTCTACGACCCCCGTGCGCCCGGCGCTTTGCCAGCACGCGGCGAGTGCGCCCGCATCGGGGTCGTCGACCGTGTGCCCCTCGCCGCGGGTGTAATCGATCCACGCCGCCAGCGCGCGCAGGATGGCCGGGCTTTCGGCTCCATCGGCGCGGCGCGCGGCAAGCGTCTCGAGCCAGCGCTGCGGGATCTTCTGCGACCCATCCATCGCGATCTGCGCCAGCCGGTGGTTGAGCGCCGGATTGGCGAAGCGCGCCATCAGCGCGGTGGCGTAGCCACCGAGGTCCTGCCCCGGCGCGGGGGTGAAGCTCGCCGCCGCCTCGTCGCGCATCAGCCGCTCGACGAGCGTCGCGATCGCGGGATCGGCGACCGCTTCGTGGACGAACGCATGGCCGTGCGCGAGGCCGAGATACGCGAGCGCCGAATGCGCGCCGTTGAGCATCCGCAGCTTGGCGATCTCGTACGGCGCGACGTCGGCGACGAACTCGGCACCGCCCGCCTCCCAATGCGGCCGGTCGCCGACGAAGCGGTCCTCGATCACCCATTGGCGGAACGGCTCGGCGATGATGGCGGCCTCGTCGCGAACGCCGAGGCGCGCCGCGATCGTGGCGCGATCGGCTTCGGTCGGCGCGGGGACGATGCGGTCGACCATCGTCGAGGGGAAGGTGCATTTCGACGCGACCCATTCGGCCAGCCCCGGGTCACGCTCAATCAGCACAGTCTGCAGCAGGCGTTCGAGCTGCCGCCCGTTACCTGCGAGATTGTCGCACGAGATCAGCGTCAGCCCAACCTCCCCCGCCTCGCGGCGGCGCGCGAGACCCGCTGCGAGGAAGCCGAAGATGCTGACCGGCGCGCCGCCCGCAAGGTCGGGCAACGCCGGATCGAGGCTGCCGTCGGGCGTCCGCCAATAACCCTTTTCAGTCACCGTCAGGCTGACGATGCGCGTCGCCGGCGCGGCGATCGCGGCCACGACCGCACCCGGAGTCTCGCCCGCAACGATCACGCGGCGGACCGCGCCGATCAGCCGGGTGGTGTCACCGCCGCCGTCGCGCTCGGTGACGGTGTAGAGTCCGTCCTGCCGGGCGAGCGCGTCGCGAACCTCGGGCGAGCGCAACGAGACGCCGGTGATCGCCCAGTCTCGGTCACCCGCGTCCATCGCGTCGTCGGTGTAAACCGCCTGATGCGCGCGGTGGAACGCGCCGATGCCGAGGTGGACGATGCCACTCGCCTGCGCGTCGCGGTCGTATTTGGGGCGCTGGACGTTGCCGGGGAGCGCGACGCCCGGCCCCAGCCTCATAATTTATACGCTCGCTTGGCGAGGGTGTAGCTGAGGTCGACCGCGAGTTCGGCCGCCTCCCAATCCTCAAGCCGGTGCTCGGCGACGAGCCCCGCAAGGAAGCCGCAGTCGATCCGCCGGGCGACGTCGTGGCGCGCCGGGATCGACATGAAGGCGCGGGTGTCGTCATTGAAGCCGACGGTATTGTAGAAGCCTGCCGTCTCGGTGACCTGCTCGCGGAAGCGCCGCATCCCCTCGGGACTGTCGTGGAACCACCACGCCGGTCCCAGACGCAGCGCCGGATAGTGCCCGGCAAGCGGGGCGAGTTCGCGCGAATAGGATGTCTCGTCGAGGGTGAACAATATCAGCGTCAGCCGCGGGTCGTTGCCGTAGCGCGCGAGCAACGGGCGCAGGCCGTGGACATAGTCGGTCGCCATCGGGATATCGGCGCCCTTGTCGCGGCCGAACCGCGCGAACAGCGACGGGTTGTGGTTGCGGAACGACCCCGGGTGGAGCTGCATGACGAGGCTGTCGTCGACGCTCATCCCCGCCATCACCGTCAGCATGTGCGCGCGGAACAGCTCGGCGTCGGCGCGGCTGACGGTATCGGCGGTGACGCGGTCGAATAGCGCCGCCGCCTCGGCGGGCGACAGGTCGGCGGTCGCGGCGGTCGGATGGCCGTGATCGGTCGACGTCGCCCCCATCGACGCGAAGAAGGCGCGCCGCTGGCGGTGCGCGGCGAGATAGCCGTCGTAGCCGAACGCGTCCTCGCGGGTCAGGTCGGACAAATGCGCGAGGTTGGCGCGGAAGCCCTCGAACTCGGGGTCGATGACGGCGTCGGGGCGGTAGGCGGTGACGACCCGCCCGTTCCAGCCGCTCTCGCGGATCGCGCGATGGTGGTCGAGGCTGTCGAGCGGCGATTCGGTCGTGGCGATGACCTCGATGCCGAAGCGATCGAACAAGGCGCGCGGGCGGAAGGCGGGGCTGGCGAGCGCCGCGCCGATCGCGTCGTAATAATGGTTCGCGGTCGCCGCTTCGAACTGGACGTCGATCCCGAACGCCTCGGCGAAGACCCAGTCGAGCCACAGCCGGGTTGGCGTCCCGCGGAACAAATGGTAGTTCGCGGCGAAGATCGCCCATGCCGCGCGCGGGTCGACCGCGCCGCCGCCGATACCGAGATCCTCGAGCGCGATGCCCTGACTGTAGAGCATGCGGAAGACATAATGGTCGGGCTTGAGCAGCAACTCGGTGGCGTTCTCGAACGCAGCATCGGTTGCGAACCACGCCGGGTCGGTGTGGCCGTGGGGGCTGACGATCGGCAGGTTCGCGACCTGGTCGTACAGCGTGCGCGCGATGCTGCGCGTCACCGGGTCGGCGGGCAGCAGCCGGTCGGGATGGAGGATGAGCGGACGCGGCATTTTACGATCCAGTCACGGCATAACGTGCGCGCTTCGATTCCGCCGCCTTGCGGGCGTCGGCGATCGCGCGTTCCTCGGTGGCGAACAACAGGCTGTCGAGCACCGCGCTGAGATGGGCACGCATCGCCGCCCGCGCCGCCGCCGGATCGTGCGCGCGCAGGGCATCGAGAACGGCAGTATGCTCGTCGACCACCGGCTTGACGTTGGCAGTCCGCGCCTTGGCGTGGAGCAAAGCGCTTTCGGGCGAGGTCGAGCGCAGCCGCCACAGTTCCTCGACGGTGTTGAGGACGGCGGTGTTGCGCGTCGCCCGGGCGATGGCGACATGGAAGGCGCGGTCGGCCTGCTCGGTCCCGCCCACACGCCGGTTCTCGTCGGCGATCTGCTCGACCAGCGCTTCGAGCTCGGCGATCTCGCTGTCGGTGATCTGCGTCGCCGCAAGCGCCGCCGCCTCGCCCTCGAACAATAGCCGGGCTTCAGTCAGCTCGAATGCGGTGATGTTGAAGCCGGGGATGTCGCCCGCCCCGGGCAGCCGCCGGACATAGGCGCCCGAACCGACGCGGACCTCGACGAGGCCCTGGACCTCGAGCGCGATGATCGCCTCGCGCACTGTCGGGCGGCTGACCGCATAATCGGCCGCGAGTTCGCGTTCGGCGGGCAGCCGGTCGCCGACCTTGTACTGGCCCGATGCCAGTGCCGCGAGCAACTTGCGCGCCAGCTCGCGATAGAGCCGATCCGGCTCGTTCGCAGACTGTTGCCGGGCGCGCTTGTCGAGGGTCGCGATCGCCATTAATAGGCCTTACCAATTTTAACGAACTTGACAGGCCAAACTCGGCACGTCAAGTTCCCGACAAATACTTCAACGGTCGGATGGGGGCAACGAGCGCATGAAGATAACCGACGCAAG
This sequence comes from Sphingomonadaceae bacterium, assembly GCA_043745075.1. Taxonomy (GTDB): domain Bacteria; phylum Pseudomonadota; class Alphaproteobacteria; order Sphingomonadales; family Sphingomonadaceae; genus Polymorphobacter_B. Next base: position 52,528 of record JAYTTV010000173.1, read on the forward strand.
GGTCATCGTAACCTGTCCCGGGCGGAATTTCGTCACGCTCAAGATCGAGACCGACCAGGGCGTCTACGGCATCGGCGACGCAACGCTCAACGGGCGCGAGCTCGCGGTCGTGTCGTACCTGCGCGACCATCTTGTGCCGTGCCTGATCGGACGCGACCCGCGGCGGATCGAGGACATCTGGCAATACGGCTATCGCGGCGCCTACTGGCGGCGCGGCCCGGTGACGATGGCGGCGATCGCGGCGGTCGACACCGCATTGTGGGACATCAAGGCGAAGATGGCGGGGATGCCGCTTTACGACCTGCTCGGCGGCAAAAGCCGCGACGGGGTCATGGTTTACGGCCACGCCAACGGTGCCGACATCGAGCAGACCGTCGACGAGGTCGGGCGCTACATCGGGCTCGGCTACAGGGCGATTCGCGCGCAGTCGGGCGTACCGGGATTGAAGCACGCCTACGGCGTCGGACGCGGCACGCTGTATTACGAGCCCGCCGATGCCGAGCTGCCGACCGAGACGGTCTGGGACACGCGCAAGTCGTTGAACTTCGTCCCTAAGCTGTTCGAAAAGCTGCGCGCGACCTACGGCTTCGACCATCACCTGCTCCACGACGGCCACCACCGCTACACGCCGATGGAGGCCGCCAACCTCGGCAAGGCGCTCGAGCCGTACCAGCTGTTCTGGCTCGAGGACTGCACCCCCGCCGAGAACCAGGAGGCTTTCAAGCTCGTCCGCCAGCACACGACGACCCCGCTCGCGGTCGGCGAGATCTTCAACACGATCTGGGACTGCAAGGACCTGATCCAGAACCAGCTGATCGACTATATCCGCTGCACCGTCGTCCGCGCCGGCGGCATCACCCACCTTCGCCGGATCGCCGACTTCGCCGCGCTGTACCAGATTCGCACCGGCAGCCATGGCGCGACCGACCTTTCGCCGGTAACGATGGGCGCGGCGCTCCACTTCGACACGTGGGTGCCGAACTTCGGTATCCAGGAATATATGCGCCACACCCCCGAAACCGACGAAGTCTTCCCCCACGCCTACACGTTCGCCGACGGTTATCTTCACCCCGGTGAGGTAATCGGGCACGGCGTCGACATCGATGAAACCAAAGCCGCACTCTATCCGTATAAAGCAGCATATCTCCCTGTCGCGAGGCTCGAAGACGGAACAATGTGGAACTGGTAGATGCGGATATGCGTCGCTGGCGAAGGCATGATCGAGGTAGCCCGGGTCGCCAGCGGTGGCGCCCGGATCGGTTACGGCGGCGATACGCTTAACACGGCGATCCATCTCGCGCGGTGCGGCCTGGATGTGGCGTATTTCACCGCGCTGGGCAGCGACCGCGAAAGCCTCGACCTCCGGCGGAAATGGACTGGCGAGGGCCTCGACACCGCGCTGATCGCGGTCGACCCGGGACGCGGACCTGGCCTGTACACGATCCGCACCGACGGCGGCGAGCGCAGCTTCACCTATTGGCGCGACAATAGCGCGGCGCGGCAGATGTTCGACCTGCCCGGTAGCGCGACGATGATCGCCGCCGCGCAGCGTACCGACTATTTCGTCTACTCGCTGATCACGCTGGCGATCCTGCCCAAGCTCGCGCGCGGGCGGCTGTTCGATGTCTGCCGCGCGATCCGCGCCGCCGGCGGCCGCGTGGTGTTCGACGGCAATTACCGCGCGCGGCTGTGGCCCGACGTCGCGTCGGCGGTTGCGGCGCGCGACGCGGCGCTCGGCTGCTGCGACATCGGACTGCCGACCTTCGACGACGAGCGCGCGCTCGGCGCGACCGATGCCGCCGATGTCGCCCGCCACTGGCTCGAGCGCGGCGTCGGCGAAGTCGTCGTCAAGCTCGGCAGCGGAGGTTGCCTGCTCGGCGACGGCACTGTCGTCGCCCCGCCCGACGTGTTCGCCCCGGTCGACACCAGCGGCGCGGGCGATGCGTTCAACGCCGCCTATCTCGATGCCCGCATCGGCGGTGCCAGCCCGGCGGCGGCGGCGCTGGCGGGACATCGCCTCGCGGGGTGGGTCGTTATGCAACCCGGCGCGATCCCCGCGCGGACCGCTGCCGCGCCGTATCGCGAGCGCACGACCCTCGTCGCGTAACGCATCATCCCCGCCTTGGCGGGCATGACCAGATTATTATCGCGGCATCACGTCGATCGCGGCAACCACCGCCGGACCGCCCGCAGCGGCGAAGTCGAGCTTGAGATGGTCGTCACGCACCGTCACCGGGAGCGACAGCACCGCTGCCTTGAGCACCCCGCCCGCAGCTTTCGCCGGGTTGAAGCCGGTGACGCCCTTGCCGCCGCTCGTCGTCACCGCGAAGCTGCGCGACCCGGCGAGCGCAGCGTCGGGCTCGAAGCTCACGACCTTGACCATCCAGCGCCCGTTCGGCAGCGGCAGGTCATAGCCGAACGACCCCTCGCGGTAGTTCGCGAACACCACAGCGTCGGTGCCGCCGGTGACTTCCTTCTTCACCTGCGGGCGGTTGTCGCCGAAGCCTGGGCGGACGTTCAATTGCTTCGCGTCGCCGCCGGTGAAGAAAGTATCCGACCCGTAGCGGACGCCGTCGGGCGATACATGCCCGGCGAGCCCGCCCGCATCGAGGTGTAGCCCCTTGGCGAGGTCGGGGCCGTTCCATGTCACGCTGTCGTTGACCGTCGCGCCGCCGATCGTCGCCGAAACCGCGACAGCGTTCGCCCCCGGCTTGAGCGCGACATTGGGCCAGACGCAGATCCGGTCGGGACACGGCTGCGTGCCCGCGGCGACGCCGTTGACCGTCAGCGCGACGGTGTCGGCGTTGCTGTAGACGCGGACCGACGTCACCGGATAGGCGCGGTCGACGTAGCGGCTGCTGGTGATGTGAAGCGTCGGCTCGGACGACAAGTTGGCGCGGTAGAAGTAGAACGCGTCCTTCTTCGTCTTGCGATCGTAGGTGACGAGCCCCTTGTCGTTGAGGTCGATCGCGTCGCCCTCCTGCCGCAGGTCCGACGAGAAGTCGAACATGTTCCAGATCCAGTGGGCGAACAAATATTTGCGGACCTTGAGCGCCTTCCACGACTCCTCGTGATACCAGCTTTCGAATTCCTCGGGGTGCGGGCGGCCGAAGGTGCTGACCGGGCCGCCGAGCGGATTGTCGCTGTGCTGCGACAGCGCCCCGCCCGCGCCATATTCGCTGACCGACATCGGCACCGTCGGGTGCTTGGCGTGGAAGTGGTCGAGCTTCGGACCGAACTCGGCGGGCGTTCCGTAATACCAGCCGTAATAGCGGTTGTAGCCCATCACGTCGGTGGCCCCGGCGAGCATCTGCTGGCCGACGGTCGAGCGGTCGCCGCTTTCCTCGCAGCAGTCGGCAAACGTCGTCAGGCGCGACGGATCCTCGGTCTTCGCCAGCGCGGCAAGGGTCTTGAGCAGCCCGAGCGACTGCGCCGGCTTGCTGCTGCGCCCGAAGTTGGCACCGATATCGACCTCATTGCCTACCGACCAGAACATGATCGAAGGGTGGTTGTAGTTCTGCCGGATCAGTTCGGTGAGTTGCTCGCGCGCGTTCGCGGTCAGCGCCGCCGACGCCGGCTCGCCGTTCTTGAACGACACGCCGTTGACGAAGGGGATTTCGGCCCACGCGACCATGCCGGTGCGGTCGGCGGCATCGTCCCATTCCTGCGCGTGCTGGTAATGTGCCATGCGGACGGTGTTCGCGCCCATGTCGGCCATGATCGCCATGTCCTCGGCGTGGTCGGCGGGCGACAGTGCCCAGCCCTTGACCGGGCGGTCCTGGTGCCGCGCCGCCCCGACCAACTGCAGATACTTGCCGTTGAGCGAGAAGCCTTGGTCGACGTCGACCTTGAAGGTGCGGATGCCGAGCGGCTGGACGACCCGGTCGACCACCGCCGCGCCGTCGCGCAGCTCGACCCCGACTGTATACATGTATGGGTCGGCGCGGCCGTTCCACAAATGCGGCTTCGGCACGGCAAGCGACTGGCGCGCCTCGCCGGTCGCGGCGAGCGTCACCGGCGAAGTTGTGGTTGCGACCGTCGCACCCGAGGCATCGGCGATCGTCGTGACGACGGTCAGCTTGCGCGCGCGTCCGGCATTGCGGAGCCGGGTGACGACCTCGACGTCGGCACGATCGGGGGTGACGGCGGTTGCTTTGGCATAGACGCCCGGGCCGCCGTGATCGAGCAGGTCGATGCTCGCGGGACCGGCGCTGATCAGCGCGACCTTGCGATACAGCCCGCCGAAGATGAAGAAGTCGCCGCCTAACGGGATGACGTTCTCGGTCGAGCTCCCCGGGGCGGGTTTCGAGTTGTCGGCCTTGACGACGATCAGGTTCGCCGCGCCGGGCTTGAGCAGCGAGGTGACGTCGAAGCGGAAGCGCGAGAACGCGCCCTTGTGCTCGCCCGCGCGGGTGCCGTTGACCCAGACCTCGGCGATGTTGCCGACGCCGTCGAACTGGAGATACTGCCGCCGCCCCGCGGTTGCCGCCGGTGCGGTGAAGCCGAGCCGGTACCAGCCGATGCCTTGCGAATTATTCGTCTCGGGCGAGCGGACGGTGGCGTATTCGCCGAGGCGATTCCACGTGTGCGGCAGGTCGACCGACTGCCACTTGCTGTCATCGAAGCCGGGGGCGGTGATGCCGGTCGCGTCGCCGCCGAAGCGGAAGCGCCAGCCGTGGGCGAGGTCGACCGCCTCGCGGCGCTCGGTCGATACGGCGGTCGCAGCCATCGAAGGCGCTGAAAACGGGGCCGTTCCGGCCAATAATCCAGCCACGACGAGCTGCCGGTAAATCCGCATCGAATGTGCCTTCCCCAAGACTGGTCAGGCCAATATAGACAGGCGATCCAGACTGGTCTACCGCTTCATTCAGCCTGGGGAGGCGTGATTGACCGCGACGCCGACACCATGACCGTTCGTCGCATCGCGCATCTGCGCTGGTGGATCGTCGCGCTGATCTGCCTCGGCACGATCATCAACTACCTCGCGCGCAACTCGCTCGGCGTCCTCGCGCCGCAGCTCAAGGCCGATTTCGCCTTCACGACGCAGCAATACAGCTACGTCGTCGGCGCGTTCCAGCTCGCCTACACCGTGATGCAGCCGGTCTGCGGGTACATCATCGATTTGGTCGGGCTGCGCCTCGGCTTCGCCTTGTTCGCGGTCGTCTGGTCGGTGTCGAACATGCTCCACGCCTTCGCCGGTGGCTGGCAGAGCCTCGCGGCGTTCCGCGGGCTGCTGGGCCTGAGCGAAGCGGCGGCGATCCCGTCGGGGATCAAGGCGATCGCCGAGTGGTTCCCGGCGCGCGAGCGGTCGGTCGCGGTCGGCTGGTTCAACGCCGGGACCTCGCTCGGCGCGTTGCTTGCGCCGCCGGTCGTGATCGGCATCAGCTATTACTACAACTGGCAGGCGGCGTTCGTCGTCACCGGGATGCTCGGCCTCGTCTGGGCAGCCTTGTGGTACGGCTTCTACCGCGCCCCCGCCGACCATTTCGCGATCACTCCCGCTGAGCTGACGCTGATCGAGGCCGACCGCCCGCCGGTCATCACGGCGGCGAAGGTCTCGCCCGCCGCGATCCTGTCGACCGCGCGCTTCTGGGCGATCGCCATCCCGCGCTTCCTCGCCGAACCGGCGTGGCAAACCTTCAGCTTCTGGATCCCGCTCTACCTCGCCACCGAGCGCGGCATGGACCTGAAATCGATCGCGCTGTTCGCGTGGCTGCCGTTCCTCGCCGCCGACATGGGCGGGGTGTTCGGCGGATACCTCTCGCCGATCCTGATGCGCCGTGGGCTCAAGCTGATCCCGTCGCGCGTCGCTGGCGTCTGCATCGGCGCGGTGCTGATGATCGCGCCGGGGTGTATCGGGCTGGCGACCGGGCCGTATCTCGCGATTCTCCTGTTCTGCGTCGGCGGCTTCGCGCACCAGATGATCTCGGTGATGATCAACACGTTGTCGGCCGACGTCTTCACCCCCGCCGAGGTCGCCACCGCGAACGGCTTCGTCGGCATGGCGGGGTGGACCGGGGGGCTGATCTTCTCGCTGGCGATCGGCCAGCTTGCCGATACCTTGGGCTATGGCCCGCTGTTCGCCTGCCTTGCAGTGTTCGACATCATCGGCGCGATCGTATTGGTGGTGATGATGAAGCGCCTGACCCTCCCGGTGACCGCATGAGGCGCGTCACCCTCTCCGCCCCGCCGATCTTCGCAGTCGCCGAGCGCGGTCCGGGCCGGGTCACGCTGACGAGCGATACCGGTGCGGTCGCGCATATCTTCGTCCTCGAAGACGACATCGTCCGCCTGCTGATGCTCCCCGACGGCGCGGTGAAAAGCGCCCCGAGTTGGGCGATCGCGCCCGGAGCCGACGACATCGCCGAGCCGGGACGCGACCGGATGGATGTCACCGGTTTCGCGCTGCCGCCGTTCACCGCCGACGAAACCGACGACGCGATCGTAATCGCCACCGCGCAAATCCGCCTGACGATACAGCGCACCGGACTCCTGTGCCGCTGGGAACAAAGCAGCGGCGACGCCTGGCGGACAATGGAGGTCGACCGTCCGACGCAGGCGTACGATTTCGGCTGGTGGGACGGCCGCGTCCATCATTATGCGATGCGGCTCAAGGGCGAGCGCTACTACGGCCTCGGCGAGCGGTCGGGGGCGATGGACCGCGCCGGACGCCGCTTCCGCCTGACCAACGTCGACCCTATGGGGTATGATGCGCGCACCTCCGACCCGCTGTACAAGTCGATCGCCTACCTCCTGACCGCGCAGGCCGACGGCGTATGCCACGGCAGCTTCTACGATAATATCGCCCGAAGCGAGGTCGAGCTCGGCGCC
>JAYTTV010000174.1:0-5740 GCA_043745075.1 Sphingomonadaceae bacterium
CCCGAAGCGGGCGCGGTCGGCGAGTATAACGGCAAGTTCATGAGCGGGCAGATGGTCCTCCGCGGTGCCTCATGCGCCACCCCCCGCGGGCATAGCCGATTGAGTTTGCGTAACTTTTTCTATCCCCATCAGCGCTGGCAGTTCACCGGACTGCGGCTGGCGAAGGACGTCTGATGCTCCATTTGGCCGTACGCGACGAGGATGACGGCGACTTCGCCGAAGCGGTGTTGGCGGGCGTCGCCCAGCCGCAAAAGACGATCCCCGCACGCTTTTTCTACGACACCATCGGGTCCGAACTGTTTGAAAAGATTACCGCGCTCCCCGAATACTACCCGACCCGGACCGAGGTCGGCATCCTCACCGCGAACGGCGCGGCAATCGCCGCTGCGGTAGGTCCCGGGCGCGCAGTGATCGAGTTTGGCTCGGGGTCGTCGGCCAAAACCCCGCTGCTCCTCCGCACCGTCGCCGCCTCGGCATACGTCCCAATCGACATCTCGGCCGAGTTCCTCGACATGGCGGCGGCCGATCTTGCGCGCAAGCTGCCGGAATTACCCGTCTTTCCGCTCGCCGCCGACTTCACCCGGCCGCTGAAGCTGCCCGCCGGAATCGCTGGCCGTCCCAAGCTCGGCTTCTTCCCTGGCTCGACGCTCGGCAACCTCGCCCCCGCCGCGGCGATCGACCTGCTACGCGCCTTCTCCGATACGCTCGGCGACGGCTCGTGGCTCGTCATCGGCCTCGACCTGCGCAAGGACGCCGCCACCCTCGAAGCCGCCTATAACGACACTGCCGGAGTCACTGCGGCGTTCAATCTCAACCTGTTGCACCGGATCAACCGCGAGCTCGACGGAACGATCGACGTCGCCGACTTCGCCCACTGGGCCCCGTTCAACGCCGATCTCGGGCGGATCGAGATGCACCTCCGCGCCGTCCGTGGCACAAGTTTCACCGTCGCCGGCGCGCCGTTCAGCATGGCGGCGGGCGAGACGATCCATACCGAAAACAGCTATAAATGGACGCTCGACGAGGCCCGCCTGCTTGCCCGCGCCGCCGGCTGGGACCCCGTCGACGCGTGGACCGACGACGCGGCGCGTTTCGCCCTCCACCTGTGGCGGCGCGACGACGGGGCGATCGAACCGTGATTGACGGACCGCGCCCGGAGTTCCTACAGACACCGCCAAGTTCCTTGGGAAAGCCAACGCGATGAAGCTTCTCGTCCCCGTCAAGCGGGTGGTCGATTATAACGTCAAGGTCCGGGTCAAGACCGATGGATCGGGCGTCGAGCTCGCCAACGTCAAGATGAGCATGAACCCGTTCGACGAGATCGCGGTCGAGGAAGCGATCCGCCTCAAGGAAAAGGGCGTTGCGACCGAGATCGTCGTCGTTTCGATCGGTGTCCAGCAATGCCAGGAGACGCTGCGCACCGCGCTCGCGATGGGCGCCGATCGCGGTATCCTCGTCGTCACCGACCAGACCACCGAATCGCTGATGGTCGCCAAGATCCTCGCCGCGATCGCCAAGGAGGAGCAGCCCGGGATGATCATCCTCGGCAAGCAGGCGATCGACGACGATGCCAACCAGACCGGGCAGATGCTCGCCGCGCTCCTCGACTGGCCGCAGGGCACGTTCGCGTCGAAGGTGACCGTCGAGGGCGACCATGTCACCGTCGCGCGCGAAGTCGACGGCGGTGCCGAGACAGTGTCGCTCAAGCTGCCTGCGATCATCACCACCGACCTTCGGCTGAATGAGCCGCGCTACGCCTCGCTGCCGAACATCATGAAGGCGAAGGCGAAGAAGATCGAGCCGAAGACCCCGGCGGATTACGGCGTCGACCCGACGCCGCGGCTGACGGTGGTCAAGGTCAGCGAGCCGTCGAAGCGGACCGCCGGGATCAAGGTCAAGACAGTCGATGAACTCGTCGACAAGCTGAAGGTTTTGGGAGCGATCGGATGAGCATCCTGGTTCTGGCCGAACACGACAACAGCGTCCTCAAGGATGCGACCCTCGCCGCGGTAACCGCCGCTAGCGAACTCGGCGGCGACGTCCATATGCTCGTCGCGGGCGAAGGCGCGCAATCGGTCGCTGACGCGGCAGCGAAGGTCGCGGGCGTGACCAAGGTGCTGCTCGCCGACGACGCGGCGTACGGCCATGCGCTCGCGGAAAATCTCGCGCCGCTGATCGTCGGGCTGATGGCGAATTACGACGCCTTCGTCGCCCCCGCGACGACTCGCGGGAAGAACATCGCGCCGCGTGTCGCCGCCGCCCTCGACGTCGCGCAGGTCAGCGAGATTCTGTCGGTCGAGGGCCCGGACACCTTCACCCGCCCGATCTACGCCGGCAACGCGATCGCGACGGTCAAGTCGTCCGACGCGAAGAAGGTCATCACGGTCCGCGGCACCGCCTTCGCCAAGGCCGAGACGACCGGCGGCAGCGCGACGATCGAGACGGTTTCGGCCACCCCCGACGCCGGCCTGTCGAGCTTCGTCAGCGCCGACCTGACGACGAGCGCGCGCCCCGAACTGACGGCGGCGAAGATCATCGTCTCGGGCGGCCGCGCGCTCGGCAGTGGCGACAAGTTCCACGAGATCATGGACCCGCTCGCCGATAGCCTCGGCGCCGCACTCGGCGCGAGCCGTGCCGCGGTCGATGCGGGCTATGTCCCGAACGACTATCAGGTCGGCCAGACCGGCAAGATCGTCGCCCCCGAACTCTACGTCGCGGTCGGCATCTCGGGTGCGATCCAACACCTTGCGGGAATGAAGGATTCGAAGATCATCGTCGCGATCAACAAGGACGACGACGCGCCGATCTTCCAGGTTGCCGACATCGGCCTCGTCGGCGACCTGTTCACGCTCGTCCCCGAACTGACCGCGAAGATCACCGCCGCGAAATAAGCCGCACCCTCGCGGCTCCGTGCCGGGATTGACGCGCGCTCGCCCGTCGGGCCACTTTGCTCGCCGGAAAGCGGGGGAGGGGCGCGGATGGCGACACAGGCGGCGATCGCAGCACCGGGCCTCAAGCGCACGCTCGGCCCCGTCGCGGTGTCGCTGCTGACGCTTTCGGTGCTGTCGCCGGCGGCGTCGGTGTTCATCACCGGGGCCGACATCATCCATCAGGCGGGGACCGGCGCGGCGCTCGCGTTCATCTTCGGCGGGCTGCTGACACTGATCTTCACCTTCGCGCAGGCCGAGCTCGGGTCGGCATTTCCCTTCGCCGGGGGCGATTACGCGACGATAGGACAGGCTCTCGGCCCGCGCTGGGGGTTCGTCCAGTTCGGGCTCGATATGCTCAGTACCCCGGTCCTGCTCGCGCTGACCGCGAGCGGGATCGCGCTCTACCTCCACGGAGTTGCACCAGCGCTGCCGGGCGTCCCGACCGCGATCGCCGCGCTGGCAGTGGCGACGGTGCTTGCCGTGCTCAACGTCCGCACCAACGCCGTCATCACCGGGGTCTTCCTCGCGATCGAGCTGTCGGCGCTTGCGCTCGTCAGCATCCTTGGCCTCGACCATCCGGCGCGTGGGATCGGCGAGGTGCTGACCGCGCCGGTTGCCTTCACCGGCTCGCTCGCCGCACCCCTCACCCTCGGTGTCGCCGCGGTCGCGGTGTCGGCGGCTTCATGGGCGATCAGCGGATCGGGGCAGGCGATCTATTTTGCCGAGGAGCTCCACGATCCCATCCGCGTCGGGCGGCTCGTCATCCGCATCACTCTGGCCTCGATCGTGACGATGGTGCTGCCGGTGCTCGCGCTGACGATCGGCGCGCGCGACTCGCCCGCGACGCTCGCCGCCGACTCGCCATTCGCCGCGCTGATCGCCCAGCACGCCTCGCCGCTGATCGCGACGCTGATCGGCCTCGGCATCGCCGCGGCGATCTTCAACGCGGTGATGGCCGGGGTGATCTGCTACGGACGCTGGTTATGGAGTTCGGGGCGCGATGCGATCTGGGCCGCGCCGATCAACCGCGCGCTGATCAGCGTCCATCCGCGCTTCGGCTCGCCGTGGGTCGCGACCCTAGCGGTCGGAGTGACGGCGATGGGCTTTACCCTGCTCGGCCTGCCGATGCTGGTGCTGCTGTCGGCGGCGAACGGCATCGCCAACTGGGCTTTGCTCAATACCGCGGCATGGGTTGGGCGGCGGCGCGGAGTGACCGGACACGGCGACGCCTATCGCGCGCCGTTTTTCCCGCTGCCCAACATCGTCACTCTCGTCGTGACTGCAGTGCTCGCGGTGATGACGTGGCAGGATGCAGAGACCGGGCGGACCGGCGAGCTGGTCGTCGCGGGAACGATCGTTGCAGCGCTACTCTACCACCGCTTCGTGCTGGCGCGCCGACCGGGCGGCTGGCGGATGGTCGCGCCGTCGTTCGATCGGCCGAACTAGCCCGCCATCGCCCGGCAACTCGCGGCGCACGCCCGGCACGCTTCGACACACGCCTCCATTCCGTCAAGCCCGGCGCAACTGTCGGCGCAGGCATCACAGACGTCGGCGCACAGGCGGCAGCTCGCAGCGTGGAACTGCGACGACCTCAGCATGAAGTCGGCGGCGGTCGCGCACATCGCGGCGCAGTCGGCCATCAGGCGGAAGTGCTTGGGCTCGACGTGGTCACCACCGGTTTCGAGGCAATGGTTCATCGCCATCCCGAGCGCGACACCGTGGGCGCGATTGCAGGCTTCGATGCAGGCGGCGACTTGGGGGTCCATCGGCGATTCCTTGGGTGCGTCGCGGCATAACCAGCGGTCGTCGCCGCCTGTTCCGCGTCCGCGTTGCATCGCGGCAAGCCGACGCTATGGTGCGCCCGCGCTGCCCCGAGGAACGATGATGCGAAACGACGATAAGACGCCGGTGAAGAAGGTCGTGCTCGCGTTCTCGGGCGGGCTCGACACCAGCGTCATCCTCAAGTGGCTCCAGCAGACGTATAACTGCGAGGTCGTCACCTTTACCGCCGACCTCGGCCAGGGCGAGGAACTCGAGCCGGCGCGGGCCAAGGCCAAGCTGCTCGGCGTCAAGGAGATCTTCATCGAGGACCTGCGCGACGAGTTCGTCCGCGACTATGTCTTCCCGATGATGCGCGCCAACGCGCTGTACGAGGGCCAGTACCTCCTCGGCACCTCGATCGCGCGCCCGCTGATCGCCAAGAAGCAGATCGAGATCGCCCGCGCCACCGGCGCCGACGCGGTCAGCCATGGCGCGACCGGCAAGGGCAACGACCAGGTCCGCTTCGAGCTGGCCTATTACGCGCTGGAGCCGGACATCAAGGTCAGCGCGCCGTGGCGCGAATGGGATCTGACCTCGCGCACCGCCTTGCTCGAATTTGCCGAAAAGAACCAGATTCCCATCGCCAGGGACAAGCGCGGCGAAGCACCGTTCTCGACCGACGCCAACCTGCTGCACGTCTCGTCCGAAGGCAAGGTGCTGGAAGACCCGGCGGTGGAAGTGCCCGACCATGTCTATTCCCGCACCGTGTCGCCGGAGGACGCGCCCGACACCCCGACCTACATCGAGGTGGATTTCGAGCGCGGCGACGCTGTCGCGGTGGATGGCGTCAAAATGTCGCCCGCGACCTTGCTGGCCAAGCTGAACCAGCTCGGCCATGACAATGGCATCGGCCGGCTCGATCTCGTCGAAAACCGCTTCGTCGGCATGAAATCGCGCGGCATGTACGAGACGCCGGGCGGTACGATTCTGTATTTCGCCCATCGCGGCATCGAATCGATCACTTTGGACAGGGGCGCCGCGCATCTCAA
>JAYTTV010000175.1:0-5685 GCA_043745075.1 Sphingomonadaceae bacterium
ACATATGGTGAGCGTTCGTGATGAGCGAAGTAGACACGATGATGTTCGAATCATTGTAAAGTGATTTCCATTGAGCTTTCTTGAGAATCACTATAGTAAATTAAGTAACGAAGGTTGTTGCTTTACAGCTAGTTTACGACTTTTTAGAAAAGTCATCAAAATATCTTTCATGTTGTTGCGATACCGGAACGACTTCTCGAGTGTTCGATCGTTGTGTTGAGTAATAGTGGAGCGAGTTCTTATGCGATTATTTGCTGCGATCGTGATGCCGCTCGGATTGATGGCGTTCGCAGCGATGGCGTCCCCCGCCGCCGCCGGACCGCTCCTGGTGGCGACGGGCAATCTTGCCGATTGCGGCTTCGCGGCGGCGGCCGGCGATAGCTGGATGGTCGACACGGGCGGCAATGTCAGCGGGGGTTACGCCCCCGCCGGGTCCGGCTGCCGCACCACCGAACGCCGCGCCGCGGCCGTCGTGACACCGCGCGTGCAGGCCGCCGTCGTCTCCGAAACCGCGACATGGGTCATGTTGATCGGCGGCTTCGGCCTCGTCGGTATCGGTATGCGCGGTCGCCGGCGCGGGTTTGCCACCTGAGCCGACGCCGCCGGTCGCGGCCTAGCCGGCGACCCCGCTCGCAGGGCGCAGCCGCGCTGCGATCAACCCGCGGAGCGCGTTGCCGATCAGGAACCCGCCGCGCAGAGCATCGGGAGTGAGCCTCGCCTCGACCGCGCGGCCGGTGGCAATCAGTTCGGCGCGGAGGATGCCGGGGAGCAGGCCGAGCCCAAGCGGCGGGGTCAGCAGGACGCCGTCGCGCGGCACGAAGATATTGGTGAAGCTACCCTCGGTGAGGTCGCCGCCCGGCGTGGTGAAGACCACCTCGAACGCCCCGCTCGCCGCCCGGGCGTCGTCGTAGAACCTCCGGTCCGTCGTCTTATGGCGGAGTCGCCAGTCGTTTGCGGCGACGGGGAGCGGAACGAGCGCAACCTCGACCGGATCGGCGGGGGCAGGGGGCAGTGGCGAGAGCTGGACCGCGACGGCGCCGCGGGGGGAGACGAGGAGCCGCAGCCGCCCGCTCATGCCGTCGGCCGCCGCAATTACCGCGGCACGCACGGCAGCCTCGTCGAAGTCATAGCCGAGATAATCCGCCGTTGCCACCGCGCGCGCGAGGTGGCCGTCGAGCAGCGCGACGGTGCCGCCCTCGCAGCGCATCGTCTCGATGATATCGGAGGCGGCGCGGCGGTGGAGGAACGCGCCCTTGGCGAGGCATTCGCGCCACTCGTCGGCGGCGACGCTGTCGGCGACGATCCCCGCGCCGAGCCCGATCCGCGCGCTGCCGTCTCCGGTCATCACCAGCGTCCGGATTGCGACGTTGAACGCTGCTGTGTCGCCAGAAATATGCCCGATGCTGCCGGTATAGACCCCGCGCGGCCCGGCCTCGAGGTCGGCGATGATCTGCATCGCGCGGATCTTCGGCGCGCCGGTGATCGAGCCGCATGGGAACAACGCGCTCAGCACATCGACCGGGTGCGCCGCCGTCGTCGCGGTGATCGTCGAGGTCATCTGGAGCAGCGTCGGGTAGCGCTCGACCGCGAACAGCGCCGGCACCGCGACCGACCCCGGCGCGGCGACCCGCGACAGGTCGTTGCGCAGAAGGTCGACGATCATCAAATTCTCGGCGCGGTTCTTCGGGTCGGCGGCGAGCGCGGTGGCGGCGGCATCGTCGTCGGCGCGCGTACTCCCTCGCGGCGCGGTCCCCTTCATCGGCCGCGCGGTCAGCGTGCCGCCGTCGAGCGCGAAGAACAGTTCTGGCGACAGGCTGAGCAGCCACGCGCTCCCGGTGTGGACGAGCGCGGCGTACGGCGCGGCGGCGGCGGCGCGGAGGCGGCGGTAGATCGCGAGCGGGTGCCCGGCGACCCCGACGCGGGCGGCAAAGGTCAGGTTGGCCTGATAAATGTCCCCGGCGGCGATCAGCGCGGCGGCTTGCCCGAGCATCGCGGCATAATCGGCCTCGGCGACCCCCGGGACCAGCGCGCCGATCCGCGCCGCGCCGTCGCCGAGCAACGCCGCCGCATCGACCTCCGCCGATTCGGCGAACTCACCGAACCACAGCAGGGGCAGCCCGTCGTCGCCGGTGCCTGCGAGCGGGGCGAGGACGGGTTCGAGCGCATAGCCCGCCTCGAAGCCGATGAACCCGGCGTACGTCCCGCCGCCGCGCAGCCGCTCGAGCGCGGGGCGGACGTCGGCGGGGGAGTGCGCGACGATTTCGGCGGTCAGCCCGGTGAACAGTCGCGCAGCTCCGCCGCGACCGGCGTCGTCGAGGAGGACGAAGGGGCGGGCGGGGTCGAAGGTCATGGATGCGAACGCCGCGATACCCTCACCCTCCCGCTCGGAAAGAGCGAGCGGGCCGCTCCCTCTCCCCAAGTGGGAGAGGGGACGATGTTGACTCGTTCGGTCCCCGCCATCATCTCCACGATATGTCGAAGCCCCCGCTGCAAGCCGTCATCATCCCCGTAACGCCGCTCCAGCAGAACTGCACGCTGTTGTGGTGCACCGCGACGATGCGCGGCGCGTTCGTCGATCCGGGCGGCGATCTCGACCGGCTGATGGCGGTGGCCGAGCAGCACAATGTGACGATCGAGAAACTGCTCGTGACCCACGGCCACATCGATCATTGCGGCGAGACCGGGGTGCTGCGCGAGCGGCTCGGCGTGCCGATCGAGGGGCCGCATCCCGACGACAAGTTCTGGATCGACATGCACGCCGTGTCGGGGCCGCAATACGGCGTTCCGCTCGCCGCGCCGTTCACCCCCGACCGCTGGCTCGGGCAGGGCGACACCGTGACCGTCGGCGAGCTGGAGTTCGACGTCCATCACTGCCCCGGGCACACGCCGGGGCATGTCGTGTTTCACCACAAGCCGTCCGACCTCGCGATCGTCGGCGATGTCATCTTCCAGGGCTCGATCGGGCGGACCGACTTCCCCAAGGGCAACCACGCCGACCTGATCGACGCGATCACGACGCGGCTGTGGCCGATGGGCGGCACGACTGCTTTCATCCCCGGGCACGGCGCGATGTCGACCTTCGCCGCCGAGCGCCGGTCGAACCCGTTCGTCGCGGATGCGGTGCTGGCGGGGGGCTGAGTCCCGCCCTGTCATTCCCGCTTTCGCGGGGATGACAGCTGTACCCGCGCCCTACCCCGCGTGGCTATACGCCAGCGTGATCGCCCAGATGCTCAGCCCGACCAGCACGATCCACGTCCCCACCGCTCCGGCAAGGCGGAACGGGTTTGGCGCAGGTCGCGTCATGCCGAACGCGTGCGAAATGCGGAGCAGGAACAGCAGGATGCCGGTCGAGGCGAGCAGTTCGTTGCCCGCGCCGATCCGCGCTTCGATGGCACCCATCAGGATCAGTATGATCGGGACATATTCGGCGAAGTTGGCGTGGGCGCGGATGCGTGCGAGCAAGACGTCGTTGCCGCCGTCACCGAGCATGACCTTTTCCGACTGGCGCAGCTGGCCGACGCGCAGGGTCAGGACGAAGTAGAGCAGACCGCAAAAGCCCGCGGTGACGAGTGTAATCATCATAAGCGTCATGTCCCCTTGCGTGTTCGCTACCGCTCTTTTCGGCGTGCAACCAAAATCTAAATACACCGTTGAGACATCACGACAACCGATGGAGCGGAACATGGACGAAGATCGCATCGACGGCGCCCTCAAGAAGATGGGTGGCAGCATCACGGAAGCTGCGGGCAAGCTCGTCGGCGACGCCAAGATGGAAGCCGAAGGCAAGGCCAAGAAGGCCGAAGGCACCGTCCAGAACGCCGTTGGCGGGGCCAAGGACGCGATCCGCGGCGACGCCTAAATATTAACGAGTTGCGTTTTACGGCCGTCCCCTTAGCCGGGGGCGGCCGTTTTCGTGCCGGCTCGGCAGATGCGGACGGCAATGGATTTGAGATTGCGTCCGCGCCACAAATCTCTATGGTCCGCGCCTCGACTGAAACCATGGCGGTTTTCTCGGACCGCGTCTGCGGTTCGGTGATATCCGCAACTCGCAGAAGAAGACAGGTGCCTCGATGGCCGTTCCGAAACGCAAGACTTCGCCCTCGCGCCGCAACATGCGTCGCAGCCACCATGCGCTGACCGCCGTGGTCAGCCAGGAGTGCCCGAACTGCGGCGAGCTCAAGCTGCCGCACAACCTCTGCCCGTCGTGCGGCTTCTACAAGGACCGCGCTGTCCTCGAGATTCAGCCCTGATCTGTCGTCCGATCGGACGGAAATGAACGACCGCCCCGTTATCGCGCTCGACGTCATGGGTGGTGACGGCGGGCCGGCGGTCGTGGTCGCCGCGGCCGAAATCGCGCAGGAACGCTACCCCAAACTGCTGTTCCGCCTGTACGGCGGCGAAGCGGCGATCCGCGACCAACTCAAGCGCAACCCGCGCGTCGCCGCGAACGCGGTCGTTGTGCACAGTGCCGACGTGATTCTCGGCACCGATAAGCCGTCGGCGGCGGTGCGCCGCCAGCGGACGACGTCGATGGGCATGGCGATCGCCGCGATCAAGGCCGGCGAGGCGCAGGCGATGGTCAGCGCGGGCAACACCGGCGCGCTGATGGCAATGGCGAAACTCACGCTGCGGACGATGGAGGGCATCGACCGCCCCGCGCTCGCGGCGCTGCTGCCGACGCTCAAGAACGATTCGGTCGTCCTCGACCTCGGTGCCAACGTCGAGTGCGATACAGAAAATCTCGTCCAGTTCGCCGTGATGGGGGCTGCGTTCGCGCGCACCGTCCTCGGCGTCGAGCGCCCGCGCGTCGCGTTGCTCAACATCGGCGAGGAGGAATTGAAGGGCACCGAGGAGCTCAAGATGGCCGCCGCCCTGCTCCGCGCCGCCGACCTGCCGATGACCTTCACCGGCTTCGTCGAGGGCGACAAGATCGGCGCGGGCGACGTCGACGTCATCGTCACCGACGGCTTTTCGGGCAATATCGCGTTGAAGACCGCCGAGGGCACCGGGCGTCTCGTCACCGGGCTCCTCGCCCAGTCGTTCCGCACGTCATGGCTGACGCAGCTTGGCTATCTGCTGTCGCGTGGGGCACTGCGGGCGCTGGCGCGGCATCTCGATCCGAACGCGCACAACGGCGCGGTCTTCCTCGGATTGAACGGGCTGGTGGTAAAAAGCCACGGCAGCGCGACGGTGCGCGGCATGGCGCACGCGATCGGCGTCGCGCACGACCTCGTCGCGGGCGACATCACCCGGCGGATCGCGAGCGACCTCGATAATTTCCGCGCCCACCGCCCGGTCGTCGCCGCGAACGATGGCCACGACGCGTCGGTCGCGTGATGAGGGTTCGCCATTGCGTGGAACGTCCATGACCATCCGCCGCTCGGTCGTTCTTGGCACCGGCAGCTACCTGCCCGACCGCATCCTGACCAACGCCGACCTCGCCGCGACGGTCGACACCACCGACGAATGGATCGTCGAGCGCACCGGGATCCGCAGCCGCTATATCGCCGCCGAGGGCGAGACCACTGCAACGCTCGCCGCCGACGCCTGCCGCCGTGCGCTTGAGGCCGCGGGGGTCGATGCCGCCGAGGTCGGGCTGATCGTCCTCGCCACCGCCACCCCCGACCAGACCTTTCCCGCCTCCGCGACCAAGGTCCAGGCGATGCTCGGCATCCCCGACTGCAT
>JAYTTV010000176.1:0-5678 GCA_043745075.1 Sphingomonadaceae bacterium
AATTGTCCGCAACTAGGGGTCTTTTCGACGCGCAAGGTGACAGCCGCTATAAGAAGCTCGCCCGATAGCTGGTCGCCATCAGCGACACATGCGCCTCCAGCGGCGGTCGCAGCTCGAATGCCTTCGGCTCGCGCGCGGATGCAGTCTAGCTTTATCCTGTTTACACAGGCCGGGTCAGCCGACGCTGACGGTGCTTTTCACCGCAATCCGGGTTCTGGCGTCAGAGCTGGAAGGGATCAGGACAAGCCGATACGAGCCGGTAGACGGCTAGCGGAGATGGTTCAAAATTCGTGGACGATATCAGCAGTGTAGCTTTTTGACGGGTCTTGGGCTGGTAGTCGTTGGACGTTAAATATTTTCTCCCATAATTACAGACGCTGGCTATGACCGCGAACAATCGAGTGGGAATGAGGTAAGGGCGGCGTATGGCGGAGGGCGCAAGCCGCCCCGCGCGAACGGATTTTGCAGCGAGGTGTTTCTATGACCGATCCCACCGAAGCCGGCCTCAGCGGGGTGCCGCGCAAGCGCAAGGTCGCGGCGCAGTCGACTTCGCTCGGCAACCACAAACTCCATCCGTCGACGATGATGATGGGCTATGGCTTCGACCCGGCGCTGTCCGAAGGGTCGCTCAAGCCGCCGATCTTCCTCACCTCGACCTACGTCTTCGAGACCGCCGCCGAGGGCAAGCGCTTCTTCGAGGGCATCACCGGGGTCCGCCCGGGCGGCTCCGAGGGGCTGGTGTATTCGCGCTTCAACGGCCCCAACCAGGAAATCCTCGAGGATCGGCTGGCGCTGTGGGAAGAGGCCGAGGACGCTTTGGTCTTCTCAAGTGGCATGTCGGCGATCGCCACGACATTTCTCGCGATGGTCAAGCCGGGCGACGTCATCGTCCATTCGGCCCCGCTGTATGCCGCGACCGAGACGCTGATCGCGCGCATCCTCGGGCGGTTGGGGGTCACCTTCCTCGACTTCCCGGCGGGCGCGACGCAGCCCGAGATCGAGGTTAAGCTGGCCGAAGCGAAGGCGCGCGGCCGGATCGCGGCGATCTACCTCGAAAGCCCCGCGAATCCGACCAACGCCTTGGTCGACGTCGAAGCGGTCCGCGACGCTCGCGCGGCGGTGCTCGGCGACGGCGAAGCGGGTGAACTCCCGCCGATCATCATCGACAACACCTTCCTCGGGCCATTGTGGGCACAGCCACTCAAACAGGGGGCCGACCTCGTCATCTATTCGCTGACGAAGTACGTCGGCGGGCACAGCGACCTCGTCGCGGGCGGCGTCCTCGGCACCAAGGCGGCGATCCTGCCGGTGCGGATGACGCGCAACACGATCGGCACGATCACCGACCCGCATACCGCGTGGATGCTGTTGCGGAGCCTCGAAACGCTCGAACTCCGCATGACCCGCGCCGGCGAAAACGCCCGCGTCGTCTGCGAACTCCTCCGCGACCACCCCAAGGTCGAGCGTGTCGGCTATCTCGGATTCCTCGAGCCGGGCAGCCGCCAGCATGACATCTACACCCGCCACTGCCTCGGCGCGGGCTCGACCTTCTCGGTCATCGTTCGCGGCGGCGAGGCGGAGGCGTTCCGGCTCCTCGACAACCTCAAGCTGGTCAA
This sequence comes from Sphingomonadaceae bacterium, assembly GCA_043745075.1. GTDB lineage: Bacteria > Pseudomonadota > Alphaproteobacteria > Sphingomonadales > Sphingomonadaceae > Polymorphobacter_B. The sequence continues at coordinate 1,617 of JAYTTV010000176.1, forward strand.
GCTCGCGGTTAGCCTCGGCGGCACCGAAAGCCTCGCGTCGCACCCGGCGGCGATGACGCATTTGTCGGTCGCTCCGGCGCGCAAGGCCGAACTCGGGATTACCGACAATCTCGTCCGCGTCTCGATCGGCGTCGAGCATCCCGACGACCTGATCGCAGACTTCACCCAGGCGCTCGCTGCGATGTAAACTCGACGCCGCGCGCTTTGGCGTTGACCAGCGACATTCTCATAGCATACTGTATACAGTAAGACTTGGGGATATCGCGATGAGTTTGATGTTGCGCGCGGCGTGCAGTTGCATCGCCTTGTTGTCGAGCGTCGCGGGTACGGCGGGCGATGCCCCACGAACCGACTGGCCGATGGCGCAACAGAACCTCGCCGGGCAGCGCTACTCGACCCTCGACGAGATAACGCCCGCGAACGTCGCCCGGCTCCAGCCTGCGTGGACGTATCACATGCGCCCGGCCGCCGATGCGCAGGCGCGGCTGCAATTGTCCGAAGCAACCCCGCTGGTGATCGGCACGACGCTCTACCTCGCGACGCCATACGGCCGGATCGTTGCGCTCGACTCGACGACGGGGGCCGAGAAATGGACCTATGTCATCCCCGGCGACGACCGCGCCTCGTTGCGCGGCGTCGCCTATTGGCCGGGGGCGGACGGCATTCCGGCAACGATCGTCTTCGGAACGCGCGGCGGCAAGCTCATCTCGATCAGCGCCGCCGACGGCACGCCGAGCCCCGGCTTCGGCACCGGCGGCATTGTCGATCTCAAGACTCCCGATGTCATGACCACCGGGATGGACAAGAGCTACATCCTGCCGTCCCCGCCGATCGTGTGGAAGAACCTCGTCATCACCGGCGCGGGGCCGGGCGAGGGCCCGGGCGGGCTCAACGGCGGGGTCGGTCCGGCGGGGGACACGCGGGCGTGGGATGCGCGGACGGGGAAGCTCGTGTGGACATTTCATTCGGTCCCGCGCGCGGGTGAGGTCGGGTTCGACACGTGGAAGAACGGGAGCGGAAAGGACCGTTCCGGTGTCAACGTCTGGGGCTATATGACGATCGATGCCGAGCGCGGCATCCTCTACATGCCGTTCGGCGCGCCAAACAACGACCGCGTAGGCGTCGACCGCCCGGGCAATAACCTGTTCTCCAGCTCGGTCGTCGCGGTCAGCGCCGACACCGGCAAATACATCTGGCACTTCCAGGCGGTCCACCACGACATCTGGGACATGGACACCCAGTCGCCGCCGATCCTGTTCGACGTCCATCGCGGCGGCAAGACGATCCCCGCCGTCGCCACGGTCAACAAGAATTCGCTGATGTACATCCTCGACCGCACCACCGGAAAGCCCGTCTTCGGCGTCGTCGAGCGCAAGGTCCCGCCGAGCGACGTCCCCGGCGAGCAGGCATCGCCGACCCAGCCGTTCCCCGTCCTCCCCGAGCCGCTCGCGCAGAGCACGCTGCGCCGCGACAATCTCTACAAGGGTCAGCCCGAGCATCAGGCGTTCTGCGAGAAGCTCGTCGACGACAACAACATGCTGCTTGCAGGCGAGCCGTTCATCCCGACGCGGTACAATCGCTACACCGTCTCGCTCCCGGGAACGCAGGGCGGCGTCAACTATTACGGCGGTGCCTACGACCCCAAGCTCGGGCTGTTCGTGACCAATATCAACAACCTGGCGCAGCCGATGCGGATCGTCCGCAACGCCGACGGCAGCTTCAGCAACTCGGGGCCGCTCGCCGGTCTCGTTCGCTTCTGGAATCCAGCGACGCATTTGCCGTGCGGGCCGACGCCGTGGGGGCAGCTCGTTGCGGTCGACGTCAACACCGGCAAGATTGCATGGCGGTCGACGCTCGGCGTGACCGACTTGATGCCCGCCGGACAACAGGCAACGGGGCGGCCGGGGCTTGGCGGCGCGATCGTCACTGCGGGCGGGGTGACATTCGTCGGCGCGACCGACGACCGCCGCTTCCGCGCGTTCGAGACGCGGACCGGCAAGGAATTGTGGACGTACATGCTCCCGGCATCCGCCGAGGCGACGCCGATCACCTATGCCGGGCAGGGCGGACGCCAGATGGTCGCGATCGTCGCGACCGGCGGCGGGCTGATCGGGGCCAAACTCGAAAGCGATGTGCTCGTCGTCTTCGCTCTACCGGGGGCAACGCATTGATCCGTTTCGCTGCTGCTGCGCTCGCGCTGGTGCTCGCCCCAAGGGCGCTCGCTCAGGACGCGGCGCCGGTCCTGCCCGCCGCTGCTCCGCTCACCGCCGACACCGCGAAACTATTCCCTCCGGGGCCGGGGCACGACATGACGCTGCGGACCTGTTCGACGTGCCATTCACCGGGAGTTGCGGCGCAGCAGCGGCTCAGTCCCGACGGGTGGAAGTCGATCGTCGAGCAGATGGCGGGCTTCGGCGCGCCCGGGACCGACGCCGAACTCGCTGAAATCACGGCGTATCTGGCCAAGTCGTTCCCCGAACCGGCGAAATAGTCAGACCCCGACCGGGCGCGGTCCGCCGGTTGCCCAGTCGAGCAATTCGACGGTGTGGATCATCGTCGCGCCACCTGACGCGAGGTGGCTGATGCAGCCGATATTGCCGGTGGCGACGATCGCGGCGCCGGCCCGGTCGATCGCGGCGAGCTTGCGGTCGCGCAGCCGAGTCGAGAGTTCCGGCTGGAGGATGCTGTACGTTCCCGCCGAGCCGCAGCAGATATGCCCTTCGCCGATCTCGCGGACCGCGAACCCGGCGGCGGCAAGCAACGCGCGCGGTTGTGCCGTAACCTGTTGACCATGCTGCATCGAACACGCCGAATGATAGGCGACCGCGGTGCCGGGGACGATCACCGGGGGCTGGAGCCCGACCGTCGCCATGACCTCGGTAATGTCCTTCGCCAGCGCGGCGACGCGCGCGGCGCGGGACGCCCATTCGGCGTCACCGGCGAACAAGTGCCCGTAATCCTTGATCGTCGTGCCGCAGCCCGACGTCGTCACGACGATCGCATCGAGGCCCTGTGTGATCTCCAACTCCCACGCAAGGATGTTGGCCTTGGCGAGGCGGCGGGCGTCGTCGGACTTGCCCATGTGGTGGGGGAGCGCGCCGCAGCAGCCGGTGCGGGCGATTACGACCTCGACGCCGTGGCGGGTCAGCAGGCGCACCGCGGCGTCGTCGATCGAAGGGGCGAGGACCGGCTGGACGCATCCCGACAGCATCGCGACACGGGCGACGCGCGGGCCGATCGCCGGGAAGATGCCGGGCCGGTCGGCGACGCCGCGTGGTGCGGCGCTGACGGGAGCGGCGGCTACCATCGCCCGGAGCTGGCGTGGCAGCACCCCGGCGAGCGGGCGCGTCAGGCGGGCGAGGGTCGTCGCAAAACGGAAAATCCTGCGCCGGCTTAAGACGTTGGCGAGGACCGAGCGGACCAGACGTTCGCCGGCCGGGCGGCGGTAGGTCGCTTCGATATGCTCGCGGGCATGGTCGATCAGGTGCATGTAATCGACCCCCGACGGGCAGGTCGTCGCGCAGCTCAGGCAGCTCAGGCAGCGGTCGATGTGCTTGACCGTCGACGGGGCCGGGGGCGCGTCCGAAGCGAGCATGTCCTTCATCAGGACAATTCGCCCGCGCGGGCTGTCGAGCTCGTCGCCGAGGAGGAGGTAGGTCGGGCAGGTCGCGGTGCAGAACCCGCAATGGACGCAGGTCCGCAGGATTTTTTCCGACGCGGCCATGGCCGGGTCCGCGAGCTGCGTCAGGCTGAAGTTGGTCTGCACGGTGCGTCCTCGGGTCCACCCTCGCGCCGCTCGTCGGGCCGGGCTCGCGCCCCGATCCGTGTCGGCATCGTCGTTCTTGCGGCGTCAGTTTAGAGATAGTCGCATCTGATGTTGAGCCGGGGAACGGCCCGCGACAGCGCAGCGTACGAGACCCCACGCTTCGCCAGAACCGGCCCCGTCAGATGCCCGCATACATCCGGCCCGGATTGAACAGGCCCTTCGGGTCGTGCGCCGCCTTGATGCCGGCGGTGATCCGCATCAGTGGCTCGGAGAGCGGCTCGAAGACCGGCACCGCC
>JAYTTV010000177.1:0-21707 GCA_043745075.1 Sphingomonadaceae bacterium
TCGATCCGGCGCACGCCGCTGGCCACCGCGCCCTCGCTGACGATCTTGAACAAACCGATTTCACCAAGCGCAGCGACGTGCGTGCCGCCGCAAAGCTCGGTCGAATAATTCGCCTCGCCCGCGACGCCCATGGAGAGGACGCGGACCTCCTCGCCGTACTTCTCGCCGAACAGCGCCATTGCCCCCGCTGCGATCGCCGCATCGGGCGACATCAACCGCGTCGATACCGTGGTGTTTTCGCGGATGTGCCGATTGACGTCGGCTTCGACCGTCGCGAGTTCGTCGCGGGTCAGCGCACGGGTATGGCTGAAGTCGAACCGCAACCGGTCGGGCGCGACCAGCGACCCCTTTTGCGTGACATGGTCACCGAGCCGCTCGCGCAGCGCAGCGTGCAGGAGGTGCGTCGCGGAATGGTTGGCGCGGAGCTGGGCACGGCGATCCCGGTCGATCGCGAGCTTCACCGTGTCGCCGACAGCAACCAACCCAGTGTCGACGGTGCCGAGATGGACGTGGAGCTTGCCGAGCTGCTTCGCCGTGTCATCGACGGCGATGCGCAGTGCTTCGCCGGTAATGACGCCGGCGTCGCCCGCCTGCCCGCCAGATTCGGCGTAGAACGGCGTCTGGTTCGTTACCACCGCGACGCGGTCGCCCGCCGCTGCCGACGTGACGCGCACGCCATCCTTGACGATCGCGACGACCTGTCCCTGCGCGGAATCGCCCGAGTAACCGGTGAACTCGGTCGCGCCATTTTCATCGAGGATATCGAACCACACCGTCGCCGACGCCGTCTGCCCCGAGCCGGTCCACGCCGCACGCGCCGCGCGGCGCTGTTCGGCCATCGCCGTGTCGAAACCGGCGCGATCGACGACGATCTCCTGCGCGCGAAGGGCATCCTCGGTCAGGTCGTACGGGAAGCCGAAGGTGTCGTAGAGTTTGAAAGCGACCGTACCGGGGAGCGTGTCGCCGGGCCGCAGCGCGGCGGTCGCCTCGCCAAGCAGCCGCAGGCCGTTGGTCAGCGTCGAGCGGAAGCGCGTTTCCTCGAGGTTGAGCGTCGCTTCGATCAGCGACTGGGCGCGGATCAATTCGGGATAGGCGACACCCATCTCGGCGACGAGCGCCGGAACGAGGCGGTGCATCAGCGGATCGCGTGCGCCGAGCAATTGGGCATGACGCATCGCCCGGCGCATGATCCGGCGCAGGACATAGCCGCGACCGTCGGCGGCCGGGAGGACCCCGTCGGCAATGAGGAAGCAGCTCGCGCGGAGGTGGTCGGCGATGACCCGGTGCGACACGCGGCTTTCTGGCGTCGGCGACGAAGTCCCGATGTCGCGGCTGATCTGCTCGCGGCTGGCATCGATCAGGTTGCGGAAGGTGTCGGTGTCGTAATTGTCGTGGACGCCCTGCAGCACGGCGGCGATGCGTTCGAGACCCATGCCGGTATCGATCGACGGTCGCGGCAGATCGATGCGCGTCGCCGCATCGATCTGCTCATATTGCATGAAAACGAGGTTCCAGATCTCGACGAAGCGGTCGCCGTCCTCGTCGGGCGACCCCGGCGGCCCGCCGGGGATATGCGCCCCGTGGTCGAAGAAGATTTCGCTGCACGGGCCGCACGGGCCGGTATCGCCCATCGACCAGAAGTTATCGTTCGTCGCGATGCGGATGATCCGGTCGTCAGGTAACCCGGCGATGCGCTTCCACAGGTCGAACGCTTCGTCGTCGGTGTGATAGACCGTGACGGTCAGCCGGTTCGGATCGATCCCCCAGTCGCGCGTCAGCAGCGTCCACGCGTGCTCGATCGCTTGCGCCTTGAAATAGTCGCCGAACGAAAAATTGCCGAGCATCTCGAAGAACGTGTGGTGGCGCGCGGTGTAGCCGACGTTGTCGAGGTCGTTATGCTTGCCGCCGGCACGGACGCACTTCTGTGCCGAGGTCGCGGTGATGTAGGAACGGCGCTCTTGGCCGGTGAAGACGTTCTTGAATGGCACCATGCCTGCGTTGACGAACATCAGCGTCGGGTCGTTCTGCGGGACCAGCGGCGCCGACGATACGATACGATGTCCGGTGTTACCGAAATAGTCGAGAAACGAGCGCCGGATTTCGTTGGTTGTAATCATGCCCCGAACTTAGGCGAGCAAGCCGCGCTTCTCAAGCACGGCTCGCCCGCCCGATCGATCACATCTCGTCGTCGCCGGCATCGTCGTCGCTCGACGGGCCAACCATCAAAGCCTCGCCAATCCCGGCGGCGTTGTCGCGCACGGCCTTTTCAATCCGGTCGCGAATGTCGGGATTTTCCTTGAGGAACTTCTTCGAATTCTCGCGCCCCTGCCCGATCCGGATCGAGTCGTAGCTGAACCAAGCGCCCGATTTCTCGACGACACCCGCCTTGACGCCGAGATCGAGGATCTCGCCGATCTTGGAGATGCCCTCGCCGTACATGATGTCGAACTCGACCTGCTTGAACGGCGGCGACACCTTGTTCTTGACGACCTTCACCCGGGTCGTATTGCCGACGACTTCGTCGCGATCCTTGATCTGGCCGGTGCGTCGGATATCGAGGCGGACACTGGCGTAGAACTTTAGCGCGTTGCCGCCAGTCGTCGTCTCGGGGTTGCCGTACATCACGCCGATCTTCATCCGCAGCTGATTGATGAAGATGACGATGCAGCGCGAGCGGCTGATCGACCCGGTCAGCTTGCGCAGCGACTGGCTCATCAACCGCGCCTGAAGGCCGACATGGCTGTCGCCCATCTCGCCTTCGATCTCGGCGCGCGGCACGAGCGCGGCGACCGAGTCGATCACCAGCACGTCGATCGCGTTCGACCGGACGAGCGTGTCGACGATCTCGAGCGCCTGCTCGCCGGTGTCGGGTTGCGACACGATCAGTTCGTCGATATTGACGCCGAGCTTCTTGGCATAGGCCGGGTCGAGCGCGTGTTCGGCGTCGACGAACGCCGCGGTGCCGCCATTTTTCTGCGCCTCCGCGATCGCATGCAGCGCGAGCGTTGTCTTGCCCGAGCTCTCGGGACCGTAAATCTCGATGACGCGACCGCGCGGCAGTCCGCCGATCCCGAGTGCGATGTCGAGCCCGAGCGACCCGGTCGGGCTGCTCTCGATCTCCATCGTGGCGCGCGAGCCGAGCTTCATCACCGAGCCCTTGCCAAAGGCGCGGTCGATCTGTGCCAACGCTGCTTCCAGCGCCTTAGCCTTGTCCATGTCGCCCCCAACCACTTTCAGCGCCGCCGCCATCACCCGTCTCCCTGAAGTATCCAGGGCCGAGTCGTACCATCTCTGTTCTACAAGAACAAGTCGTGAACTATGCGAGCTCGCCTAGCGCCGTTTCGACGGCCTGCACCGCATACGGCTTTTCGAGAACCGGCGCCGCAGCGAACCGCGGCGGCAGCGAATCGCGGTGCGATCCGGTCGCGAAGATGATCGGCGTTCCCGCACTCTGGAGCCTGTCGGCGAGCGGAAACACGGGGTCATGGCCCAGGTTGACGTCGAGGATGGCGAGATCGAACCCGCCGGCGGTGATCGCGGCTTCCGCTTCGGCGAAGGTCGACGGTGTGCCGACGACCTGATGCCCAAGCATGTCGAGCACGTCCTCGAGGACCATGGCGATCAACACCTCATCCTCGACGATGAGGATTCGGCGTGGTGCGGTGGCCGAGGACTGGGCCTGCGATACCCTATTCATTCTGAGCTTGAACTATGCTGCACCTTATTGATCGATAGAAGGCAGCACGCCCATGTCAAGCGGCGCAGCGGCCAGCGCTGTATGGACCGCGTCGAGCAGATCATCGACCGCGAACGGCTTGGGCAGGAAGACGACTCCGGCGCGGACGAGGGCGCGGCGCTGCGGCGGCTCGGCATAGCCCGACATCAGGACGACCGGCAGTGACGGGCAGCGCGCGCGCGCGCGCCTGAGCAGGTCGACGCCGTCCATGCCCGGCATCACGACGTCGGAGACGAGCAGGTCGACCAGGGTTTCCTCCTGCTCGATCAGCTCGAGCGCGGATGCCGCGTCGCCGACCGCGATGACCCCGAGGCCGTGGCGGCGAAGCGCCCGCTCGACGACGAGACGGACCGCGCGATCATCCTCGACAAGGAGGACCGTCCCGATAAGCGCCGGACGCTGTGCCGGACGCTGCTCGACCTGGGCTGCCGGCGGTGCTTCGCTCGCCGGCAGGTATACGACGAAACATGTTCCGCCCGCGGCGACCGGCTCGGCGAAGACAAAGCCGCCGGTCTGCTTGACGATCCCGTAGACCGTCGACAGGCCGAGCCCGGTCCCCTGCCCGACCGGCTTGGTCGTAAAGAACGGCTCGAAGATTTTCGCCGCGATCTCGGGGGGAATGCCGGTCCCGGTATCGCTGACGGCAATCGCGACGAGGTCGATCGTCGGGATGATCTTGTGACCGAGCGCGGGCACGTCGGCGGCAAGAATGCCGCGCGTTGCGATCGTCAGGCGTCCCTTGGCGGCCATCGCATCGCGCGCGTTGACCGACAGGTTGACCAGCACCTGCTCGAGCTGACCCGGGTCGGCGCGCACCGCTCCCGCGCCACCATGATTGACGACGACAAGCTCGACCTCGGGGCCGATCAGCCGGCGCAGCAACGGCTGCAGGCCATCGATGACCCCAGCGACGGCGAGCACCTGCGGCCGCAAGGTCTGCTGCCGCGCGAATGCGAGCAACTGCCGGACGAGGTTGGCCGCGCGATTGCCGTTCTGGCGAACCTGATCGATGTCCTCGAAGTCGGGCGTACCTTCGGGATGCCGGGCGAGGAGCTGGTCGCACAGGCCGAGAATCGCGGTGAGGATGTTGTTGAAGTCGTGCGCGATTCCGCCGGCAAGCTGGCCGACCGCCTGCATCTTCGTCGCCTGCGCAACCTGCTGTTCGAGCCGGACCTGCTCGCGAATATCGCGCACCGCGATCAGCGCGGCGAACCCCCAGTTCGCCGGCGCCGGCGCGAGGGTGACGACGACGGTTTCGTCAGGGCGGGCGGCGAGCCGCAGCCGCACTTCCTTCCCGTCGCGCGTGCCCTCGAGGATCTGAACGATCGCCTTGGCGAGTAGCGTGCGGTCATCCTCGACCGCGAGCGCGAGGATGCCGTCGCCGGTGGTGCAATCGGTCCCGACGGTCTCGTTGAACACCGCATTCGTCCGAATACACTGACCACCGCCGTCGAGCAGCGCCAGCCCGAGCGGCAGGATATTCATCACACCGAGCGCGCCTAAAGTCGCCCCGATGCTGAACGGAGGGGGATAATCAACTATAGCGCTGTTCCAGCCACGGGTCGGCAATGTTGTGGTAACCGCGTGTCTCCCAGAAACCGGGATGGTCGGCGGCGACGAACTCGATCGCCTTTAGCCATTTCGCCGACTTCCACAAATAGTAACGCGGGATAATCGCGCGGACCGGGCCGCCGTGCTCGCGGGTGATCGGCTGGTCGTCGTGGCTGTGCGCGAGGAGGCAGTCGTCGTCGGCGAAGTCGGCGAGCCGGAGGTTGGTGACGTAGCCGTCGTAGCCGTGGAGAATGACATGCGCGGCTTCGGGCTTCGGCCGGACGACCTCGATCAGGTGCCGCGTCGAGACGCCCTGCCAGCGATTGTCATAGCGCGACCATGACGTCACGCAGTGGATGTCCGAGATGTCGACGAACTGCGGCTCGGCCATCAGCGCGGCGAAGTCCCACGTCACCGGGTTTTCGACGAGTCCACCGACGGTCAACTCCCACTGGTCGCATGACACGTCGGGCTGGATACCGAGGTCGAGCACGGGCCAATTGTCGGTGAGTCGCTGCCCCGGCGGGAGGCGATCGGTGGCGGGATCGGCTTCCTTCCCGGTCAGCAACCGCCCGGCGCGCGCCCATGCCTGCTTCGACGCGACGAGCTTGTCGCGGAAACCGGGCTCGGCGGTGATGTCGTCGTCGCTCATCGTCACCCCCGCTCGCGCATGATCCGCGCCGCGTCGCGCTTCCAGTCGCGGGCCTTCTCGGTCTCGCGCTTGTCGTGAAGCTTTTTACCCTTGGCCAACGCGAGCTCGACCTTGGCGCGGCCGCGGTCGTTGAAATAGATCATCAGCGGGATGACCGTCATCCCCTGCCGCGTCACCGCGCCGTTGAACTTGCTGATCTGCTTGGCGTGCATGAGCAATTTGCGCGGGCGCTTGGGCTCGTGATTGTTGCGGTTGCCGTGGCTGAACTCTGGGATGTTGGAATTGACCAGCCACATCTGGCCGTCCTTGAGCTCGGCGTATGATTCGGCGATCGAGCCTTCGCCCTGGCGCAGCGCCTTGACCTCGGTTCCGGCCAACGCAATCCCGGCCTCTATGACCTCGTCGATGAAGAACTCGTAGCGCGCCTTGCGATTCTCGGCGACAATCTTCGCCTTGATGCCGGTGTTGACGAAAGCGCGCGCCATCAGACGAGACCGGCGTGGCTGAGCGCCGCGTCGACGCGGCCGCGTGCGGCGGGTGACGGCGGGGTGATCGGCAGGCGGGTGGCGATGCTCATCCGGCCGAGGCGTTCAAGGGCGTACTTGGTCGGCCCCGGGCTGGCATCGCTGAACAGCGCATCGTGGAGCGGGTAGAGCTGGTCCTGCAATGCCAGCGCCGCGGCGTAGTCGCCCGCCGAGCAGGCTGCCTGGAACCGGGCGCAAAGCTCAGGCGCGACATTGGCGGTGACCGAGATGCATCCCACGCCGCCCATCGCCATATAGCCGAGCGCGGTCTCGTCGTTGCCCGACAGCTGACAAAAGTCGACGCCGCATGCCGCGCGCTGCGCCGACACCCGCCCGAGATTGCCGGTCGCGTCCTTGACCCCGATGATCGCTGGCAGCTTGGCCAGCGCCGCCATCGTCTCGACCGACATGTCGACGACCGAGCGGCCGGGGATGTTGTAGATGATGATCGGCAGGTCGCAGCCCTCGGCAAGCGCGGTGAAGTGGGCGATCAGCCCCGCCTGGCTCGGCTTGTTGTAATACGGGCAGACGACCAGCGCCGCCGCCGCGCCGACATCCTTGGCGTGGCGCATGTGGATCAGCGCGGTCGCGGTGTCGTTCGATCCGCAGCCGGCGATCACCGGCACGCGCCCCGCCGCCGCCTCGACCGTCAGCGCGATGACGCGGTTGTGCTCGTCGATCGTCAGCGTCGCCGATTCGCCGGTGGTGCCGCATGGCACCAGCGCCGCCGAGCCGCTCGCGACCTGCCAGTCGACGAAGCTGGCGAACGCCGCTTCGTCGACTTTTTCGTCCTTGAACGGGGTCACCAGCGCCGGAATCGATCCGTTAAACATGCCTTGCCTTCCGCCGCGCCGCTCGACCGTCTAGTCAGGCGCGGATGAGTATCTCAATGCGTGATATGGAGCCAAGGCGCGGCTTCCGCAAACTCCGCTGGTTTGCGGTCGCGGCCTTGCTGGCCGCGTCGACCGCAGCGGCGGCGCTGAGCCCCGCGGTCCGGGCGTATTACACCGCGCGGCTGGCCGAAACCGCGGCGGGGCGGTTCAACACGCTGCCGCTGTCGCCGATCGTCAATCCCGCGACCGACCCGCTGATGGACGCCGTCGTCGTCTGGGACCGGCTGCGCCGCGACAATGGCCCGGCGAGCTTCGCCGAGATCGCCGCCTTCCTTCGCGCCCACCCCGGCTGGCCGTCGGAAACGCTCCTCCGCCGCCGTGCCGAGAAGCTTATCGACGACCGCGTCGGCTTTTCCGAGCGCATCGCCTTCTTCCGCGACTATCCGCCATTGTCAGCGCTGGCCAAGTTCCGCCTCGCCGAGGCGCAGCTCGTGGCGCGCGACTTCGCCTCGGCGAATGCCAACGCCCGCGCGGCGTGGGTGTCGGGCGGGCTCGACGCCGTCGCCGAGATCCAGCTGCAGACCGAGTTCGCCAACGCGCTGACCCCGGCGGACAATGTCGCGCGGCTCGACCGGCTGCTGTGGCGCGGCGAGACGACCGCCGCGGGGCGCATGCTCCCCCTCGTCCCGCCCGACGTTCGCGCAGTCGCGGCGGCGCGGATCGCGATGCTGACCGGCGTCGGGGCGAGCAGCGCGCTGGCGAGCCTGCCAACGGCGGCGCGCAATGATCCCGGGGTGATCTATGCGCAGGCGACGTGGCTCAAGCGGACCGGCGACATGGCGGGCGCGCGAGCGGCGATGGCGGCTTACGACGGCGCGCCCGGCCTCGTCACCGATCCCGAGCAGTGGCTCAAGCTGCGTCTCGAGCTTGCCCGTGCTGCAATGCGCGACGGCCAGTACGATCTCGCCTACCGCATCGCCGACGGCCACCACGCCTTCGCGCTCGGCAAGCCGCTGAGCGAGCAGACGCTCGGCGAGCGGCAGGGCTTCATCGACAACGAGTGGCTCGCAGGCTGGATCGCGCTGCGCCGCCTCAACCAGCCGGCAGCGGCGCTGACCCACTTCGAGCGCGTCCGCGATGCCGCGCTGACCCCCGTCAGCCAGGCGCGCGGCGACTACTGGTCGGGCCGCGCCGCTGAGGCTGCGGCCAATCCCGACGCCAAGGTTTATTACGCCGCCGCCGCGACCCACGCCGACTATTACTACGGCCAGCTCGCCGCCGAGCACATCACCCCCGCGCTGACCCTCCCCGCCGCGACCCCGGTCGTGGTAAGTCGCGAGGCGCGCGCGCGCTTCGACGCCGACGAGCTCGTCCGGGTGACTCGCGCGCTCGGCGAGATCGGGGACCGGGCGCGGCAGACCTTGTTCATGAAGGCGCTCGTCGATCGTGCCGAGACGCCCGAGCAGCAGCGGCTGCTCGCCGACCTCGGCGCCGCGCTCGACCGTCCCGACCTCGGCGTCCTGACCGGCAAGGCGGCGCGGCTCGGCGGCGAACTCGCGCTGCTCGACGTCGCCTATCCGATGCTCAGCCTGCCGCCGACGCTCGCACCCGACTTCACGATGGTCCACGCGATCGCCCGGCAGGAGACCCAGTTCGACCGCGCCGCCGTCAGCGCCGCCAACGCCCGTGGCCTGATGCAGCTCCTCCCCGCAACCGCGTCGGAACAGGCGGCGAAGCTCGGCCTGCCGTTCTCGACGAGCCGCCTGACCGACGATCCGGTGTTCAACGTCACGCTCGGCGCGGCGTATTACGGGCGCATCCGCGACAACCTCGGCGGAAGCAACGTCCTAGCGGTCGCGGCGTACAACGCCGGGCCGGGGAATGTCCGCAAGTTCCTCGCGCTCAACGGCGACCCGCGAATCCCCGGCACCGACGTCGTCGACTGGGTCGAGCTGATCCCGTTCAGCGAGACCCGCGACTATGTCCAGCGGGTGCTGGCGAACGCGGTGGTCTACGACCTCCTCCACCCGGCGACCGCGACGATGCCGGCGTCGAACCGGCTGAGCGCGTATCTGGGGAAGCGGACGCCGGGGTGATGTGGTCGGCGCGGCGTCGCGACTCCTAGCCCCCCGCCGCGCCTAAACCTTGAGCGTAACCCCCAGCGCCGCTTCCGCCAACGCCCGTAGCTCCGGGGCGACCGGCGGATACGTCAGGTCGACATCCTCGCCCAGCGCCGCGATCACCGCCTCGATCGCGGCGATCCGTGCGGTCTTCTTGTCGTCGGCGGCGATCACTGTCCACGGTGCGTGCGGCGTCGAGGTCTTGTCGAACATGTCCTCGTACGCCTCGCAATAGGCGTCGCGCATCGACCGGTTGTGGTAGTCCTCGGGCCCCGTCTTCCACCTTTTGTACGGAGTCTCGAGGCGCTCGCGCAGGCGCTTGTCCTGCTCGCGCTGAGTGATGTGGAGGAATATCTTGGCGACCCGCGTGCCGTCGGCGATCTGCTGCGACTCGAAGTCGTTGATCTCGTCGTAGCCGCGCTTCCAGTCGGGCTTGGGGGTCAGCTTGTCGACCCGCTCGACGAGAACCCGTCCGTACCATGTGCGGTCGAAGATCGCGATTTCGCGGCAGCCCGGAAGCTTCGCCCAGAAACGCCACAGGAAGTGGTGGTTGAGCTCGTCCTTGGTCGGTGTGCCGATCGACCAGACGTCGCTGTAGCGCTGGTCGAGCTCGGTCGTCATCCGCTGGATCAGCCCGCCCTTCCCCGCCGCGTCCCAGCCCTCGATCGCGACGATCCCGCGCAACCCCTGGGTGATGTACGCCGCCTGGATCAGCTGGAGCCGGTACTGGAGCGCGAGGAGTTGCGTGTCATAGTCGGCACGCTTGATCTCGGGTGTGCCCTCATAGTCCTTGAGGCGTCTCTTGCTCATGCTTTGCCGACCGGCTCGACCGTCCGGATGTGCAATTCGCGCAACGACTTCGCCGGAACCGCGCTCGGCGCGTTCATCATCAGGTCCTCGGCCTTCTGGTTCATTGGGAAGACGACGACCTCGCGGATGTTCGGCTCGTCAGCCAGCAACATGACGATGCGGTCGACGCCGGGCGCGGAGCCGCCGTGGGGGGGCGCGCCGAACTTGAAGGCGTTGATCATGCCCGCGAAATCGCGGTCCACGTCGGCCTGCGAATAGCCGGCGATCTCGAACGCCTTGTACATGATCTCGGGGCGATGGTTGCGGATCGCCCCCGACGATAGTTCGACGCCGTTGCAGACGATGTCGTATTGATAGGCGAGGATGTCGAGCGGGTCCTTGGTCTCGAGCGCCTCGAGCTCGCCCTGCGGCATCGAGAATGGGTTGTGGCTGAAGTCGAGCTTCTTCGCCTCCTCATCGTACTCGAACATCGGGAAGTCGACGATCCAGCAGAACTTGAACACGCCCTGTTCGATGAGGCCGAGGTCTTCGCCGACCTTGGTCCGTGCGAGGCCGGCCAGCTTGGCGGCCTTCAATGGCTTGTCGGCGGCGAAGAACACGCCGTCGTCGGGGCCGAGGCCGAGTTGCGCGACAATCGCCGCGACGCGTTCGGGGCCGAGGTTCTTGGCAATTGGGCCGCCCGGCTCGCCGCTCTTGAAGTTCATATAGCCAAGGCCCGCCCAGCCCTCGGCGCGCGCCCAGTCGTTCATGCCGTCGAAGAAGCTGCGCGCCTTGAGCCCCGCGCCGGGAGCCGGGACCGCGCGGACGACCGATCCGCCCTCGATCATCCGGGCGAAAATCCCGAAGCCACTGCCGCGGAAATGCTCGGTGACGTCGCGGATGACCAGCGGGTTGCGCAGGTCGGGTTTGTCGTTGCCGTACTTAAGCATCGACTCAGCGTAGGCGATGCGCGGGAACGGGGTGTCGGTGACGGTCTTGGGCTTACCGTCGACGAAGCCGGTGAACTCGACGAACACACCGGCGAGCACCGGCTCGATCGCCGCGAAGACATCGTCCTGCGTCACGAAGCTCATCTCGAAGTCGAGCTGGTAGAATTCGCCGGGCGAGCGGTCGGCGCGCGCATCCTCGTCGCGGAAGCACGGCGCGATCTGGAAATAGCGGTCGAAGCCGGCGACCATCAGCAGCTGCTTGAACATCTGCGGCGCCTGCGGCAGCGCGTAGAACTTGCCGGGGTGGACGCGGCTGGGGACGAGGAAGTCGCGCGCGCCCTCGGGGCTGCTCGCGGTCAGGATCGGCGTCTGGAACTCGGTGAAGCCCTGGTCGATCATCCGGCGGCGAAGCGAGGCGATGACGTTCGACCGCAGCATGATGTTGCGGTGGAGGCGGTCACGGCGCAGGTCGAGGTAGCGGTACTTGAGGCGGATATCCTCGGGATACTCGGCCTCGCCCGCGACCGGCAGCGGCAGTTCGTCGGCGCGCGACTGGACGGTAACGTCGGCGGCGCGAAGCTCGATTGCCCCGGTCGGCATCTTCGGGTTGACCGCTTCCGGGGCGCGGGCGACGACATCGCCTGTAATCGTGGCGACGCTTTCGGCGCGAAGCTTGTCGAGGATGTCGAACGCTGCCGAGCCGGTGTTGGCGACGATCTGGGTCAGGCCGTAATGATCGCGCAGGTCGACGAACAGGACGCCGCCATGGTCGCGCTTGCGGTGGACCCAGCCCGACAGGCGGGCGGTCGTGCCGGCGTCCTCGGCGCGGAGCGCGGCGCAGGTATGGGTGCGATAGGCATGCATGGTTGGACCGTTCGGAAGGTGCGGTGAGCGACGGGCGTGACACACGCTGACGTCGATTTTGTCAAGGTGAGTGGGCGCGGCGTCGGCATGGCTTGGGCATGCGCAAGGACTTGTTACTGGTCAGCGGCCGCGCGCACCGCCTAGCATTCATCGACCGATTGGAGATCCGATGAAGCTTGTCCTCGCCGCCGTTGCCGCCTTCGCCGCGCTCGCCGCCGCCCCTGCCATTGCCGCCGCCGCGCCGCGTGTCAGCATCGCCAGCCTCGACGATCTCCCCCAGCCGCTCCCGCTGCCGTACGACACCGACGCGGTCGGCAAGGTGCAGGTCGACGCGGCGCGCAAGCGTGCGAAGGCGGGGCACAAACTGCTGCTGATCGACCTTGGCGGCAACTGGTGCCCCGACTGC
Organism: Sphingomonadaceae bacterium; assembly: GCA_043745075.1. Lineage (GTDB taxonomy): Bacteria > Pseudomonadota > Alphaproteobacteria > Sphingomonadales > Sphingomonadaceae > Polymorphobacter_B. The sequence continues at coordinate 12,426 of JAYTTV010000177.1, forward strand.
CGCGTCCTATCCGGAGTCATGGCGGTGCCCGAGATCAAGGCGTTCCTCGCCAAGCACTATGAGGTCGTGACGATCGACATCGGCCGCCGCGACAAGAACCTCGACGTTGCCGAGGCCTACGGTGCCACCGTCAAGGGCGTGCCGATGGTGATGATCGTCGATCCGGCGACGGGCAAGACCCGCAATCCCGACCGCTACGCCGCGCTTTCGGACGCCCGCAACATGACCCCGCAGGCGCTTGCCGACTGGCTCGCGCAATGGGTCGGCTGAGGACAAGCACTCGACTGCGGCATCGCGGCGCTTTACCCGACACCTTCCGCCCGTAGTTGAGCGAATGGGCATCGCGCCCGTTTAGGGACACGATATCGAGCAGCACTTTGATCGGATTGATGACGACCGGCTTCGGCCTGCTGACCGTCGTCATCATTGTCGCGGTCTTGTTCCACTTCCGCCGCCGTCCGATCGTCTGGCTGCTCGCGGCGAACGAGCGGCGGATCGCCTTCCACCGCGATGCGGTCGCGATGCTGTCCTCGGCGCTCGCCAGTGCGCGAGCCGAGGGACACCGCGCCGAGTTCGACCAGCTCACCGAAAGCTACAAAACGCACCACCGCGCTTTGCTGTCGGTCGACCCGAAGGCGGTCGTGCCGACCCTGCCCGCCTTCGAGGCGCGGAATTAGCCCGAGCTTTCGCGATCGATCTTGACGGCGACCGCGCGCAAAAGTGTCGGTGGCCTTTACACATCCGGCACTCCGTTCGGCGGTTACCGAGCCAAGCCTTGTTATCCCGTTCGTTACGGGAATAGCACGAATATTGCTTCGTCCGCCGCGAGTCTCCACGGCTCGCAAACAGGGAATTCTTGATGGTTCGGACGATCGCGGCACTCGGCCTTTTGCTGGCCGGTTCGGCACATGCTGCAACCTTCGTCGTCCCGGCAAACTCGATCATCTTCGCAGCCGGTTTGACAACCCTACCGGCGCTGCCCGGCGGCGGCGGATCGCTGCCGCCGTCGATCACCGTCTTCGCGGGCGAGAAGCTGCGGATTTCGGCGTTCGGCACGGTGACCCCGGCAATCGGCTCCGGTCTGATCACCGATGCTGACGGCCTTGCGACCAACCCGGTCGCGGGCAGCGCGGTCGTGACCAACCCGACCGGGAGCGGCGTCGCGGATTATCTCGGGACGCGCTCGTTCGGGCTGCTCGGGACGTTCACCGGCGGCGCCTCGAACGCGGTCCTCAACATCGGCTCGAGCTTCACGATCGTCGTACCGACCGGGGCGACCAAGCTCTACTTCGGGTTCGCCGATGGCTATGCGTTGACCGGCGCGGCGAGCTATTACAACGATAACGGCGGTTTCGTTACCGTGACAAGTACGGTCCCCGAACCCGCCGCATGGTCTCTGATGATCGCCGGCTTTGCGTTGGCCGGCGCGGCGTTGCGTCAGCGGGGGGCACCCGTCGCGGCGTGATCGTCATCTTGCGGACGCCCGGTCGCGGAGCCATCCGGTCCCGCCCGGGCGTGCGCGGGACGCCTCTAGCCCTTATCCGCCTCAACGGTTATGTGAGGAGATGCTGATTCACCCGTTGATTACCGATACCGCTACGCTTTCAGCCTTGTGTGATCGCCTGAAGACCGCCGATTTCGTCACGGTCGACACCGAATTCATGCGTGAGAACACGTTTTTTCCCGATCTCTGCCTGCTCCAGATCGCCGGCGGCAGCGAGGCGGCGGCGATCGATCCCAAGGCCCCGGGCATCGATCTTGCGCCGCTGCTAAGGCTGCTCGTCGAGGATGACGTCCTCAAGGTGTTCCATGCGGCGGGGCAGGATCTCGAGATCATCTATAATCTTACCGGCAAGACCCCCTCCCCGCTGTTCGACACGCAGGTCGCGGCGATGGCACTCGGCCAGGGCGAGCAGGTCAGCTACACCAACCTCGTCCAGTCGTATCTCGGCGTTGCGGTCGACAAGGGCGCGCGCTTCACCGACTGGGCGCGGCGGCCGCTCAACGACCGCCAGATCGACTATGCGATCGGCGACGTCACCTATCTCGCGCAGTTGTTCCCCAAGATGGTCGACAAGTTGCGCTCGACCGGGCGCGGCGCGTGGCTCGACGACGAGATGGCGCGGGTCTGTGACCCCGCGACCTATGCCAACGACCCCGAAACCGCGTGGCTTCGCCTCCGCGTGCCGAGCCGCAAGCCCGAGGTGCTCGGACGCCTCAAGGCGCTCGCGGCGTGGCGCGAGCGCGAGGCGAAGTCGAAGGACGTCCCGCGCGGCCGGATCGTCAAGGACGAGACGCTCGGCGACCTCGCCGCGACCGCGCCCAAGGCGCAGAGCGACCTCGCCAAGGTCCGCGGCCTGTCGGCGGCATGGGCGTCGAACGACATCGGGCGGCGGCTGATGCAGGCGGTCGAGCACGCCGAGCCGATGGCGGCGGCCGACATGCCGACCCGCGAGGTCGCCCGCCCCGGCCTCTCGACCGAGGGCGCGTTGATCGCCGACCTGCTCAAGCTGCTGCTCAAGATTCGCGCCAAAGAGGCGAACGTCGCGCCGAAGCTGATCGCACGCAGCGACGAACTCGACGCGATCGCCGGTGGCGTCCGCGACGGGCTGACCGTCCTCGGCGGCTGGCGCTTCGACGTGTTCGGCAAGGACGCACTCGCGCTGATCGACGGGCGGCTCGGCTTTACCGTCAAGGCCGGGCGGCTGACGATGACCTCGACCGCAGCGTAGTCCCGCCCGGTTTCCCAGGAACGAAGATTACGCCAGCAGGTGCGCCGACTCGTAGCCCATCGCGGCGGCGAGCAGCTTGAGCCGCCGCACGACCGCCTCGCCATAAAGCGGGGCGTCGCGGTCGGCGAGGGTCAGCGTCAGGACGCCATCGACGACCTCGAGGCGGCTCGATTGCAGCGCGACCGCGGTCCCGCCGGTCAGCCGCTGGCCGAGGCGGAGCGCAAGGCCCCAGCAGCGCGCGGTAGCAAGGCTCGGCGCATCGGCGAGCCGCGCGAGCAGCGCCGCCGCAGTTCCCGATGGCACCCCGCCGAAACAGGCGACGAGCGCGGTCGCGAGCAACGCCCGCTCGCGCGCGCTGATCGCGACCCAATTGCCATGGAGCGCGACGTCCAACCCGCGCTCGGGGCGAAAATCGGGGTGCGCGCGCCACGCGACGTCGCTTAACAGGCACGTCGCGAGGCGCAGCCGCCGCATGTCGGGCATCTCGCCGCCGCCGAACAGCGCATCCATCCACGCCATCAGCATGTCGCCGTGTTCGGGGAAACGCCCCTGCCGGGCCCCTTCGTCGCGCGCGGCAGCGATCAGCGGGTCCTCGGCGCGGAGCTCGGGCGGCATGCGCTCGTACAGCAGGCCCTCGCGCAGGCCATAGGCGCTGGCGACGATCGTGCTGCTGCCGAGCCGCCTGACCACCGCGCCGAGCAGGAGCGCCGCCCCGGGCAGCGACGGCAGCCGCGTGGTCGAGATCGAGGTCACGCCCTTGAGCGTCTTCGGGTCGATCCGCGCAAGCGACCGGACTAGCCGGTCGGGGGCGCCGGGGTCCATCGAATATTGGTGGATCACCGGCAGCGGATAATCGTGGAGATGGATGTCGAGCTGGACGAGCGCGCGCCACGATCCGCCGACCATGTAGAACGGCTTGCCCGCGCCCTTCGCTGCCCAATCGACCTGGTCGAGCGCGGCGGCGATGAAGGGCCGCAGCGCCCGGCTGCCGCGCTTGCGCACCGCGTCGAGCCTCAGCGCGCCGATCGGCAGCGAGATGCGGTCGTGCGCCTCCCCGCCCTCGACCCGGATCAGTTCGAGGCTGCCGCCGCCAAGATCGCCGACGATGCCGTCGGCGGCGGGGATGCCCGCGATCACCCCGAGCGCCGCACCGCGCGCCTCGGCCTCGCCGCTAATGACCTCGATCGCCAGCCCGCAACGTTCGGCGATCAGGTCGATGAAGCGCTGGGCATTGCGCGCTTCGCGGACCGCGGCGGTGGCGACGGTGCGCAGGTCGGCGACCCCCATGTCACGCGCGAGATGGGCGAAGCGGGACAATGCGGTGACTGCGATGCGCATAGAGCCATCGCTCAGCCGGCCTTCATTGGCGATCCCGCGCCCGAGCCCGGCCATGACCTTTTCGTTGAAGACGACGGCGGGGGTCCGGTTCCGTCCCTGGTAGACGACGAGCCGGACCGAGTTCGAGCCGATGTCGATAATGCCGCTCAGGTCGTTATCGGGCGTGACGACGGGTGTCTTCAATCGTGACCACGGCAGAATCAGACTCATTCGCGCACGGCGTGGTCGGAGGCATCGCCGGCGTCGAACGGCGCATCATCCTCGGTGATATCGCTGTCGAGCATCAACCGCGGCACCATCTCATGCCCGCGCAGCGCGGCCCCGCGGCCCGACAGCGACGGATTGGTCATGAAATAGCGATGCAGGTTGAACGCCTCGTGCGCCCCCCGGACGAGCCGCGTCGACAGCCCGTCGGGACCGAGCGTCCACGACTGCTCGGTATCCTTGAGGTTGGCGAGCATGACCTGATCGAGGATCTGGGCATGGACGGTCGGGTTCTCGATCGGCACCAGCACCTCGACCCGGCGATCGAGATTGCGCGGCATCCAGTCGGCCGAGCTGATGAACAGCTTCGCCTCGGGCGACGGCAGCGACTGGCCGTTACCGAACGCGAGGATGCGGCTGTGTTCGAGGAATCGCCCGATGATCGAGCGGACGCGGATATTGTCCGACATACCGGGAACCCCGGGGCGCAGGCAGCAGATGCCGCGGATGATCAGGTCGATCTCGACCCCCGCCCCACTCGCTTCGTACAGTTTCTCGATGATCGGGGTGTCGACGAGACTGTTGAGCTTGAGCCAGATCGCTGCCGGACGCCCGGCGCGGGCATTCTCGATCTCTCCGTCGATGAGCCCGTACAGCTTGGCGCGCATCGTCAGCGGCGACATGCCGAGCTTCGCCAGCCGGGTCGGCTGGACGTAGCCGGTGATGTAGTTGAGCACCTGCGCCGCATCGCGCGCGAGGATCGGGTCGGCGGTGAAGAACGACAGGTCGGTGTAGATCCGCGCGGTGACCGGATGATAGTTGCCGGTGCCGAAGTGGACGTAGGTTCGCAGCTCCTCGCCCTCGCGGCGGACGACCATTGACAGCTTGGCGTGGGTCTTCCACTCGACAAACCCATAGACGACCTGGACTCCGGCGCGTTCGAGCGCCGCCGCCCACATCAAATTCTGTTCCTCGTCGAAGCGCGCCTTCAATTCGACGACCGCGGTGACCGACTTGCCCGCCTCGGCGGCATCGATCAGCGCGCGGACGATCGGCGAGTTCTTGCCGGCGCGGTAAAGCGTCTGCTTGATCGCGATCACCTCGGGGTCGAGTGCGGCCTGCCGCAGGAACGCGAGGACGACCTCGAAGCTCTCATACGGGTGGTGGACGACGAGGTCCTTGTCGCGGATCGCGGCGAAGCAGTCGCCGCCGTGCTCGCGGATTCGTTCGGGGAAGCGCGGGGTGTACGGCTCGAACTTGAGGTCGGGGCGATCCTCGTCGACGAGCACGCCAAGGTCGGCGATGCCGAGGATGCCGGTGACGACGGTGACGTCGCGCTCGCCGACATTGAGCGCGTCGCGGACGAGCGCGTGGAGCCCCGGCGGGGTTGCGGCCTCGATCTTGAGGCGGATGACCTCGCCGCGTCGTCGCCGCTTGATCGCGCTCTGATAATAACGAACGAGGTCCTCGGCCTCCTCCTCGATCTCGATATCCGAGTCGCGGATGACACGGAACGCGCCATCGCCGAGGAGTTCGTAGCCGGGGAACAACTGGTCGAAGAACAGCCGGATCGTGTCCTCGAGGCTGATATAGCGCGCGGTCTTACCCGGCAGCCGGGTGAAGCGCGGCAGCATCGACGGCAGCATCAGCAACGCGCGCAGGATTTCCTCGTCCGAATTGCGCCGGAGCTCGAGGATCAGGCTGAACCCCTTGTTCGGGATGAACGGGAACGGGTGCGCGGGGTCGATCGCCTGCGGGGTGAGGACGGGGAAAACCTGTTCGAGGAAATGCCGCTCGAGCCACGCGGTATCGTCGCTATTGAGGTCTCCCGCCTTGAGGACGTAGAAATCGACCCCCGCGAGACGTCGCCGCAAGTCGCCCCACGCACGCTGCTGGTCGTCCATCAGCCGGTCGGCGGTCAGGGCGATCGCAGCGAGTTGTTCGGCCGGGGTCGCGCCCTCGGGCGAGCGCGTCTCGATCCCGGCGTTGACCTGCCCGCGCAAGCCCGCGACGCGGACCATGTAAAACTCGTCGAGGTTGTTCCCCGAGATCGACAGGAAGCGCAACCGCTCGAGCAACGGATGGTTCGGGTTGGTCGCCTCGTCGAGCACGCGCTCGTTGAACGACAGCCACGACAGCTCGCGGTTGAAATAACGCTCGGTATCGGCGACCCCGTCGACGACGGGATGGCGGGCGGGCGTTCGCGTGGCAAGGGCGGTTTCCATCGTACGGCTTGTAGCAAGGGGCCTGTGACAGGTCGATGACTAGGTGCTGCGGGACCCTGAATTCCCTCGCCGGTCCTCGGGAGATGGCCTAGACTGCGGTGCGCAACGACACAGGCGGGGGTCCGGAATGTTGGCGATGCTGGTGGCGGGCGTGATGTTCGCGAGCCCCGCTTATTATCCGGAAGATGCGCGCCGACGCGGCGAACAGGGTGTCACCAAGGTCCGGCTAGAGATCAGCCCGACCGGCACGCCTGAAATGTGCCGCGTGATCCAATCGAGCGGCTCCGCCGAACTCGACACCTCGGCGTGCGAAATGATCCACGCGCGCATGCGTTACCCGCCGGGCTATGACGCGCGCGGAGTGCCGGGTCCAATCGGTCAAGCTCCAGTCGGTCCGCTGGCAGTTGAAGGGCGATCCCGAGGAGGAGCGCAGCGAACAGCCCGTTCGGCTGCTGCTGGCGACGGTGATCGCGGCGTTCCTCGTCTATCTGCCGATGTCGATCATCCATGCCTTTCAGGACGGCGACTTCTGGCGGTTCGAGAAGATCGGTCGGTTTTCGATGTTGCGCGCTGCGGGCCGGGCCCAAAGCCCCGGGCTATATTGGGCGGCGATGACGTCGCGCGCGGTGGCGTTCCTCCTGCTGAGCCTTGCTATGGTGCAGCTGATCACGCTCATGTCGCCCGCCAATGTCCGGGTGTCGGCACCACTGGCGGTGATCCGCTAGGCGCGCACTACTCGACCAGCCAGTCCGCCTGCCCCTCGAGCACCGCGCGGGCGAGCGGCACGGTGATGTCGCGGCGCGTGGCCAGCGCGACCGACTCGATCGCGGCGACGGTGGCGGCGGCGGCGGCAAAGCTCCGGTCGATCCGCAGCACGAGGAAGCCGATGACGTCGGGGGTCACCCGCACACCGCGGTCGGCGAACTGCTTGGCGATCACCGCGGCGAGCAGCGTCTCGTCGGGCTCGGCGATGACGAGGGTCGGCGTCGCCGCGAGTCGCGAGGCGAGGTCGGGCAGCTTGACCCAGTATCGCGGTAACGCGCGCGCGGTCATCAGCAGCGGTGCGACGACGCTCGCGGCGTTCCAGGCGTGGAACAGCGCGACGTCGTCGCCGCTCCGGTCGGCCCCGCTTCGGTCAGCGTCGTCGATCAACGTCGCCTTGTGCCGCTCGGCGAAGATGCGCCCGAGATGTGTCTTGCCCGATCCCGGCGGGCCGACCAGCAACGACCGCGGCGCGGGCACCCCCGCGAGCCACGCGACCGCATCGGCATTGGCTGCGGCGATCACGAAGTCGGCACGTCCCTGCGCGGGCGGGTAGGCGAGCGGCAGCGGGAGCTGCGGCACTAGTTCGGCGCGAGCGGATCGCGCCGGGCGGGCTTCGGCGGCGACGCAGAAGGCTTTGCCGGCGAATCGGGCTTAGCGGCGACCTTCGCTGGCGCGACGACCTTCGCCGCATCGGGCTTCGCGACTGGGGCGGCATCAGGCTCGGCGACGACCTCGGCCGAATTGAGTTCGGCGGCGGACAAGGGCGCGGAGACGACGGGGTCGCCGGGCACCTTGCGCCGCAGCAGTACCCCTGCCCCGTCGGGCGCGAGACGGAAGCCGCGCTGGTCGAGCTGGTAGTTGAGCATCTCGACGCTGTCGCTGTGGCGGATGACGATCCGCGAGGTGCCGCCGAGCGACAGGCTGACGAGACCGACCCCGGTCACCGTCGGCGTCGCGCGGATCGCCGCCTCGGTCGCCGCCCACGATTTCGCGTCGGTGGTGGAAACGCTTGCCTCGACGCCGCCGCTGGCACTCGACTCCGCCGCCGGGGTCCCGATGAACGGCGCATTGCCGATCAGCGGTTCGAGCTCGACGGTCAGCCCCTTCTCGGTCTGGAGCAGCCCCGCCTGGAGCGCTCGGACGTAGATCGCATCGACCTGCCGCACCGCCTCGTCGAGCATCGCATCGACCCCGGCGGTATTCGCCGCGTGCAGCGCCGCGCGCCCCAGCTCGACCGAATTGGGGCCGTGGCGCGCGATGACCGTCGCCGCGACGGGTCCGCCCGGGTAGCTTCGCGTCAGCCAAAGCTCGGCGGTCAGCACATCGGCGGCCTTGAAGCGGCTGAGAATGTTGCGCCACAGCGTGCGGTCGGTACGGCGGCTCTGATAACCGGTGAGGACGACGCTATCGCCCGCGCTCGCCGCCGGGATGACGTAATCGAGTGCGCTCGCGGCGTCGCGGAAGCGCAGCCATGCCGACACCCACGCCGTCTTCGTCTGGTATAGCGTTCGCGTACCGCCTTCGATCGTTACCGGCAGCAGCAGCATCGGCGGCGGCGCGCTGGAGAATGCCCCGCCGAGATAACCGCTCGCCCGGTCGCGGTCGAAGACGATCGCCAGCCGCCCGATGTAGCGGGTCAGCGAGAAGTGTTCGACCTCGATCTCGACCCCGGCGACCATGCCCTCGATCGAGCCGTCGGCAAGCTTGGGTGCAGCGGCAGGCTCGCCGCCGGTCAGGCGCGCCCACAGCAGCGGCCATGCCCGGCGCTCGGCCTCGCGATAGGCGTTGGCGCGCGCGTCGGTCGGGTTGCCCGCGACGACGTCGACCGCGACCCCGCCGATCTTGTAAGCGCCGGGGCCGGTCGGGACGGCGAGTGCCGGAACCGCGAACGCCAACATCAGCCAGAAAAGGGCGTACCGGACCATCGCCAGCGTCTTTGGCCGAAGGAGGGTCGAAATCCAAGCCGCAAGTCGTTACGGGATGTCCGATGGATGACAAGACGCCCCTGACTTACGCCG
>JAYTTV010000178.1:0-5545 GCA_043745075.1 Sphingomonadaceae bacterium
TTCCGATGTAGGCACCACGACCAACCCCAAGGTCGGCGTCAACTGGGAGCCGTTCGACGGGGTCAAGCTGCGCGGCAGCTATGGCACGTCGTTCCGCGCGCCGACGCTGCCGCAAATCTACGGCAATTCGTCCGCGCTTTTCGTGCAAAACTATCAGAACCCTGCGGGCGGATCACCGATCGTCGGCGTGGCCCAGTCGGGGGGCAACTTTGGGCTCAAGCCGGAAACCGCGACGACCTATTCGTTCGGTGCGGACCTCGAGCCGGTTCGCCGCCTCAAACTGTCGGCGACCTACTTCAGCGTCGATTATAAGAATCAGGTCATCGCCCTGCTGTCCGACCTGTCGGTGCTGACGCGCGCGTCGCAATACGCTGGGACCGGGCTGATCCTCACCGGGCCGGCTGCGGCGACGCAGGTCGCATCGCTGATCGCCTCGGGCTTGGCGGTCAACGGCGCTTTGCCCGGCGGCAGCGCGGCGAACGTCACCACCTTTGTCGATGGCCGCAGCCAGAACCTCGGGCGATCGATCACGCGGGGCATCGACTTCCAAGCGACCTATTCGCTGCCGACCCCGAGGCTGGGCGAGTTCGCGTTCAACCTGTCAGGGACTTACCTGACCAAGTACAGCACGCAGCAAAGTCCGGGGGCGCCCTTCGTCAGCCAGCTCAACCAGATCTTCCAGCCGATCCGGTTCAAGATGCGTGGCCAGATCGATTGGCAGAAGGGCATCTTCGACATGCTCGTTCGGGCGACGCACATCGGCGGCTACTCAAACACCGCGGTCAACCCGGTGCAGCAGGTTGCCAGTTATACGCCGATCGACATGATCCTCAGTGCCAAGGTCGGCAATCCGGAAAAGCCGGTCGTGTTTTCGGTCGAGGCGCGCAATTTGTTCGATACCAACCCACCGTATGTCAACATCGCGCCGAGCTCCAACGGCAGCGGCGGGTACGACGCGACCACCACCGACCCGGTCGGGCGGCTGGTTGCCGTCAGTGCGCGCATCAAGCTCTGACGGGGAAGCTTGAACCGAAAGCCATGACGAGTGCCCCGCCCCTTTCGATTGTCTTCGCCGGCGATCTCGTGCTCGACGAGCCCGACGGAGCGTACTGGCTGGCGGGCATCGCGCCGGCCCTGCGCGCCGCCGACCTCGCTGTCGGCCATCTCGAGGTGCCGCACACCCGGCGCGGGGCCGAGCTCGCCGGGGACGTTCCCGCTCCCGGTGCGCCGCCGGAAAACCTCGCAGCGATCGCCGGGGCGGGCTTCGCTATGGTCAGCCTCGCGGGCAATCACATCGCCGATTGCGGGGCGGAGGGGATCGCCGATACGTGCGACGGGCTCGCCGCAGCAGGCGTCGCCGCTTCCGGAGCTGGCGCCAACCTTTCCGACGCGCGACGTGCGGTGTTCGTCGAGCGCGCCGGGCGGCGGGTCGCGTTGTTGTCGTACAACTGCGTAGGGCCCGAGGCGGGGTGGGCGACATCGACGCGGGCCGGTTGCGCGTATCTGCCGATCGCGACCGCCGACGGGTCGCCGGTCGCGCCAACCGCCCCGCTGACGGCGATGACCGACGACGCGCGCGAAATTCTCGAGCACGACATCGCGAGCGCGCGGGCACAGTCCGGTCTGGTTGTCGTCGCGCTGCACAAGGGCCTGGTCCACACCCCGGCGTTGCTCGCCCCCTACGAGCGCGCGGTGGCGCACGCGGCGATCGATGCAGGGGCCGACGTGGTCGTCGGGCACCACGCGCATATCGCCCGTGGCATCGAATATTATCGCGGCAAGCCAATCTTCCACGGCCTCGGCAATGGCTGTGTCGTCACGCGCGCGCTGAGCCCGGGGCAGGACCATCCGGCGCGCGCCGAGTGGGCCGAGCGGCGCAAGCGGCTGTTCGGCTTCGAGCCCGACCCGGCGTATACGCTGGCACCGTTCCACCCCGAGGCGACGAACGGCTTTCTCGCGCGGATCGACTGGGCGGGCGATGGGGAAGCGTCGGTCTCGGTCATCGCGGTCGACGTCGTCCCGCCGGGCCGCCCGGTCCTCGCGGAGGGACCGCGCCGCGACGAGATCCGGGCCTATCTCATGAAGATAACGCTCGACGCCGGCCTGCCGCCGATCGTCATTGCCGCCGACGGCACGGTCTGCGCTGCATGACCATCGTCGTCCGCATCGCCGCGTGGATCGGCGGCCTCGCGCTCGTCGTCGCCACCGCCACCAACACGCTCGCCGTTATCGGGCGGCGCACCGGCCTGCCGCTCCACGGCGCGATCGAGATCGTTCAGGTCTGCGTGCTGATCGCCGGCGGGATTGCGCTGGTGCTCGCCACCGGCTGGGATGCGCACGCCCGCATCCGCCTGATCCTCGACCGGATCGGCGAGCGTCCGCGCGCGGTCGGACTGCGCATCTGCGCCGCGCTCGCCGGGGTCACCTTCGCCGCGCTGTGCGTCGGGTCGGCGTGGATCGCCAGCGATCTGTGGCGCGCGCACGAGATGAGCGAGATCCTCGGCATCTCGTGGCAGCCCCTGCGCGCCTTCGCCACCGCCGCGATGGCCGTCGTCGCCGGGCTATTCCTGTGGAGCGCGGTTCGTCCGCAACGATGATCTACGCCAACCCCGTCACCGGCCTCGTCGGCCTCTGCGTGCTCTTCGCGATGCTGATCGGCGGCGTCCCGATCGGGGCGGCATTGGGTCTCGTCGGGCTCGTCGGCCTCGCCGTCGCGATCGGACCGGACGCGGCGCTGATCAAGGGCGGCGTCGTGGTGATGGACACGCTGACTCGCTACGAGCTCGGCACGTTGCCGCTATTCATGCTCATGGCGCAGCTGTTCTTCGCCGCCAACGCCAGCCGCGACCTGTTCGACGCCGCCGCCAAGTTTTTCGGGCATCGCCGCGGCGGACTCGCCTACGCCTCGATCGCCGGATGTGCGGGCTTCGGCGCGGTCAACGGCTCGAGCCTCGCGACCGCCGCTACGATCGGCCTCGTCGCGCTGCCCGAGATGCGTAAGCGCGGCTATTCCGACGCCCTCGCCACCGGGACCGTCGCGGCGGGTGGCACGCTCGGCCAGATGCTGCCGCCGTCGGGCGCGCTGATCGTCTTCGGCATCATCGCCGAGCAGTCGATCGGCAAGCTGTTCACCGCGACGTTGATCCCGGGCCTGTCGCAGATGCTGTTCTACTGCATCGTGATCTGGGTGCTGACGCGCCTGCGGCCGGGAATCGCCCCGCCGACCGAACGCGCCGGCTGGCCGGAACGCTGGCGCGCGCTCGCACGGATATGGGACATGATCGCGCTGATCTCGCTGGTCCTCGGCGGCATCGCCCTCGGCTGGTTCAGCCCGGGAGAGGCATCGTCGATTGGCACCGCCGGGGCGCTGGCAATCGCTGCGGTCCGCGGACGGCTGTCGCTCGCGGTGCTCGAACGCGCGTTCACCGAGACGCTGCGAACGTCCGGGCTGATCTTCCTCGTCATCATCGGCGCGCTGATTTTTTCGGTGTTCGTCAGCGTCACCGGCCTCGCCGATGCGATCGGGCACATCGTGACGGCTTTGGGCTTCGGCCGGATCGGGACGCTGCTGGTGATGGCCGTGCTGCTCCTACTCCTCGGCTCGGTGCTCGACGGTCTGGCGCTGATGCTGTTGACGACACCGATCCTGCTGCCGATCATCGTCCATCTCGGCCTCTCACCGATCTGGTTCGGGATCTTCATCGTCCGCGCGATGGAGATTGGCTTCGTCCATCCGCCGCTGGGAATGAACCTGTACATCATTCAGGGCGTCGCGCGGGACGTGCCGATCATGCGCATCTTCAAGGGCGTGCTGCCCTTCCTCGCGAGCGACCTCGTCCACCTGCTCCTCATCATCCTGTTCCCGGCGATCGCCATGTGGCTGCCGGGCGTGCTGGGACAATGACCTCTATGATTGCCTCCGTCGGGCCCGCGCTGCCGCACGACCTGTTCGCTGCCTCGGGGCGCTACGCCGGCCCGCTGGGCTGGTCGCTCGATCGCCCGATGCCGTTCGCGGCGCGATGGATGGAGACCAAGTTTGCACCGTGGGCCGCGTCGATCCTCGAGGACTGGGCGGCGGGTGCGTTCGATGCGTACGAGGCTGTGGTTTTCGCCCGCGCCGACGACAACGCGCAGCGCCTGTATTATTACCTGTGCGAGCTGCGCCGCCAGGGCGTCGTGGCGGGTCCCGAGCCGCTTATTTTCGACAGCGCGCAGGGACCGCGCCCGACGAGCCTCGACCGCACGACGGCGGTGGTCCGCAAGCTCGCGGCGCGGCTGGACATCACCGACAGTGCGCTCGACGGCGCGATCGTCACGACCAACGCCGCGCGAGTCGGCTGCGCGGCGCCGCTGCGGCATGGCAAGACCTGCCTGATCGCGGGCAGCGCGCCGCCCGATCGCGGGCTTCACGACGCGGTCGAGGCGCAGGGCTGGCACGCCGCCGGGCCGGTGCTCGCCAAGGTCTGGGCCGACGCCGGGCCGATGGTCGACGCCGGGACGGGCGATCCGTGCGCCGCGATCGGACGGCAGTTGTGGAGCAGCCCGCTCGGCAACCGCACCGGCCACGACCGCGCCGCGATGCTGGCCGCAGCGGTCGCCGAGGCGGCGGCGAGCGCGGTGGTCCTATGGTATTCGGAGGACGAGGAGGCGGGCGTCTGGCACTTGCCGGCGGAGCGGCGGATGCTCGCCGGCGCGGGCATCGCCACGCTCGTCCTGACCCGCAGGCCGTGGGGGCGCGATGACGCCGGCGCGGCCACGATCGGTGATTTTCTTCGCGAGGTGACAGTATGACCCCGCTTACCGGCCACCGCGTCGCCGCGCTGGGCGACATGGCGGGGCGTCCGCTCGCGCGCTTCCTCGCGTCGCTCGGGGCCGATATCGGCGGGCCGGTCGAAGGCGCGTCGTTCGTCATCGACGACCTCGGGCTCGCGGCATTGGCCGAGCTTGGCATTGCCGCCACGATCCCGGCGAGCGCCGTCCACGTCTCGGTCACGCCGTTCGGCTCGGGCGGACCGCGCGAGCGCTGGCGCGGCGGCGAACTCGTCGCCTCGGCGATGGGCGGGGCGCTGCGCGTCACCGGGATACCGGGGCTGCCGCCGGTCAAGGAGGCGCTCGATGCATGCACCTTCCACGCCGACATGGCCGCCGCCGCCGGTGCCATGGCGGCGCATTATTCGCGCGGCGCGCCGGGATCGGGCCATGGTCGCGGGCAGCATGTCGATGTCTCGATCCAGCAGGTCGCGTTCAGCCGCAACGTTAACGGCACGCTCGTCTGGCAGTTCGACCGGCGCAAGCTCGACCGCGTCGGCGGCGCGCTCGCCTACGGTCGCGCGACGGTCAAGGCGATCTGGCGGCTCGCCGATGGCTGGTGTTTCCACTCGCTGATGACCGGGCGGCTCGGTGCCCCGGCGAACCAGGCGCTGTCGGACTGGATCGATGCCGCCGGGCTCGACAACCCGCTGCGCGGGACCGACTGGCTGCGCTACAATCGCTCGACGCTGCCGGCGGAGACGCGCGCAGCGTGGGAGAAGGCGATCGCCGCCTT
>JAYTTV010000179.1:0-5538 GCA_043745075.1 Sphingomonadaceae bacterium
GCAGCGGCGGCGCACCGGACCGGTGAAGTCGCGGTCCTCGCCGCGACCGGGCTGCAGGTGCGCTGGGCGGCGGTGTCGCCCGCGTATTTCGCGCACATCATCGCCGCTTATACGGCGGTCGGCCTGACCCACGAGGCGCGGATGCTCGCCGCCGAAGCCGTCACGCGGGGGTGAGCGACACGGTTTCCGAGGCTTTGGCCGACGCCCGCGCCATCGCCCTGTTCCTCGATATGTGCGCCGCCGAGCGCGGGTCGGCGAAGAACACGATCCTCGCGTATCGCCGCGACCTCGACGGTGCGAGCGCGCTGCTCGGCGGGCGGCTGGCGGCGGCGACCCCCGACGATCTCGCGCGGCTGGCGCACGAGTGGCGCGACCTCGCGCGTGCCTCGCTCCAGCGCAAGTCGTCGGCGTTGCGCGGCTTCTTCGCCTTTCTCATCACCGAGGGACTGCGTGCCGACGATCCCGCCGCAGGGCTGCCCAAAACCGCGCACGCGCGCCCGCTGCCGAAGTCGCTCGGGGCGGGCGATGTCGAGCGGCTGTTCGCAGCGCTCGCCGACCGCGGGCCGACACCCGCAAACCTCCGCCTGACCGCGCTCGTCGAATTGCTCTACGGCTCAGGCCTGCGCGCGACCGAGCTCGTCAGCCTGCCGCGCCATGCGGTCCAGCCGGGGCGGGGCTTCGCCATCCTGACGGGCAAGGGCGGCAAGGAGCGACTCGTGCCGATCGGCCAGCGCTCGCTCGCCGCGGTCGCCGCGCACGCCGCTGCCGTACCCGCGACCGAGCGCTACCTGTTCCCCAGCGGCGCAAAGCACCTGTCGCGCGTCCGTCTGTTCCAGCTCGTCAAAGGCCTCGCCGCCGACGCCGGCATCCCGCCCGACCGGATCAGTCCGCATGTCCTCCGCCATGCCTTCGCGACGCACCTGCTCGAGGGCGGGGCCGACCTGCGGACGTTGCAGACGCTGCTCGGCCATGCCGATATCGCGACGACGCAGATCTACACTCACGTCCAGAGCGCGAAGCTCGTCGAGCTGGTCAACACCCGCCATCCGCTTGCCGATAAGGTCTGACCGGCGCACACTCACTGAAAATTGGGAGAGTCGCCGTGGCCACTGCGTTCAAGACCGTCGACAACGTGCAGGATCAGGTCAGCCCCGAGGAATGGGCGATCCGCGTCGATCTCGCCGCCGCGTACCGGCTGGTCGCGCATTACGGCTGGGACGATCTCATCTTCACCCATCTGTCGGCGCGTGTTCCCGGTCCCGAGCATCACTTCCTGATCAACCCGTACCAGTTGATGTTCGAGGAGATCACCGCGTCGAGCCTCGTCAAGATCGATGTCGAGGGCAGACCGGTGATGCCGACCCCGTACATCACCAATGCCGCCGGCTTCACGATCCATTCGGCGCTGCACATGGCGCGCGAAGATGCGTTCGCGGTGATGCACCTCCACACCCCGGCGGGACAGGCGGTCGCGGCGCAGGCGGAGGGGTTGATGCCGCTCACCCAGACCGCGATGCTGATCCGCGACGAGGTCGCCTATCACGAGTTCGAGGGCGTCGCGCTCGACCTCGAGGAGCGCGAGCGGCTCGTCGAGGACCTCGGTACCAAGGACGCGATGATCCTGCGCAACCACGGTACGCTGACCGTCGGCAAGAACGTCGGCCAGTGCTTCATCAAGATGTACTTCCTCGAGCGCGCCTGCGAGGCGCAGATCATGGCGCTGTCGGGCGGGGTCGCGAACCTCTACCACCCGCCGCAGGGGTCGCCGGAAAAGACTGCCGGGCAGGGCAAGAACGGCCTCGACGTCGTTGCCGACCGCCTTGCGTGGCCCGCGCTGCTGCGGAAGATGGACCGGCTCGACCCGAGCTTCCGGAATTAGACGCTCGGAGGCGGCAGGGCGGGTGCGCGCGCTGCGGCGCGTTGGGCCTCGGAGATGATGACTTCAAGGCGGATGACGCGTTCGGTCAGACTGTCCTGCCGCGCCTCGAGCTTCGCATAATCGGCGGTAAGTTGATCGACCTTATACTGCAGCAACAGGATGTTACGCGTTCCGCTCAGGATATTGTCGATGATGCTCAAGCGTTGGCCCTGAACAAATCGGCGACGCCGTCGAGGTTCATTCCGGCAATTTCGCGCGTCACGCGCGCACGAATTTCATCCTCGCGCGCAGGGTCGAGCGCATAGTCGGTTCGGGCGATCGTCGCGTCGAGTTGCGCGTTCATCGTCCGCGTTGCCGAGTTGAGCAGTTCGGCATACGCCTCAAGCTGGACCATGACCTCAGGCGTCAGCTCGACCTCTTCATACATCTCGTACGCCGTCACCGCGCGCTTGATATATTCGCCCGTGCTGATTCGCGCGGCCAAGGCATGTGACTGGAGCGCTGCCTTCTCGGCGGGGTCGAACAGGACGGTGACGCGGGCAGTGGCGGCCATCGATCGTTCCTTATCATATTCCTTATCATGATAAGCGCGAGCCCGAACTCCTACAAGCCTAGCGCCGCCGCGGCACGAACGGCGCGAGCGCGAGCCACAACCAGCCGAGGAGCATCGCCGAGCCACCGATCGGGGTGATCGCGCCGAACCAGCGCGGAGCACCGAGCGCGAGGCCGTCGAGTGTCGCGGCAAAGATCAGGCTGCCGATCAGCAGCGCCCACGCACCGCCGCGCACCGCCGGGGTATCGCGCCAGCCGAGCAGGGCGAACACCGCGATCGCATGGGGCAGCTGGAACTGCACCCCGGTCTGGAGCCAGCCCTTCGCCAGCGGATCGGTCACGCCGTGGACCGCCGCCGCGCCGACCGCGATCGACAGGCACGCGCTCAACGCCGCGAGCGAGGGCAGGTAGCGCGCGGTCAATTGCTCGCCCGCATCAGCTCGCGCGATATCACGACGCGCATGATCTCGTTGGTCCCCTCGAGGATCTGGTGGACACGGAGGTCGCGGAACAGGCGCTCGACCGGGTAGTCCATCAAATAGCCATAGCCGCCGTGGAGCTGGAGGGCGCGGTCGACCACCGCCATGCCGGTATCGGTCGCCAGCCGCTTCGCCATCGCCGCGAAGCGCGTCTTGTCGGGGGCGTTGTCCTGCACCCGCGCGGCGGCGGCGTAGAGCAGCATCCGCGCCGCCTGGAGTTCGGTCTCCATGTCGGCGAGCTTGAACTGGGTCGCCTGGAAGTCGGCGATCGCCTTGCCGAACTGGGTGCGACCCCGGGTATAGGCGACCGCCTCGTCGAGCGCGCGCTGGGCGCCGCCAAGCGAGCACGCGCCGATGTTGAGCCGCCCGCCGTCGAGCCCGGTCATGGCGATGGCAAAGCCCTGCCCCTCGTCGCCGACGCGGTTCGCCACCGGCACACGGACCGCGTCGAAGTTGACCTGCGCGGTCGGTTGCGAGTGCCACCCCAGCTTGCGTTCGGGCGCGCCGAAGCTGACGCCGGGCATGTCCTTGTCGATGACGAGGCACGTAATACCCTTGGGCCCGTCGACGCCGGTGCGGACCATCGTCACGTAGACGTCGTTGAACCCGCCGCCCGAGATGAAGGCCTTGGTCCCAGTGACGATGTAGTCGTCGCCGTCGCGGACTGCCCGCGTCCGCAGCGCGGCGGCGTCGGAGCCCGACCCGGGCTCGGTCAGGCAATAGCTGGCGATCTTATCCATCGGCACGAGCGCGGGGAGGTAGCGCGCCTTCAGGTCGGGCGCGCCGAAGCTGTCGATCATCCACGACGCCATGTTGTGGATCGAGATGAACGCGCTCGTCGACGGGCAGCCGTACGCCATCGCCTCCATGATCAGCGCCGCCTCGATCCGCCCGAGGCCGATGCCGCCGCTTGCCTCGGACACATAGATCGCGCCGAAGCCGAGCGCCCCCGCCGCGCGGATCGTGTCGATCGGAAAGATGTGGTGCTCGTCCCAATGCGCGGCGTTGGGAGTGATCTCGCTCGCGGTGAAGCGGCGCGCGACCTCCTCGATTTCGCGCTGGTCGTCGGTCAGGTCGAACTGCATGCAAAAGGCTCCGTCGGGAGCGCTGCCGTAGCAGACGGTCGACCAGCCGCCAATTATCGGGCATGCCGCAGGCGATGACTTCCGCCCAGATCGTCGACGCACTCACTGCAATCCACGCGACCTCGGTCGCCGCGCTCCGCGCCGCGCTCGGGGCGTATCTCCGCGACGGCGTCGCGCCCGACCTGGCGGCGCGCGCGGCGGGGGCGTTCGCCTATCCCGAACTCCGGCTGCGCTACCACGGCGGCGGCGCCCCGCGGCTGATCCGCGCGTACGCCCGCGTCACGGTGCCAGGCGATTATGCGACGACGGTGACCCACCCCGAGCTCTACCGCGACTATTTGATCGAGCAGCTCGACCTGCTCACCGCCGACTTCGGGGTCGAGATCGAGGTTGCGCGGTCGGGGGTCGAGATTCCCTATCCCTATGTCCTCGACGGCGCCGACGACCTGCGGCTCGACACCGTCGCTGCCGCCGACCTCGCGCGCTTCTTCCCGACGACCGAGCTGACGCATATCGGCGACGAACTGCCCGACGGGCTGTGGGACCTGTCGCTCAACCCGACCCGCCCGCTTGCGCTGTTCGACGCGCCGCGGACCGATTTCAGCCTCGCCCGGCTCAAGCATTACACCGGCACCCCCGCCGCCGACGTCCAGCAATACGTCCTGCTGACCAACTACCACCGCTACGTCGACGAGTTCGTCCAATGGGCCTGCCGCCAGCTTGGCGGCAACACGATCTACACCAGCCTGTCGTGCAGCGGCGGCACCGTCATCGGCCGGGATGACCCGGATCCGGCGCGGGCGATCGCCGACGGCGCATGGCGGCGGCACCAGATGCCGGCGTATCACCTGACCGCGCCGGGCCGCGCGGGCATCAGCCTCGTCAACATCGGCGTGGGCCCGGCCAACGCCAAGACGATCACCGACCATCTCGCCGTGCTGCGTCCCGAGGCGTGGCTGATGATCGGCCATTGCGGCGGACTGCGTCCGAGCCAGGCGATCGGCGACTATGTCCTCGCCCACGCCTATCTGCGCGACGACCACGTCCTCGACGACGTCCTGCCCCCCGAGATCCCGATCCCGCCGATCGCCGAGGTCCAGCAGGCGCTCCAGGAGGCAACGCAGGCGATCACGGGCCTGCACGGCGAGGCGGTCAAGCCGCGGCTCCGGACCGGTACGGTGGTAACGACCGACGACCGCAACTGGGAGCTGCGCTTCAGCCGCTCGGCGCTGCGCTTCAACCAGTCGCGTGCGGTTGCGGTCGACATGGAGTCGGCGACGATCGCCGCGCAGGGGTATCGCTTCCGCGTGCCGTACGGGACGCTGTTGTGCGTGTCGGACAAGCCGCTGCACGGCGAGATCAAGCTGCCGGGGCAGGCGAACCGCTTCTACGAGGGCGCGATTTCGGAGCATCTCCAGATCGGGATCGCGGCTATCGACCGGCTGCGCGCAGCGGGGGACAGGTTGCATTCGCGGAAGCTGAGAGCGTTCGACGAGCCGCCATTCCGCTGAACCGCGGCAAGCGATAAGCGGCAAACGCCCTT
>JAYTTV010000180.1:0-5507 GCA_043745075.1 Sphingomonadaceae bacterium
TCGAAGCGACCGCGAACGAGCCGCCGGTTCGCATCTACGACCCGAGCGGCCCGTACACCGACGCGGCGGCGACGATCGACATCCACGCCGGCCTGCCCGAACTCCGCCGCGCGTGGATCGAGGGCCGTGGCGACGTCGAGCGCTACCTCGGCCGCGAGGTCAAGCCCGAGGACAACGGCCTGACCGGCCGCGCCACGCTCGACGCCCGCGCCAACAGCGAAGCCTTCCCGCACGTCCAGCGCTCACCGCTCCGCGCGCGTGCCGGAGCTGCCGTCACCCAGATCGCCTACGCCCGCCGCGGCATCATCACGCCCGAGATGGAATATGTCGCGATCCGCGAGAACATCGGCCGCGCCAACCTGTTCGCGGAGCGCGACGGCGAGGATTTCGGCGCGTCGATCCCCGATTACGTCACCCCCGAATTCGTCCGCGACGAGGTCGCGCGCGGCCGCGCGATCATCCCGTCGAACATCAACCACCCCGAAGCCGAGCCGATGGTCATCGGGCGCAACTTCCTCGTCAAGATCAACGCCAACATCGGCAACTCCGCCGTCGCCAGCAGCGTCGCGGAGGAGGTCGAGAAGCTCGTCTGGGCGACACGCTGGGGGGCCGACACCGTCATGGACCTGTCGACCGGGCGCAACATCCACACCACCCGCGAATGGATCATCCGCAACTCGCCCGTCCCCATCGGCACCGTGCCGATCTACCAGGCGCTCGAAAAGGTCGGTGGCGTCGCCGAGGACCTGACGTGGGAAATCTACCGCGACACGCTGATCGAGCAGGCCGAGCAGGGCGTCGATTACTTCACGATCCACGCCGGCGTCCGCCTCGCCTACATCCACCTGACGGCGGCGCGCGTCACCGGGATCGTCAGCCGCGGCGGCTCGATCCACGCCAAATGGTGCCTCGCGCACCACAAGGAGAATTTCACCTACACCCACTTCGACGAGATCTGCGAGATCGCCCGCGCCTACGACATCTCGTTCTCGCTCGGCGACGGCCTGCGCCCCGGCAGCATCGCCGACGCCAACGACCGCGCTCAGTTCGCCGAACTCGAAACGCTCGGCGAGCTGACCAAGGTCGCATGGGCCAAGGACTGCCAGGTGATGATCGAAGGCCCGGGCCACGTCCCGATGCACAAGATCAAGGTCAACATGGAAAAGCAGCTCGAAGTCTGCGGCGAGGCCCCGTTCTACACCCTCGGGCCGCTGACCACCGACATCGCGCCCGGCTACGACCACATCACCAGCGGCATCGGCGCGGCGATGATCGGCTGGTTCGGCTGCGCGATGCTGTGCTACGTCACTCCCAAGGAGCACCTCGGCCTGCCCGACCGCGACGACGTCAAGGTCGGCGTGATCACCTACAAGATCGCCGCCCACGCCGCCGACCTGGCGAAGGGCCACCCGGCCGCCAAGCTCCGCGACGACGCACTCAGCCGCAGCCGCTTCGACTTCCGCTGGCGCGACCAGTTCAACCTGTCGCTCGACCCCGAAACCGCGCTCAAATACCACGACGAGACCCTGCCCGCCGAAGGCGCCAAGACCGCGCACTTCTGCAGCATGTGCGGCCCGAAGTTCTGCAGCATGAAGATCACGCAGGAAGTGCGCGATTATGCGGCGGGGATGAATACGGGGGAGATGGTTGCGGTGGGGGACGTCGCCGAGGCAGGGATGGCGGAGATGAGCGAGTTGTTCAAGGAGAAGGGCAGCGAGATTTATTTGCCTGCGGTATAAGCGAATTATTATAAACAGGGGTAAGCATCAGAATGGCATTACTAGTCGCCGATTGTCCACGCTGTGGCTCTAAGGAAATGACGTTTGCTATTCTAAGCGTAAATATGATCCAAAATAATCATGGCGCGGACTGGCAGGATAGCTATGAGGCATTTAGTGTATGCCGCAGGTGTCTTCGTGCAACGACTTTCTTAATTTGGCTTATGTCTTATCCCGTTAGAGATAGCTTTATCTCTGGTGACAACTGGAAGAAGGACATCTCAATTAATCAATACTTTTCGATAGAAGGCTTTGTGTCACAAAAAGATATACAGTCGATTTTACCGCCTGATCATTTACCTGAAGAAGTTAAAGGTGTATTTCAAGAGGCGGTTACTTGTTATACACTTGGGTGTTATAACGCGTCTTCAACGATGTTGAGGTTGGCTCTCGACCTAGCAACAAGACCATTCCTCCCTGATGACAATTCCACGATCGGTATAAAACGTCGTGAACGGCGTGATCTCGGACCGCGGCTCGGTTGGCTTTTCGATAATAATATCCTCCCATCCTCTCTACGAGAGTTGGCTTCGTGCGTGCGAGAGGATGGTAACGACGCCGCTCATTCAGGAACTATTACGAAAGCGGACGCCGAAGATTTAGTTGATTTCTCCATCGCACTGCTTGAGCGAATGTACACAGAACCAGCTCGTGTCCGCCTTGCCGAGCTTCGTCGTGTCGAACGACGCAGTTGAATGTAGAGACGTTGAGGGAAGATAAATCCGTTACGGACGTAAACACCTTCAATAATGATACCGACACGACAGCACCTCGAGCGCCTGCCCCTCCCCCGCTCCCCTCACCCGGTACACCAGCCGATGCTCCGTCGTGATCCGGCGCGACCACCAGCCTGTCAGGTTGCGCTTGAGCGGTTCGGGCTTGCCGGTGCCGCGAAAGGGGTCGCGGCGGCATTCGGCGATCAGGGCGTTGATCCGGGCGAGGACTTTCCGATCCTCGTCGATCCACGTCAGGTATTCGGTCCAGGCATCGGCGTCGAAAGTGATTTTCACGGCTCGATGAGCTCGTGCTCCTCACCGAGCCCGGCATCGAGCCGGGCAATACCATCCATCAAATGCTTTGCGTTCGCCGGCGATGACAGCAGGTAAAGCGTCTCCTCCATCGCCTCCCAGTCGCTCTGCGCGACCATGACGACGCTCTCGCCCCGCTGACGGGTGATCACCACCGGCGCACGGTCGGCAACGACGCGGTCCATCACCGCCTTGAGATTAGCGCGGGTCTCGGAGAAGCTTAGAGCGTACATGGATCGAGTTGTACCTAACTTTGTACAAAAGACAATGAGCTCAAGCTGCACGTTCCGCACCTGACTCTGCCTTGCTTTTTTCCGCCAGCGCCGTCTGGCTAAGCTCGCGATAGCGGCGCCAAGCGGCGAGCGGCGACAAGTCCGTCGTCGAGCATCAGCGAGAGAGCTTCGGCGGGGACCGTCCCCTCGCCGCCACGGATACGCGCCAGCGCTACGGCTCCCGCAACAGCATCGTCGTGAGAGCTGCTCATCTTACTTCCTGCAACGCCGCCGGAATATCGCGCGCACCGTGTATTATCCGCACAATATCTACCGCGTCGCCGCCGACCCGGTATAGTAACAGGTATCGTCCGGCCATCAGGCTGCGTACGCTGGGAGCAATGTCGGGGCGGGCGGGGCCGCTCTCGGGGAAGTCCGCCAAGCGGCGGCTCGTCGCGTAAATAAGCTCGATCAGGCGGTCGGCGGCGGCGCTGTCCTCGTGCGCGACATAGTTCCAGATAGCGTCGAGGTCTCGCTTGGCCTGAGTACCGAAGTTGACAATCACTCCTTCAGCCCGCTCCGTTCAGCCGCAAGCCGCCGCCGCCCTGCCACCTTGACCTCCTCTACATCGAGCGGCCCGAACCCCCCGCTCGCAATCCCCTCTGCCCAAGCCGCGCGGAGGTCCGCCAGCTTTGCCTCGCGGGTTTCACGTTCACGCTTCCAGTGCCGCAGCGCATCGCGGATGACCTCACTCGTCGTCGCATAATCGCCCGAGGCAACCGCCTCCTGGACGTCGCCCGCGAGCTCGTCGGTGAGCGCGATGCTGATTTTCTGGATCGAACCCATGTGAACCTCCGGTAGCACTTGGTCATACCATATCGCGTGCGCCGGGTTCAAGCGGTCGGCTCGGCGCCCTGTTGCTCCCCGGCATCCTACATCGACAAACCACACCGCCCCCGTAACGACCCCTGTCCTACACCCCGCCCCCGCGCGCATAGACTCGTCGATGACAAACCCAGCCCCCTCGCGCTCGCCCTGGACCCGGACCTTCACCCCGGTGTTCACCCGCAACCGGCACGACGGGCGGACGAAGCAGAAGCAGGTCGGCTTCATCGACGCGCTCGCCGAGACCGGGTGCGTTACCGATGCGTGCCGCGCCGTCGGCATGTCGACCGAGAGCGCCTACACGTTGCGGCGGCGCTACGACGCGATCGACTTTCGCATGTCGTGGGACCTCGCGCTCGAATATGCCGTGCATCGCCTCGCCGACGCGGCGCTCAGCCGGGCGATCCACGGCGTCGCGGTGCCGCATTACTATAAGGGCGAAGTCGTCGGCGAACACCGGCGCTACAACGAAACCCTGACGATGTTCATTTTGCGCTACCGCGACCCGTACACCT
This sequence comes from Sphingomonadaceae bacterium, assembly GCA_043745075.1. Classification (GTDB taxonomy): domain Bacteria; phylum Pseudomonadota; class Alphaproteobacteria; order Sphingomonadales; family Sphingomonadaceae; genus Polymorphobacter_B. The sequence continues at coordinate 4,419 of JAYTTV010000180.1, forward strand.
ATGCGCGGAGCCGCGACCGCCAGGAGGTCCGCAGCCTCCACCCGGAGGAGCGCGCCGAAAACCTCGCGATCGGCATCGACTGCATCATCGGCGACGAGTCACGGAAATATTGCCAGGCGAACCGCCGCGCCGAACAGGCGGCGGCGTACAAGGAGGACGACCTCAAGATCCTCGAGGCGCGCCGTGAGGCGGCGTATCAGGACTATATTCGCGCCGAGGACGCGGCGAAGGCGGCGGCGGCGGCGGCAGCGGCCGTCGCGGACGCCGCGATGGCGGCAGCGGCGAGGGCGGCGCGAGCGGCACCCGATCCGGCGGCCGGCGAGCAAAGCGCAGCAGCGCCTGCGGGGGGCGGCGCGACGGATGCCCCTGCGCCCGACGAGAAGGAGCGCGCGACCGAGACCGCGGATGCGGCCGAGATTGCGGGCGAAAGCGCGGCGTTCGCGACGGACGGCTTCCGCGCTGGGGAGGCAGAGGGCGAGCCCGAGCGCTGGCAGCGCGACGATGCTGCGGATGTCGACGACGCCGGAGCCGAGGACATGACCGGCGTCGCGGACGACCCGGCAGGCCCCGCCGCCGCTACCGCCACGGCGGCCCGAGCCGCGGAGCCCGGCGGCGGCGCTGCGTTTCATCCCGACTTGGCGTCAGGTTCGTCAACTTCTGCGGGTGACGCGCCGGTTCCGGTGGCAGGCGGACGCCTGCCCAGCGCCAAATGGGATCCGGCGGCGATCGCCGCTGCGGGGTATCGCATCGTCACCGCGACCGCCCCGCCGCCGGGTTCAGGGCCGCCGTATTGGGCGCAGCGGACGTGGTGATCGTGGGCGCTCCAGCCGCGCTGGTTCCGGCGTGCATCGTCGCTATCGGCGCGTTGCTGGTGCTCGCATACGAAACCGGGGACCAGCAGTAATTATAACGAGAATGCAGGATGTGAAATAATTGACCACGCCGATCATCGCACGGCGTACTAATGCTGCTCGGACCGGACGATATACGCCACGATCTTATGTATTCATGCTGCAGTCATTAAATACGACTGCGTAATGGCGGATGCATTACAGCAACACTCGGGCTCGAAGCGACGAGGCGATGCAC
>JAYTTV010000181.1:0-21238 GCA_043745075.1 Sphingomonadaceae bacterium
AGCGACCATAGGTGGAAGCGCCGCGATCGAAGCGGTTTCGGCGACGCCGGACGCTGGCCTGTCGAGCTTTGTCGGCGCCGACTTGACGACCAGCGCGCGCCCTGAGCTAACGGCCGCGAAGATCATCGTCTCCGGTGGCCGGGCGCTCGGTAGCAGCGAGAGATTTCACGCGGTCATGGAGCCGCTTGCAGACAGCCTCGGCGCGGCGCTCGGCGCCAGCCGGGCAGCGGTCGATGCGGGTTATGTCCCGAACGACTATCAGGTGGGCCAGACGGGCAAGATCGTCGCCCCCGAACTCTATATCGCTGTCGGCATTTCGGGTGCGATCCAGCATCTCGCCGGAATGAAAGATTCGAAGGTCATCGTTGCGATCAACAAGGATGACGATGCGCCGATCTTCCAGGTCGCCGATTTCGGCCTAGTCGGTGATTTGTTCACGATCGTCCCCGAACTGACCGCGAAGCTCGCCGCAGCCAAATAGCTCCTGACGACCGGGCGACCACCGTCGCGCGCTTGACCGAGGAACCGACGATGCGAAATGATGCCAAGGCGCCGGTGAAGAAGATTGTCCTCGCGTTTTCGGGCGGGCTCGACACTAGCGTCATCCTCAAGTGGCTTCAGCAGACGTACAACTGCGAGGTCGTGACCTTCACCGCCGACCTCGGTCAGGGGGAGGAGCTCGAACCAGCGCGAGCGAAGGCGAAGCTGCTGGGGGTCCGCGAAATCTTCATCGAGGACCTGCGCGATGAGTTCGTCGCCGACTATGTCTTTCCAATGATGCGCGCCAACGCGCTGTATGAAGGCCAGTATCTACTCGGCACCTCTATCGCGCGGCCGCTGATCGCCAAGAAACAGATCGAAATCGCGCGGGCGGTCGGGGCCGATGCGGTCAGCCACGGCGCAACGGGCAAGGGCAACGATCAGGTCCGCTTCGAGCTCGGCTATTACGCGCTCGCCCCCGACATCCGCATCATCGCCCCGTGGCGCGAGTGGGACCTGACGAGCCGCGAGGCGCTGATCGCCTTTGCCGAGGCGCACCAGATCCCGGTGTCGAAGGACAAGCGCGGCGAGTCGCCATTCTCGACCGACGCCAACCTGCTCCACACGAGCTCGGAAGGCAAAGTGCTCGAGGACCCGTGGGACGAGGTCCCCGACTATGTCTATTCGCGCACCGTCAGCCCCGAGGACGCCCCCGACCTGCCGCAATATATCACGATCGACTTCGAGCGCGGCGACCCGGTCGCGGTCGACGGCGAGGGGTTCGGCCCGGCGGCGCTGTTGGCCAAGCTCAACGACTTGGGCCGCGAACATGGCATCGGGCGGCTCGATCTCGTCGAGAACCGCTTCGTCGGCATGAAGTCGCGCGGGATGTACGAGACGCCCGGCGGGACGATCCTGCATCTGGCGCATCGCGGGATCGAATCGATCACGCTCGACCGCGGCGCGGCGCACCTCAAGGACGCGCTGATGCCGCAATATGCCGAGCTGATCTACAACGGCTTCTGGTTCGCCCCCGAGCGCGAGATGCTCCAGGCGGCGATCGACCACAGCCAGGCGAAGGTGACCGGCACGGTGCGGCTCAAGCTGTACAAGGGGTCGGTCAGCGTCGTCGGGCGCAAGTCGCCGCAGTCGCTGTATTCGCCGAAGATCGTTACCTTCGAGGACGACGCCGGGGCGTACGACCAGCGCGACGCGGCGGGGTTCATCAAGCTGAATGCGCTGCGGCTGCGGCTGCTCGGACGCCGCGATCAGGGAAGCAGCGAATGAGCATCGACGCCGAGATCGCCGCTTTCGTCGCGGCGCACGCCGATGCGTGGAATACCGGCGACGTCGACAGCATCGCCGACGTCATGGGCCTGCCGCAGATGCTCGCGCGGAGCGACGGGTCGACCTTCATCGAGACCGACGAGGAACTCGTCGCGTGGATCGACGCGCGCCTCGCCGAGTGGGATTCGCACAGCGTCGAGGGGGTCAGCGCCATCGTCGCCAAGGTCGAGCCGCTACCCGACGACGCGGCGCGGGTGACCACCAACTGGCGGCTGGTCGACGCCGACGGCAAGCCGCTGATGACCTTCACCGCAGTCGACACGCTCGTCAGCGACGACGGCGACTGGTCGTTCGTCGTCACCGACCTCGCGGGCGAGGACGCCGCCGCCTGGGCCTAACTCAGGATCGCGCGGTAGCGGAAGAAGTTGAACACCGAGGCGATCGCCGTGCCGGCGACGAGCGCGGCGATGACCGGGGCTCCGGCCCAGAGCAATCCCGAGTAGACCGCGTAGTTGACCGCCGCCCCGGCGAGCGACTGGAGCAGGAACGCGCCGAATTCGCGCCACGATGGCGGCGCGGTGGTGCGGAAGGTCAGGCGGCGGTTGAGCCACCATGTCAGGACGATCGCACAGGCGATGCTGACGACGCGCCCGGCGTAGGGCGATGCTCCGGCGCGGATCATCAGCCACAGCACGGCGGCGTCGAGAAGAAACCCGAGCCCGCCGGTGATGCCGAAGCGGAACACCTGCCCCGCCCACGGCGGCATCGCGCGCAGCCGCGCGCCAAATGCGCCGTCGGGCACGGTCAGTCGCTTGTCAGCAGCGCGGTAAAGAACCCGGTCACCAGCGCCTGGACGCCGAGCGCGCAGAGCAGGACCGAGGGGATGGCGAGGCGCATCGTCGCCTCGACGTTCATGTCGTGGAACCCGGTTCCGGCCCAGCCGCCGAGCGCGACCGCGGCGATGACGATGCCCGCGACGAGCATGATCGCGCCGGCGACGCACGTCCGGTCGATCGTGAACCACTTGCGCGCGAGCTCGATCCGCGGCGAGGTCGGCCACAACCGCTCACGCACCCCGAACAGCCGGGCGACGACCGCGAAACTCATCAACTGCGCGCCGATGATCACGCCGGCGGCGGCGAACAACAGGGTGTGGACGCCGAGCGTGACGCTGCCAAGCCGCAGGCTTCCGGGCAGCAGCGCGATCAGCAGCACGAGTCCGACGCCGGCGAGCGCCGCGCCGGGATAGAAGAACAGCCACTTCGGCGCGAAGGTCAGCAGGAACTTGAGGTGCCGCCAGCCGTCGCGCCAACTCCGCAGGTGCGGCGGCCGCGAGCGTCCGTCGGGCGACAGCGTCGTCGGCACCTCGGCCATCTTCATGTGCGCGAGCGTCGCCTTGACGACCATCTCCGACGCGTATTCCATGCCGGTCGTCCGCAGCCCGAGCGCCATGATGGCGTCGCGGCGAAATGCGCGCAGGCCGCAGTGGAAGTCGCCGATCGGCGCGTCGTAGAACAGCCGCCCGGCGAAGCTCAGCACCGGATTGCCGAGGTAACGGTGGAGCGGCGGCATCGCGCCGGGCTTGATCCCGCCCTGGAAGCGGTTGCCCATGACGAGCTCATAGCCCTCACGCAGTTTGAGCACGAACGGCATCAGCCCCTCGAAATCATAACTGTCGTCCGAATCGCCCATCGCGACGTAGCGCCCGCGGCTGGCGATGATGCCCGCCTGCAACGCCGCGCCGTAACCGCGTGCAGGCACGTCGACGACGCGCGCGCCCAAGCTCCGCGCGATGTCCTGGCTGCCGTCGGTCGAGCCATTGTCGGCGATGACGACCTCGCCCGCGACACCGCTCGTAGCGAGGAACCGGTTCGCCTTCTCGATGCAGACGGCAAGCGTCTCGGCCTCGTTGAGGCACGGCATGACGATCGACAGTTCGACATCCGCCGGATCGACGGTGGTGTATTCAGGCTGGAGAGTGATCGCGTCCATATTCAGGTCGTGTCCTCGTTCGCCTCGCTCGTAGCGAACCGATTGTCGCACTACAACACGCGGGTCAACCGTCGATGAACGGGGTTACGCGAGGTGGAACGCTTCGCGTAGTCCGTCGACGACGAATTGCGCGGCGAGCGCAGCGAGGATCACCCCGAGCAGCCGCGTGACCATCGCCTCGATCTTCACCCCGATCAGCCGCATTACCGGCCCGGCGGCGAGCAAGGCGACGAGGGTGATCGCCATCACCGCCGCGAGCGCGCCGAAAACCACGAGATGTTCGGCGAAACCATGCGCGCGCGCCGACAGCAGCATCACCGCCGCAATCGCGCCGGGACCGGCGAGCATCGGAATCGCCATTGGGAAGACCGAGATGTCCTCCTCGACGACTGCGCGGTTCTTGGTCACCTCTTCGGCGCGGGTTTCGCGGCGCTCGGTGCGCTTTTCGAAGACCATGTCGATCGCAATCAGGAAGACCATGATCCCGCCGGCGATGCGGAAGGCGGCGAGGCTGATGCCGAGTGCGCCGAGGAAACCCTCCCCGAAGATGCCGAACAGCAGCAGCACCGCGCTCGCGATCGCCGACGACCGCCACGCCATCGCCCGGCGATGCAGCGGCGACGTGCCCGACGTCAGCGACGAGAAGATCGGAATGACCCCGGGAGGGTCGAGGACGACGAACAGCGTGACGAACGCCGAGACGAACAGCGGGAGGAGCGTCGCGATCACAGCCCGACCGGCGGCGGCAGGCCCGCGCGGAGGTGCGCGGCGACCATCGTGTTACGCAGCAGGCACGCGATCGTCATCGGCCCAACCCCGCCCGGAACCGGGGTGATCGCGCCCGCCACCTCGACCGCCTCGGCAAAGTCGACGTCACCGACGAGCTTCATCTTGCCGTCGGGGAGCGCGATGCGGTTCATGCCGACGTCGATGATCGTCGCCCCCGGCTTGATCCACGCGCCGCGAACGAGGTTCGGCACCCCGACCGCGGCGACAACGATGTCGGCGCGCGCGACGTTGGCGGCGAGGTCGCGCGTCCGGCTGTGCGCGACGGTAACGGTCGCCGACGCCGCGATCAGCAGCGCCGCCATCGGCTTGCCGACGATGTTCGAGCGGCCGATGACGAGCGTCTCGGCCCCGCTGAGATCGCCGACCACCGCCTTCAACAGGATCATGCAGCCGAACGGCGTACACGGGACCAGCCCCGTCAGTCCGGTCGCAAGCCGCCCGGCATTGACCGGATGAAAGCCGTCGACATCCTTGTCGGGGTCGATCGCGGTGAGGATCTTGGTCTCGGCGATGTGCTTGGGCAGCGGCAGCTGAACGAGGATGCCGTCGACCGCGTCATCGGCGTTGAGCGCCGCGACGAGCGCGAGCAGGTCGTCCTCCGACACGTCGGCGCTCAGCCGGTGCTCGATCGAGCGCATTCCCGCCGCGACGGTCCGCGCGAGCTTGTTCTTCACATACACCGCGCTCGCCGGGTTCTCGCCGACCAGCACGACCGCGAGGCCCGGCATTCGTCCGCGAGCGGCGGCGAAGGCGGGAACCGCTTCGGCGACCCGCGCAACGAGGGCGGCGGCGTGTTCCTTGCCGTCGATGATCGATGCACTCATGACGTCCCCTTGCCTGCTGTCAGCGTCTGAAGCTTGCGGATCAGCGCAACAGGATCGCCGTCGATCGTCACGACCTTCGACCGCGTGGTCAGCCCGCCGGTAACCTCGATCTCGCGCGGCTTGACCCCGAGCCAGCGCGCGAGCGTCGCTTCGATGGCGTCGTTCGCCTCGCCGTCGACCGGGGCGGCGGCGACGCGTACCGCGAGTTGCAGCTTGCCCTCGGCGTCGGGAATCAGCCCCTCGACCGCATTACGCCCGGCCCGCGGCGAGACGCGAACGCTCAGCGTCACGCCGCCCGAAATGGCCCCCCATGCCTTCAGATCGCACCCGTATCGAGCAGGATCGCGGGCAGCAGCCGCTGGATCAGGATGATGATGAGGATCAGCACCATCGGCGACAGGTCGATCCCGCCAAGGTCGGGCAGGATGCGCCGGATCGGCCGCAGCAGCGGCTCGGTGATCGCGTCGAGCGTCCGCAGCACGCCGCGGACGAAGCTGTTGTAGGTGTTGATGACGTTGAATGCGATCAGCCACGACAGGATCGCCTGGAGGATCAGCAGCCAGATCAGCCACTGCAGCACCATGATGACGATGCCGACGATCGCGGCGAGCGAATTCATGTTCGAGCCCTTGAGGTTGCGCCGCAGCATCTAGGGCGTGTCGCCGTTACGCGCAATCTTCACCCTCCCCCGGCGAAGCCGAGAGCAAGTTACGCGCGGACCAGCGTGCCCGCCCCTTCGCGGGTGAAGATCTCAAGCAGCATCGCGTGGCTGACGCGCCCGTCGAGGATGACCGCCGCGCCGACGCCCGCTCCGACCGCGGTGACGCACGTTTCGATCTTGGGGATCATCCCGCCCGAAATCGTTCCATCGTCGACCAGCGCGGCGATCGTGCGCGGGTTGAGGTCGGTCAGCAGCACGCCATCCTTGTCGAGCACCCCGGCGACGTCGGTCAGCAGGAACAGCCGCGCCGCGCCGATCGCCGCCGCGATCGCCCCCGCCATCGTGTCGGCGTTGATATTGTACGTCGCGCCGTCGACCCCGGTCGCGACCGGCGCGATCACCGGGACCATGTTGGCGTCGGTCAGCACGTCGATCAGCTTGCGGTTGACCGCAACCGGCTCGCCGACGAAGCCGAGGTCGATCTCACGCTCGATGTTGCTCCCCGGGTCGCGCGTCGTCCGCGTCACCTTGACCGCGCGGACGAGGTTGGCGTCCTTGCCCGAGATGCCGGCAGCGACGCCGCCGGCGGCGTTGATCCACGCGACGAGTTCCTTGTTGATCGACCCGGCGAGGACCATCTCGGCAACCTGCGCGGTCGCCGCGTCGGTGACGCGCAGGCCGTCGACGAAGGTGCTGTGGAGCCCGAGACGCTCGAGCATCGAGCCGATCTGCGGCCCGCCGCCGTGGACGACGACGACGTTGATGCCGCACGCCTTGAGCAAGACGATATCGTCGGCGAAGTCCTTCGCCATCTCGGGGTTGCCCATCGCGTGCCCGCCGTATTTCACGACGAAGGTCTGGCCCGCGTATCGCTGGAGATACGGCAGTGCCTCGATCAGCGTTTCGGTCTTCGCCAGCGCGTGCGGGTCAGGGGAATTGTTCGGCATCCGAGCGCCTATAGCGGGGTAGTCGCGGTCGCGGCTAGAGCCGCTGGCCACGCCCGCGGCCATAACGGTCTAGCCCCGAATGAACAGGCCGATCGTCAACGCGGCGCCGATGACGATGACCCCGACCCTGAGCCACATGACCGGAACGCGCTTGAGCAGGATCGCCCCGGCATAGCCACCGACCATCGACCCCGCCCCGACCGCCGCCGCCTTCGCCCAGGGGATCGCCGTCGTTGCGGCGAAGACGAGGGCGGCGGCGATGTTCGAGAGCGAGACAAGGACATTCTTGGTCCCCGCCGCGTTGCGGATCGGCATCCGCGCCAGGGTCAGCGCGGCGAGCGTCACGATCCCGGCGCCGCCGCCGAAGAAGCCGCTATAGACCGCGATGACCGCCTGGATCAGCGCCGACACCCACGCCGGAGGCGGTGTCGTCTCGCCCTTGGGCTTCGGGCCGAAGCTGCTCCACGCGAACAGGCACGTCGCCGCCAGGACGAGCCACGGCACCATCGCGCCGAACACCTTCGACGGCGTCACGAGGAGCAGGAACGCCCCCACGATGCCGCCGACGAGGCTGATGATCGCCAGCGCGCGGAACGACAGCCGCTCGGCCCCGGCAACGAGGCTGCGCCCGGCGACGCCGGTCGTCACCTGCCCGGGGAACAGCGCGACGGTCGAGGTGATGTTCGCCATCCGCGGGTCGAGCCCGGTCAGGATCAGCGCGGGCAGCGTGACGAACGACCCGCCCCCGGCGAGGGCGTTCTGCGTCCCCGCCCATAGTCCACAGACGAAAAGAAGGGCGAGAAGGAGCATCGTCGCGGCGTGGAGCGTTGGCGCGGATGCGTCAAGCAGGAGCATGCATGAGCCTACCCGGTATCCTCGCCGTCCCCACGCCGGTGACGACCCTCGTCGCGATCTGCAAGAAGTGCGGCAAGAAGGTCGGCGGCGGCTTTGGCGACGACGGCTCGAAGTCGCTCGCCAAGGCGCTGGTCAAGACGCTCGGCCTGCCGAAGTGGAAACGCTCGCCGATCCGCATCGTCGAAACCGGCTGCATGAAGCTGTGCCCGCGCCGCGCGGTCGCGGTGACGACCAGCCGCGACCCGGGGCTGGTTTACGTCATCCCGCAGGAGACGCCGGTGATCGACGTCGCAGTGCAGCTGGGGCTTACCGCGGTTTCGTAATCGTTGCGCGACCTAAAACCGGCGCGGGCAAAGCCCGCGCTCGTCGGACGGGTTCGGCGGCAGTTCGCCGCCGCCCCGCCGGCCGGCCTTGCGCGATTCTGCGCGCTGCGCGGGAACCGCGAAGATGCGTTTACCGCGCTGCGTGCAGCCGCGCTGCGGCTAGAAGAACGCCTGCAACCCCGTCTGCGCGCGGCCGAGGATCAGCGCGTGAACGTCGTGGGTGCCTTCGTAGGTGTTGACCGCCTCGAGGTTCATGACGTGGCGGATGACGCCATATTCGTCCGAGATGCCGTTGCCGCCATGCATGTCGCGGGCGACGCGCGCGATATCGAGCGCCTTGCCGCAATTGTTGCGCTTGATCAGGCTGATCGCCTCCGGCGCGAGATTGTGCGCATCGAGCAGGCGGCCGGCGGCGAGCGCGGCGGTGAGGCCGAGGGTGATCTCGGTCTGCATGTCGGCGAGCTTCTTCTGCACCAGCTGCGTCTGCGCCAGCGGACGGCCGAACTGCTTACGGTCGAGCGTGTACTGCCGGCCTGCGTGCCAGCAGAACTCCGCCGCGCCCATCACGCCCCAGGCGATGCCGTAGCGCGCGTTGTTGAGGCAGCCGAACGGTCCGGCGAGGCCCTTGACCCCGGGGAGGATGCGGTCGGCGGGGATATGGACGTCCTGCAGCACGATTTCGCCGGTGACCCACGCGCGGAGCGAGAACTTGCCTTCGATCTTGGGCGTCAACAGGCCCGCATCGCCGCGCTCGATGACGAATCCGCGGATCGTGTCGACCCCCGCATCGTCGGCCAGCTTGGCCCAGACGACGAAGACGTCGGCGACCGGGGCACTGGTGATCCACATCTTGGCGCCGTTGAGGACAAAGCCGTCGGCGGTGGCACGGGCGCGCGTCTTCATCGATCCGGGATCGGAGCCGGCGTCGGGCTCGGTCAGGCCGAACGCGCCGATCAGGTCGCCGCTGGCGAGGCCGGGAAGGTATTTCTCGCGCTGTGCCTCGGTGCCGTAGGCGTGGATCGGGTACATCACGAGGCTCGACTGGACGCTCATCGCCGAGCGATACGCCGAATCGACGCGCTCGACCTCGCGCGCGACGAGGCCGTAGGCGACGTAGCTGGCGCCGGCGCAGCCATAGCCGTCGATCGTCACGCCGAGCAGCCCGGCGCGGCCGAACTTCTTCATCAGGTCGGGGTCGTAGGTCTCGTGGCGGTTGGCCTCGCGGACCACGGGGGCGAGCTCTGCGTCGCAGAAGGCGCGCGCCGAATCGCGGATCATCCGCTCGTCCTCGCTCAACTGCGCATCGAGCAGCAGCGGGTCGGACCAGTCGAAACGCGGCCAGCGCGGCGCGGTATCGGCGGCGATCTTGGTCTGGATATTCACGAACACTCTCCCAAGGCTTGGCGCCATTCTAGTGCATTCCGCCCGGGAGTTGAACCGCCGTCAGCGTCGCGGCGTGCCGATGCCGTAGCGGACCACGACCGGCGCGGGACAGGGACCAACCGCGCGATACACGGTTAGATATTCGGCGGCGGGCGGCAGCTGGTCGAGGCGCTGGAGGCCATTAGCCTTCGCCGCATCGGCGGGCACGACGCGGGTATCGACCGCGCAGGCCGGCGATGGCCACTCCCGAACGATATCGGCAATCGCGGGGGCCGACAGCGACAGCGCGGCGGCGGCAATCAGGAAGCGCATCTCGACTCTCCTCACATCGCCCGACCATATCACGCTGGCGGCACGTGTGTCCGCACGATCATCGACTGGCTCGCCGTCGCCAGCAGCGCGCCGCTTTCGGCGAACAGCCGCATCCGGCCGTGGGCGAAGCCGTTCGCCAGCCCCTCGATCACGGTGTCGCACAGCACCCATTCGGTCGGGGCGAGGCCAACGAAGCGGATCGTATTGTCGAGGCTGTTGCCGCCCATCGCCGCGCCGGTCGCGTGGCCGATCCCCGACGGCACGAAGTCGGCCATCAGCGCGAGGGTGATCCGGTCGACCAGTCCGCCGCCGGTCGGGCGGACCCACATCGCCGATTCGCCGTCGACGCTCGGGCCGCCGCTGCGGCGCGCGGCTCCGTAGCGCCCGCGCGCGATCCGCTGCTCGAAGTTGGCGTTGAGGTCGTCGTCGCGCCGCACCCAGTCGTAGACCATCGGCGGGCAGTCGCCGGGCGGCGGCACGGCGGGCATCACCGCCCATTGCATCGCCAGCGCATCGGGGCGGCTGCCGAGCGCGGCGTTGACGGTGAAAATCTCGGTCGGGCCGACGTGCCCGGTCACCCGCGCCTGGCTCGAATGGCGGCCGCTGACCGGCACGACAACGTCGAGGTCGAGAACCGCCGGGGGCCTCGCGAACGACAGATATTGCGCGGTCGCCCAGACCGTCGGCCGCCCGGTCGCCGCCTCGAGCGCGGCGATCGCGCTGCCGAGCCCCGCGCCGCCGAACAGGAACTGCTGGTCGGGCGGCCCGACGCTGAGCGCCGGCGTCACCGACAGTGTGAAGCGCGTCGGGCTGTCGGTCGTGCCGAGGTCGATCAGCGCCATCTAGCCCGCGTCCGAACCGTGGATGAAGGCGCGGATGCGGTCGGTGAACGCGGGCGCGGCGAAGGGTTCGATCGGCGCGGGCGGGGTGCCGCCATCGGCGAGCAGCGCGTCGATTCCGGCGTGGAGGTCCTCGACGGTAACCGCGGTGTGGAGCCCGTCGCGCCCGGCGAACTTGGCGAGGGTGGCGAACTGGTGGTCGGTGGTGTGCTCGCCGAGGTCGAGTCGGCGCGGCATCATCAGCAGCGGCTTGCCCGCCTGGATCGCGGCGATGATCGATCCCATTCCGGCGTGGGCGACGAACAGTCGTGCCTCGGCAATCCGGCGCTGGTAGAGCGCGGGCGGCATCATCCGGACGAAGGCGGCGTGCTTCGGCTCGTACGCGCCGCTGCCAATCTGGACGAGGACCTTCGTCGCCGGATGCGCCGTGGCCCAGTCGTCGAGCGCCTGGGCGAAGCGGTCGAAAGCGAACATCGATCCGACGCTCGCGAACACTTCGGGGGCGTCGTTTGCCACGCTCACAGCACCGCTCCCCAATATTTCGGGACCGGGTCGGCGGCGAGTTCGGGCCATTGGGTCAGGCATTGGTGCGCGAGCTTGCGCGCGCGCAGCCCCGACGACGACATCACCTCGCTGTTGGCGATACTGTCGACCCACAGCGTCCGCGCGCCGAACAGCCGCCCGAACATGATCGCGAACAGCGCCGGGGCCGAGCCCGTGGTGACGACGACATCGGGGCGGACCGTCGCGACCGCGCGGAACAGCTGGAGCGCGACGATGGCGAAGCTCGCCTTGTTCTTGCGGCTCGCGTCCTTGAAGCTGAAGAAGCGCGCGCCGGGGACCTGCGCCGCGGCATCGGGATGGACGGTGGCATAGGCGACGTCGCAGCCGTCCCATGCCGGGCGCAGCCGCAGCAATTGCACCCAGTGACCGCCGCCCGAAGCGACCGCGAGGACGCGCACCCGCCGTGTCGCCATTGTTCGCTCCTCAACCCCGCCGCTCGATCGCTCGCATCAAGGCGGGCGGCCGCGCGGTGTCAACCGGCTTGTTGCAGGTGCGAACAGCGGGTACGAAGCGCCAGCATTGCTCGAGGAGGCGGAATTTGGTCCGGGTCGGCGTCGTCGGAATGGGCAAGATGGGCCTGTCGCACCTTGCGGTGATCAACGCCCATGCCGGCGTCGAGGTCGCGGGCATCTGCGACAGCGCGAAATACGTCCTCGATGTCCTCGGCAAATACACCGGGCTGGCGACCTTTACCGACTATGAGGTGATGCTCAAGTCGGTCGACCTCGACGCGGTGCTGATCGCGACGCCGTCGGCGATGCACGGCCCGATGGTCCGCGCCGCGCTCGACCGCGGACTCCACGTGTTTTGCGAAAAGCCGTTCTGTCTCGACCCGGAGGAAGGCGCGGCGCTCGCCGACCTTGCCAAGTCGAAGGGGCTGATCTGCCAGGTCGGCTATCACAACCGCTTCATCGGCGCGTTCCGCGAGGTCAAGCGACTCGTCGACACCAATGCAATCGGGCGCGTCACCCATGTCCTCGCCGAGGCGTATGGCGCGGTCGTGACCAAGCCCAAGGGGTCGTCGTGGCGGACCCAGCGCGCACAGGGCGGCGGCTGCCTCTACGATTACGCCGCGCACCCGATCAACCTCGTGACGTGGATGTTCGGCGCCCCCGCGACCGTCGCCGGGGCGGCGCTGGTCCCGGTGTTCTCGGCCGAAACCGACGACCAGGTCTATGGCACATTGCGCTACGACGGCGGGCTGACCGCGCAGGTCTCGGTCGACTGGACCGACACCTCGGTGCGCAAGATGACGACGCGGCTGACATTGTGGGGCACCGCCGGGCGGCTGTACGCCGACCGGCAGGAAATCCAGCTGTTCCTCCGCGACGACGTCGGCGCGCTGCCCGAGGGCTACACCGCCGGGTGGAACACGCGCTACACCACCGAGCTCAGCGAGCCGGTCGACTTCTACCTCCGCGGCGAGGAATACTCGGCGCAGATCGACGGCTGGATCGCGGCGATCGGCGGCGGCGCACTCGAAAACGACTTCGCCAGCGCGGTCGAGACCGACAAGACGCTCGCGATGTTCATCGCCAACGACGGCGCGGTCGAGGCGAACTTCCGCGCCCCCACGCCGGTCGCGGCGAAGACCGGGATGATCGGCAAGCTGATGGGACGCCGCTGATATGGCTCACAAGATGGACCGCCTGCTGTTCGGCGATAACCAGTTCTTCGGCATCAACCACATGTCGGAGGAGAAGGCGCGAGCCGGGGCGATGCGCTTCCAGAAAACGCAGGCGATCGTCGACGTCCTCGACGTCGCGCTCGCCGAGGGCGTCCGCACCTTCATGTGCACGACCCACGACCGCATCCTCGAGATCGCCCAGATCATGAAGGCGAACCCGGCGAAATACGCCGACTTCATCTTCTACCCCGGCATGCCGTACGCGCATAAATACGCGAATGCGGTGACCGAGGACGGCTATCTCGGCACCTTGAAGCGCTTCCTGCCGCAGGAGGGGCTTCTCGACGCGGCGGTGCGCGGCGGCCTCTCGATCGCCAACAAGGATGTCGAGGGGCTGATCACCCTGCTCGTCGACGCCGAGATGAAGATGTTCGAGGGGGTCAACGCCCCGGTGATCTTCCTCCAGAACGTCGTCGTCGACCTGCTCCTCGGGCTCAAGTTCAAGGACGCCTTCCGCATCTTCGCCGACCACGTCCGCAAGCGCTACAACGCTGAGCCGGGCTATATCACGATGAACCTGCCGCTGTTGCTCCGCGCTCTCGAGGAACAGAGCGTCGAAAACCCGATCGTCTGCGCCAACATGAACAAGATCGGCTTCCGCATGTCGGGCGGCTGGGCGGCGTATGCGGCGGCAATCGACGCCTATCCGTGCCGCGTCATCGCCATGTCGATCTACGCCAGCGGCGCGATCCCGCCCGCCGAGGCGATCGCATGGGTCGCCGAGCAGCCGCAGATCGAGTCGATGGTGTTCGGCGCGTCGGGGCGGGCGAATATTCGAAACACGGTCGAACTGGTGAAGGCGGCGGACGCGCGCCGGGCGATCGCGGCCTAGCTCTTAATCCTACCCGCCTTCGAGGAGGGGGACCATGCTCTTGCATGGTGGAGGGGCGGTCGAGCAGGATCATAGTGTGAGTTCGCTCGCCTGCCCCTCCACCGCGAAGACGCGGTCCCCCTACCCGAAGACGGGGAGGATTTAGAAAATCAGGCCGCGAGTCGCCGGTCGGCGAACGCCTCCGCGACCAGCTCATAACTCCGCACCCGCGCCGCATGGTCGTGAACAATATTGACCAGCATCGCTTCGTCCGCGCTGTACTCCGCAACCGCCGCCTCAATCCCCGCGCGCACCGTCGCGGGCGAACCGGTAATCATCCGGCGGCCGCGCCGCTGCGCCGCGTTCGGGTTGGCGGCGAGCCATGCGGCGGCCTTTTCGGGCGACGGCACCGGGATCAGCACTCCGGTCAACAGATGCGCGAGCATCATCCGCGACGACAGCGCCAGCCGCTCGGCCTCGGCGTCGGTCTCGGCGCAGACGATCCACAACGCGGCCATCGTGTACGACTTCGCCGCCCGCACGCCGGGACGGAACGCGCGCTGGTACTGCGCCGCGATCTCCGCGCCGTCGCTGTTGATGAAGTCGGCGAAGCAGTACGGCAGGCCGGTTTCCGCCGCCCACGCCGCGCTGTCGGGCGACGAGCCGAGCAGCCAGACTTCGGGCGTCTCGGGCAGGCCCGGCAGCGTCCGCGCGAGGTCGGCGAAGGCGTGCCCCGCCGGCAGGTCGTCCTCGAGATAGCCGAGGAGTTCGGCGAGCTGGTTCGGGAAGTCGTTCGGCGACTGGGTCCGCCGGTCGCGCTGGAGCGCGAACGCGGTCCGCTGGTCGCTCCCCGGGGCGCGCCCGAGCCCGAGGTCGATCCGCCCGGGATACAGCCCGCTCAGCGTCGAGAAAGTCTCGGCGACCTTGAGCGGCGAATAATGCGGCAGCATGATCCCGCCGCTGCCGAGCCGGATTGTCCGCGTCGCTGCCCCCGCCGCCGACAGCAAAATCTCGGGCGCGGCCCCGGCGAGTGCGGGCGAGGCGTGATGCTCGGCGGCCCAATAACGGTGGTAGCCGAGCCGCTCACCCGCGCGGGCGAGGTCGATCGAGTTGGCCAACGCCGCCGCGGCAGTCGTGCCCTCGGCGATCGGCGATTGGTCGAGGATACTGAGACGCATGGCGGCTACTCCGGTCAGGCCACCAAGATAGGAACCCTGGGAGGGCAATGGAACGGGCCGCAATATTATTGGTTTGTTAATGCTTCGTGGGGCTAAAACAGGGAGGACTTTCATGAAGCGCATATCCTTCGCTCTCGGCGCGGTCGCGATTGTGGCTTCCGCACCCGTCGGCGCACGCGAAACCCGCCATCACGCGCTGCCGCCGGTGCCGCAGTCGGCCGAGATCGCCGCGTTGAACCGCGAGTCGCTCGCCAAGATTGCCCCAGCGAGCAACACCCAATCGGCCGATACTCAGCCCGCCGCGCCCGCACTCAAGAAGGGCGCTCACCTGAAGCGCTGACCGGCATTACGAGGTCGAGGCGCAAGGCCGTCCACGCGGCTGCTTTCATCTCAAACGACATCGTGTGTGCCGGGCTGCTCGACGGCAGTGTGAGGTGCCGCGTGCCGGGGCAGATGAGACGCTTCCCGATCTCGGCTGCTTTTTGGCCGTTGAAGGCGATCAAGCGGAGGTCGGGGAGCGATCCGACTAGTGCGGCTAGGTCGTTGCCCTCGACGTCGCGGATTGCGCCGTCGAGGCTGCCACTGCGCCGCGCGGTGGCGATGACGTCCCACGTCCCGATTCCTGCGCCCAGCAGCGCGGCGAGGCGATCGGCATAGTCGAGCGAGACGAGATCGACGCCGATAACGCTGCCAGTCAGTCGCCAGAAGCCGTTCTGCGGATGAGCGTAGTAGCGCCCCGCCGCGAGCGATTGCGCGCCGGGCAATGAGCCTAGGATGACGACCCGGGTGCGGGCGTCGACCACGGGGGCGAAGCTGGCGTGGCGGATGGGGGCTCCAACCGCGGCCCCTCTTTCATTTGTCATCCCCGCGAACGCGGGGACCCAAAGTCACCGGCCATCGCGACTTTGGGTCCCCGTGTTCGCGGGATGACATTTTGATGGAGCAATGCGCTCACGGTTTCGGTTTGAGGCTAACCCGCGCCGTCACCTCGATCTCAATCCGCATCTTCGGGTCGATCAGCCCCGCGACGATCATCATCGCCGCCGGTCGGGCGACCCCGAAGGCCGCGCGAAGCTGCGGCCAGCACGCCTCGAATTCAGCGACATCGGGCAGGATGTACCGCACCCGGACAACATCGTCGAAGCCCGTCCCCGCCTCACCGAGTGCCGCCGCGATCGTCGCCAGTGCTGCCGCGCATTGCGCTTCGACCCCGTCAGCGAGCGTCATCGTCGCCGGATCGACCCCCGTGCAGCCCGACACGAACACCCAGCCATCCTCGTCTACAACCGCGCGTGAATAGCCGATCAGCTCCTCGTACGCCGAGCCGCTCGCGATGCGGCGGACGGCTACCAGTTGCGCGCCTGTTTGACCGGCGTGCGGTTCGCCAGCATCGCCAGAGTCGGGTTGTCGCCGACGCTCGTCTCGGCGAGCCCCTGCAACGTGCCGTCGGAGAGGTCCTCGGGCTCGGCGAGGTTCTCGGCGACGGTAGTCCATTCGCCGTGCGCGCGGCGGTTGACGACCTCGAAGCCGGTGTTGAGCAGGTTGGTGACGTTGCCGTCGCGCGCCAGCCGGGTCGGTCCGCCGAGGACCACCGCGATCAGCCGCGTCCCGTCGTGCGCCGCCGACGCCGCGAGGGTGAACCCCGCCGCCGCGGTATAGCCGGTCTTGATCCCGTCGACCCCGGGCAGTGTCGTCAGCAGATGGTTGTGGTTGGCGATCGACTTGCCCTCGTAATCGACCGCGACCTGGCTGAAGACGCGGTAGAATTGCGGGAAGTCGCGAACGACCGCTCGGCTCAGGGTGCCGATGTCGCGCGCGGTGGTGAGCTGGCGGCTGTCGGGCAGGCCGGTGGCGTTGACGAATTCCGACCGGCTCATGCCGAGCTTTTTCGCGGTCGCGGTCATCTTCGCCGCGAATGCCGCCTCGCTGCCGCTGATATGCTCGGCGACCGCGACGGCGATGTCGTTCGCCGATTTGGTCGCGATGATGTCGATCGCGTCCTTGAGGCTGATCGTCGAGCCGACGCGCAGGCCGAGCTTCGATGGTGCCTGGTGCGCGGCGTGCTTCGAGATGACGATCGCGTCGGTCAGGCGGGCGTTCCCGTGCGCGAGCTGATCGAACGCAATGTACAGCGTCAGCACCTTGGTGATCGACGCCGGGTAACGTGGCGCATCTGCCTGGCGCGCGTACATCACCTCGCCGGTCGAGGCGTTGAGCAGGATCGCGGCGTATTTGGGAACGGTGTACAGGCTTGATGCGGTCGCCGGCGCGGCAATTGCCAGCGCACCTAAAAGACCGATGAGAAGACGCTGACTCCGCACAGGAAAATCCTCGATCCCGCCGTTGGCTCTTTGTAACAAAGGTGGACTCACCAGCGCAAGCGCGTTGTGGCGCAAACTTCGGGCGGCTTGCCGCGCCGGGAGATAATCGCCACATAGCGCCGCATGTCCGCCCCCGCGCCGAACGGCTCCCAGCACAACCCCCAGCACAACCAGCGCCGCACCTTCGCGATCATTTCGCATCCCGACGCCGGTAAGACGACGCTGACCGAGAAATTGCTGCTGTTCGGCGGCGCGATCCACTTGGCGGGCGAAGTCCGCGCGCGCGGCAACAACCGGCGGGCGCGGTCGGACTGGATGAAGATCGAGCAGCAGCGCGGAATCAGCGTGACGTCGTCGGTGATGACCTTCGAACGCGGCGCGATCACCTACAATCTGCTCGACACGCCGGGGCATGAGGACTTTTCGGAGGACACCTACCGGACGCTGACCGCTGTCGACTCAGCGGTCATGGTGATCGACGCCGCGCGCGGGATCGAGGCGCAGACGCGCAAGCTGTTCGAGGTCTGCCGCCTGCGCGACGTGCCGATCGTCACCTTCGTCAACAAGGTCGACCGCGAGGGGCGCGACCCGTTCGAGCTGCTCGACGAGGTCGCCGACAAGCTCGCGCTCGACGTCGTGCCGATGAACTGGCCGGTCGGGATGGGCGGGCAGTTTCGCGGGCTGTGGGACCTGCGCCGCCACCGGCTGACGATCCCCGAAGGCGACAGCAAGACGTCGGGGCAGACGATCGAGATGACCGGGCTCGACGATCCGCGTCTCGCCGACCTTGTCCCCGCCGACGAACTCGAGAAATTCCGCGCCGAGGCCGAACTCGCGCTCGGCGGCTATGCGACGCTCGACCCCGACCTGTACCGCAAAGGCGCGCTGACCCCGGTGTTCTTCGGCTCGGCATTGAAGGATTTCGGCGTCGAGGCGCTGATCGACGGCCTCGCCGCCTACGCCCCGGCGCCGCGCATCCAGCACGCAATCCCGCGCGACGTCCGCCCCGAAGAACCCGCCGTCACCGGCTTCGTCTTCAAGGTTCAGGCGAACATGAACCCGCAGCACCGCGACCGCATCGCCTTCATGCGCGTCTGCTCGGGCAAGTTTCGTCGCGGGATGAAGCTCAAGCAGGTCGCGACCGGCAAGGCGATCGCGATCAACTCGCCGATCTTCTTCTTCGCCGCCGACCGCGAGATCGCCGACGAGGCGTTCCCCGGCGACATCATCGGCATCCCCAACCACGGCGTCCTGCGCGTCGGCGACTCGCTGACCGAGGGCGAGGCGCTGACCTTCACCGGCATCCCGAACTTCGCTCCCGAGATTTTGAAGCGCGTGCGGCTGGGCGATCCGACCAAGTCGAAGCAGTTACGCTCGGCGCTCAACGACATGGCCGAGGAAGGGGTGACCCAGTTGTTCCGTCCGATGATCGGGTCGCAATGGATCGTCGGCGTCGTCGGGCAGTTGCAGCTCGAAGTGCTGATCTCGCGCCTCTCCGCCGAATATAACGTCGCCGCGGGCTTCGAGGCGTCGCCGTTCGATACCGCCCGCTGGATCACGGCCGAAGCCCCCGCCGACCTCAAGACCTTCATCGACGCCCACCGCGGCGCGATGGCCGAGGACCGCGAGGGTGCCCCGGTGTTCATGGCGCGCGACCAGTGGGAATTGAACTATACCGAGCAGCGCGAGAAGGCGCTGCGCTTCACCGCAACGCGGGAGCGCGCGTGACGGCTCCCTCTCCCCTTGAGGGAGAGGGACGGTCGCGCCTTTCGCGCGACCAGGGTGAGGGTGAGGGTGGCCATGACGACCCCTCCCTCGATGCCCTCACCCTCACCCTGGTCGCGAAGGCGCGACCGTCCCTCTCCCTCAAGGGGAGAGGGACGATATGACCTCGCTCTACGCCGACGACGACGCCCGGCGCGCCCGCATCGACGCGCTGCTCGCCGAGCTCGACACTCCGCCACCGCCGCCCAATCGCAGCTTCCTCCGCCGCTTCTGGAAGCTCATCCTGCTGGCGATCGTGCTCGCGCTCGTCGCCACCGGCATCTGGCTCGTCGTCACCGCGCCACTCGGCCGCGCGCTCGAGCCGCTGGAGAACCCCAGCCTCGTCCTGCTCGACGACGCCGGCCATCCGATCGCGCGGCGCGGCGACTACAAGGAACTGCCGGTCACGATCGCCGAGCTGCCGAAATACGTGCCGCAGGCGATCATCTCGATCGAGGACCGACGTTTCTACTCGCATTGGGGGATCGATCCGCAGGGGATCGCGCGGGCGATGTTCCGCAACGCCGAGGCGGGCGGCGTGTCGCAGGGCGGATCGACCCTGACCCAGCAGCTCGCCAAGACGAGCTTCCTCAGCAGCGACCGCACGATCAAGCGCAAGCTGCAGGAAATCATCATCGCCTTCTATCTCGAAAGCCGCCTGACCAAGGACCAGATCCTGTCGCGGTATCTGTCGAGCGTCTATTTCGGCGAGGGCGCGTATGGGCTGCGCGCTGCCGCGCGCACCTATTTCGACCGCGAGCCCGAGGACCTCACCGTCGGGCAGGCGGCGATGCTCGCCGGGCTGGTCAAGGCGCCGTCGAGCCTCGCGCCGTCGCGCCACCTTGCTCGCGCGCAGGACCGCGAGCGCGTCGTGCTGCAGGCGATGGTCGAGACCGGCGCGCTGACCGCGACGCAGGCGCAGCATGTTGCTCCGGCGCGCTACATCCCCGGGCGCAAGGCGATCCCGACGGGGTCGTACTTCGCTGACTGGGTGCTGCCGCAGGCGCGTGGGGTCGTCGATCCGGGGCAATACGGCGACGTCGCGGTCAAGACGACGCTCGATCCGGCGCTCCAGCACGACGCCGAACGCGCGGTGTCCGACATGCTCGCGGGCGCGGGCGGGCTCAATATCCATCAGGCCGCGCTCGTTGCGATGCGTCCCGACGGGCGCGTCGTCGCGATGGTCGGCGGCGCGAATTACACCGCGACGCCGTTCAACCGCGCAACGCAGGCGCTGCGCCAGCCGGGGTCGTCGTTCAAGCTGTTCGTCTATCTGGCCGCACTCCACGCCGGAGCGACGACGGGGACGATCATCGACGATACGCCGACGACGATCGGCGACTGGTCGCCGAAGAACGACGAGGGCAAGTATCGCGGGCGGATCAGCCTCGCCACCGCCTTCGCCGCGTCGTCGAACATCGCCGCCGCCAAGCTGACCCAGCAGGTCGGGGTCGAGGCGGTGCGCAAGCAGGCGCGGCTGCTCGGGGTAACGGTGCCGTTGTCGAACTACGAAGGGCTCGCGCTCGGCACGTCGGGGGTGCCGCTAATCGAGCTGACCAGCGCCTATGCCGCGGTCGCCAACGGCGCCTATCCGGTCAAGCCGGTCGGGCTGGCGACGCCGCGCCCGCCGGGGTTGATCGACACGGTGCGCGGCGCGGTCGCGGCGACGCGCAGCTGGCCCGAGCGCGGTCCGATGATGGAGCTCCTCCAGTCGGCGGTGCGGCACGGGACCGGGCAGTCGGCGCTGCTGCCGATTCCGACCTACGGCAAAACCGGCACGACGCAGAACCATCGCGACGCGCTGTTCATCGGCTTCGCGGGCGATCTCGTCGTCGGGGTCTGGGTCGGCAACGACGACAATTCCTCCATGAACAAGGTCAGCGGCGGCGACGTCCCGGCCGCGATCGCTCATGACTTCATCGAACGGGCCTCCGTGCAGATGGCCAAGGCCCGCAAGCGGCCCTCCGCCGCCCGGGCGCAGCCGGCTCCGGCGGTTCAGCCCGCTCCGGGAACCCCGGACCTGCGCGGCGTGCCGGAGGTCGTCGATACCGGGACCCTCGCGTTCCGCGGCCGTGTCGTCCGCCTGCTCGGGGTCGAGGGCGAGGGCGGCGCACTCGCCCGCCAGCTCTCCCGCTACCTGCGTCGCCGCGAGGTCACCTGCCTGCGGCCTACGGGTGAGTCGGAGGGCGAGCCCGAGGGTCTGCGCTGCCAGATCGACGGG